>CACAGG010000001.1 GCA_902531985.1 uncultured marine group III euryarchaeote
TAAAAGGAGACTAAAGAAAAGAGCCGGTTTTTCTTTTTCCTCCCATGCGAAAATAACTGTTAATGGCCCTATAATGCCTGTTAAAAGAACCATTGGAGAACTTAAACCATCAACTCCCAGCAGTAAAGAAATACCAAAAGAAGGAGCCCATGCATACTCTTCCATTAAAGAAAAACCGGATTCTTTACCAGCTTTAAAGAATACGATAATTGAAAGTAAAAGTGTAAATAATGTTGTAAAGAGAGCTATTATTCTTGGAGCATTAGGACTATCTCTGAATCCAAAAGTCCATAGCGAGCCAATTATTGGAAAAACTAAAAGATATGAAAGCCAAGGAAAATCACCAAACTCCATGGAAATTTCAGGAACTGGAAGCTTACCTGTCCCAACAACAATAGTACCTCTCATATCCATCATAATATGAGGCTCACAAACGTAATACAGAGTTCCATCCTGAGAGACATATTCTGCCGGAAGTGACCAATTACCGCCTACTTGAGGTGAACCTGAACGAAAACCTGACTCATAAAGGCCTGAATCTGAACTTGCTACTTGAGCTACATTGTGTGAACCGTTACCCCACACGAAAGTAACATTGTCTCCAACACCAATTTCAAGAGTCACTGGTTCAAAATAATAACTCATTCCGTCAGGTGATTGAGAAACTAGAACAGTATGGTCCTCAGCAGTAGCCATTGGAAATAAGAAAATAGCTAATAATAAAAATATAGGAAATCTCACAGTGACCACCCCATAAATGGCATAATTATCCTTGTAAGAAGCACTATAGCTCCAAGACCACCTACAGTTAATGAAGCATAATGGCCAGTAAAACCAGAATTTATTTTTCGAACTCTATGGCTGAATACCTGAGACAAATTAGCAACCCCGTTCACAACTCCATCTATAACATTTAAATCAAACCAATCACAAGCTCTGGCAAAAGTATCCCAAGTCCTCATACCAAACCAATTAAAAAATTTTGACATGTAAAGTCTATTAATCAAAAATGTGTGGAAAGGCTTAGTTATTGCATTCTCAGATACGAAATCTGCAGAAAATGCAGATTTACCGTCCGGACCCCTGCGATAAAACAAAACACCCAAAAACATACCAGACATACCCACTGCAACAGATAAGTGAGTTAATGGTGAAAGTAAGATATGATTGATAATTCCCCATTGTATCATACCCCCTTCTCCATGGTGAGAACCGTAGTATACTCGAGCACCAAACCCGTCTCCCAATACTAATGACAAACCTGAGAAAACTGCGAGAGTACCAAGAATCATCAAAGGTACAGTCATAACATACGGAGCTTCGTGTGCATGAACCTCAATTTTATCCTTTCTAAGAATCCAATTGCCCGTGTCCGAATGATCTTTAGATTGAGCCATAGTTTCTACGTATCTTTCCTCTGGGCCACTGAATGTCATAAACCACATTCTAGTCATGTAAAAAGCAGTCATAGCGGCTGTAAGTAATGCCATCCACCAAAGAAGGCTAAAAGTCGAATCATATTCACCATTGTGATGTACTGCTTCAAGTATTTCATCTTTAGACCAAAAACCAGATAAAAGAGGAAAACCTGAAATTGATAAAACGCCCAACCCCATTGTAGTTGAAGTAATGGGCATCGATTTCCTCAGACCGCCCATCTCTCTCATGTCTTGAGTATGAACTGCGTGAATGACTGCTCCAGATCCAAGGAAAAGTAACGCTTTAAAGAAAGCGTGATTCATCAAATGAAATAAGCCAGCCATATAGCCCTGAGCGTGTACTTCAACACCCTCGTGAGTTGCATGCCAAACAGTCCATGCACCAGTTCCTAAACCAAGAAACATATAGCCTAATTGAGATATTGTCGAATATGCTAAAACTCTCTTAATATCATTCATAACCATTGCCATACTAGCTGCGACAAATGCAGTAACCGTACCGGTTACTGCGATGTATATGGCTGTATCTGGGCTGTGTACAATCAAAGGATAACTACGTGCAACGAGAAATACGCCTGCCTTAACCATTGTTGAAGAATGTATCAATGCAGAAACTGTGGTTGGACCTTCCATAGCATCTGGCAGCCAGAAATGTAAAGGAAACTGAGCGGACTTACCAACTGCACCCCCGAATATACACAAAGTAGCCCATTTTAACTCATCAGAATGGTCTGCTAACAAAGTCGGATCGGAAAATAATTCTGAATAACGAAGAGTGCCAAAAGTATTGAAAAGTATAACTAGTCCTAACAAAAGAAAAACATCACCCACTCTAGTAACTAGGAAAGCTTTCTTCGCGGCTGAAGCTGCAGAAGGTTTTTCATACCAAAAACCAATGAGCAAGTAAGAACAAACACCGACAAGCTCCCAAAAAATAAACATTAACAAAAATGAATTCGCTATTAACAAACCAAGCATAACTGCAACAAATAATGTTATTTCGGCAAAATATCTGACCTGTCTATCGCCTTCGTCATGCATATAGCTAGTAGAAAATACAATGACCAAAAATGAAACCAAACCTACTACAAGAAGTAAAAGGGCTCCAAGTGAATCAATGTAAGTTCCAAATTCAAAAGCATATGTTTGCCCGCTGAACCAAACCCTGCTTGATTCCTCAAAGCCTCCGTGCAATGAATTTGTTATGAGCACTTCATATGCTACTGATAAAGAAAAGACAGAAGAAAGACCAACTCCAACTAGTGCTATAGAACCGCCTCTTCTAGGATCATAATGACCAAACAATAAAATAAACAAAAAAGCTACAATAGGAAAAACTGGAATCATCCATGCAACGCTTACAAAAGACTTTGAGAAACCTTCCGTAAAAACAAAAAGTGTCAAGATTGCAGCTCCTATGTGTAGAGAAAAACCATGGAAAAATTCGTGAATGATAAAGTTATATTTCTTAACATCCGAAATTGTTTCAGACACGCTACCACCTCAACCTATTCAACAAGTCTAATTCTATTGTGTCCCTTTGCTCAAACAAACTCAATAATATTGCTAAGCCTATTGCAACTTCTGCCGCAGCAATTGCAGTCACAAACAAAGCTACTACTTGGCCAGACAGATCATGATAATAACTTGAGAAACCTATAAAATTTATATTTGCAGCAGTAAGCATTATTTCTACTGACATTAAGACAACTATTGCATTTTTATTTTTGATGACACCGTAGGCACCTATCATCAATAAAACAGAAGAGAAAATCAAGTAATTTATAGGATCAATCATCTCTTTCCTCTCTAGCTAAGAATACTCCAGCCTGTAAAGCAATAACCATCATAACTCCCAACAACAAGAAAGGAACTTCCCAATTATTAAATACTTCAAATGCTAAAAATTTGGTAGTGTCTATGTTTAACTCTCGAAGTGGTGAAGCAACAGAACTGTATCCCTTTGAGTCCTGTGCATATACGGACCAAGAATAAGTTCTTCCGTTTGTAAAATCTGAATAGGTATATTCCGTACCATCTATTTGATTTTCTTCGTGGACTATTGCAAGATTTAAATTACCATCTGATTCAGAGTGAAGTTTAATTTCAATGACATAAGAAACCGTCACTTCAGACCATAAAATAGTCAACTTCTCTCCGGACTCTTTCACAACATCAATTAATTCCGATTTCAAAATCGGATATGTATCAAATGTAGATCCTGAGATTCCAGTGTAATATACTCGCACAAAATAAGTACCAATTGGCAATCTGCCAGTAGTTGCACTATTGCTGTTAGTAAAATTACCATCAAATACTAATTCGTTTGTATCATCATCTGTAACGCTTACCCTATAATTTACAGAAACCGGATCCCAATCAAAGGTGATAGAATTTGTGTAGTGATAATAACCATCTTCAGGGAAATTAGCTATAGGTGGACAGCCCGTTTTGCAAGTATCTGGTGCTGAATCAACTACCTTAAGATTTTCCCAAGACACTGCTGAAATTGAAACCACTATGTAAATCGAAAATGTTATCACTAAAGCATCACGAAACCAAATTACAGAACGATTAGACATCCTCGCCTCCTTTGAGAGTCCTCTTAGTCAACATAATTCCAAAGATGATTACTACTGAAATAGCTCCCACATATACTAAAACTTGAATTACTGCTAAGAACTCAGCTTCGGCAAGAATAAATATACCTGCTGTAAGAAGAAATACAGTAGATAACCAAACTACAGAATGGACAATGTCATTACCGTTAACAACAGCCCAGGCTGCAGCTAAAATTAAACCGGCTAATATCCAAAAAAAAAGTAAATCTAAAGCCACAATATCACGCTTCGGTAACTTCCCCTTCTTCAGTTAAACCGCTAGAACTGGAGTTACTGATTGGCTCCATGTGCAAACAATCTGCTGGACAAACTTTAACACAAGTTGAACAACCAATACAGATAGTATAATCGAAATATGGATTCTCTACATTACGAACTGTACCATTCTTCAATTCTTTATTAATCACACCTTCATCCATTATTATACAATTAGTAGGACAATTATCTACACATTTACTACATCCTATACACGTTTCAGAATTCAAGATAGGTGATTCCATCATATAATTTGTAAGAGGTAATTGTGGAAGCTCGGGTAAATCAACCTTCATAGATCTTGCAGGATAAATTAAGCCTTCACGTGAAGTATCTGCTAGCTCATAAAAATCGGTCATGGTCATTGCACCAGTAGGGCAATAATCTTCACAAAATCCACAAAACATACAATGCCCAAAATTAATTGCAGGCCTTTCCGCTTTACTTTTTCTCTTAGCTACGTGAGAACCATACCAAGCCCTATCTTGCTCTTCATCTGACAACTCTGTAGGCTTCATCTTTAGACATTTGTTAGGACAAACTTCACCACAAATGCCGCATCCTATACACAAATCCCAAATAACTGCATTCATTCCTCTGTATGTAGGGGGTGGTGCCCTTTTTTCGAGAGGATACATCACCGTTGTTGGCTTACCAAACGTGGATTTGAAAAATTGTTTTAATGTAACTTTCATTGGATTAACAATAATATCCATAATACCAATATCTCTGTCACTGCTCATCTTAGAAAACCTCCGGAAGATTAACTATATCTGAAAAGTAAGGATAAATTTCAACCATAAATATAACAATCAAAATATTTATCAACGATAGAGGCAAGAGCTTTTTCCATCCAAGCTCTAAGATTTGATCGGTCCTAATTCTAGGGACTGTCCATCTTATAAATATCCAAAAAATTAAGATTAGATAAACTTTGCTTAAAAACCATATTTCAGGGGGAATTGGCCAAGGACCTGCCCAGCCACCTAGGAAAAGGATTGTACAAACTGCAGCACCTGCAAAACCTCTAATATATTCTGCAGCCAAAAAGAGCATGTACCTTATTCCACTATACTCTGTAGTCCACCCCTCAACAAGCTCGGCCTCCGCTTCAGGAAGATCAAAAGGAACTCTTTCAACTTCAGCAAGAATACAAATCATAAAAACTATGAACCCCAAAAACTGTGGAATGAAATTCCACATTGGTAGACCAAACAGCCAAGTACCTTCCTGCTGCTGCTCCACAATGGTAACTGGATCAAAAGAACCTGCCAAAAGAAAAACTCCAGCCATACTAAGAAGTAAAGGAATTTCGTAAGACATAAGCTGCGCCGCAGATCTCATACCACCAATCATTGAATATTTATTGTTTGAAGCCCAACCAGATGTTAGAACACCTATTGGAGCTATAGAAAAAGCCGCCATTATAACCATAAGACCTGCTGGAGCTGAAGAAGCTGCAAACCTATCAGACAAAGGAAATAAAACTAGTAAAAACACAGAAGATGAAATAAAAATAATAGGACCCATTGTGAATAAAAATTTATCTGCTTTAGCAGGGACAATCAGTTCTTTAGTAATAGCTTTAATCCCATCAGCCATATTTTGTAAAATACCAATTCCCGAGTAATTATCTTTAAATCTCCAACTAGGCGCTTCGCCTGCAAGATCTTCACCTAATTCTCTAAAAGATCTAAAGGAAAGCATTGGTCCTCTTCTATCTTGTATTCTAGCTGCTATTTTTCTCTCTAAATGAATTACAAGAATAAGATTAGTCATGCCTATTGCAAACGCAATATTAACTGCAAAAGTCCAAGCCAAAGTATCCAAACCTCCATCTGTACCCAACCAATCTGCGATTGTACCTGCTGGATGACTAAAAGGAGGGAACAAATTTTTCTGAAAATCAAAAACTGGAATCAGCATGTAATTTGCTGTCCATTCGGCCATCCACCTACAGAAACTGAATAAACTCATTTGTCTGTTTCTCCGATACAAATATCAATACTTCCCATTATCGAGGGAATGTCTGCTACTTTGTACCCCTTTAGATAATGAGGGCATGCCGATATTGTTGTAAACATAGGACTTTTAATTTTCCAACGATAAGGCCTATCGCTTCCGTCACCAACCAGATACATCAAAGCTTCCCCCCTTGAATCTTCTGTGCGTCTAAACGCATCGCCTGAAGCACGTATAGGAACCTTAGAAGCCATTGTAGGTCCTGCAGGCATTTTCTTGAAACATTCCCTAATAATTTTAACTGATTCTTTCATCTCATCAATTCTTACCATGTATCTGCTAAAACAATCACCGTAGCCGGGACCTGCTTCCCTAGTCTGAATCTCCCAATCTATTTCATCATATATTTCATAACTATCCTGCTTACGCAAATCAAATTTAGTACCACACCCTCTAAGATTGGGGCCAGTAATTCCCAGATTCATTGCTTGTGATGCGGTAAAATTACCTACATCCTCTGTACGCATTCTAAATATTTTTGAATTCTCAAATAAATCTGCGTACTCATCTAAACGTTGCTCGAACAATTTTAAAATTCTTTCTGTTTTTTCTTCAAATCCGTCCGGTAAATCTCTCTTAACACCACCAATTCGGATGTAATTGTACAAAAGACGACTTCCACTAGGGAGTTCCAAAAGATTCAGGAATAATTCTCTATCTCTCCAAAAATACAATGCACCAGTAATATGACCTAAATCAGGCATGTATGCTCCAGCCCACATCAAGTGTGAAGCCAAACGCTGTAATTCCAACATTATTGTTCGAATATACTGTGCTCTTTGCGGAACTTCTACCCCCATTAATTCTTCCACTGAGAGTGCATAACAATGAGTCCAAGTTGTAGAACTAGCGTAACACAATCTATCAGTTAAGGTTGTGTTCATGAAATACTTGCGCCTTTCTCCCATTTTCTCTACAGACCTGTGGAGATAACCTAACTCTGGATCTGCATCAACTATAGTTTCACCATCAACCTTTACCTTCAAAGTCCAGAGACCATGGGTCATAGGATGCTGCGGACCCATACTAATCCACATCTCAGCCATTACCACTCCTCCTCGTGTATTTCATACACGTAATCTTTCCTCAAAGGATGGCCTGCAAATCCCTCTGGAAGAAGAACTCTTCTTAAATCTGGATGACCCAAAAAATAGATACCCATCAAATCATAAGCTTCTCTTTCATGCCAATTAGCACCGAACCAAAGATCAGATACTGATTCGATAGTAGGAGTATCTCGTTCCAAAAAAATATGAATTTCAATCATCACAGTCTTAGGGCTATCTTTGATGAAAATCGAACCTTCTATTACTGAAAAATGATAAACCAATTCAAATTGAGGCTGATTATCTATCGCACTAATCAATGAACAATGTTCAAAGCCATAGTCTTCTTTAAGTGAGATAAAAAAATCTTTAGAATCTTCTTTGCCTAAATCCAATTTTACTACGTTATCCCTAATCAGCGCGACATCAGAAACACCTTTATGCGATGAAAGTTTCTTCATGAATTTAGTTATTTCCATATTTATCTCCTTAGGAATAAACCAGGTTCTTTTTCTCTAATTTTTTTCTGTAGAGTAAGGAAACCGTGCATCAAAGCTTCCGGCCTCACTGGGCAGCCAGGGATGTAAACATCGACTGGCATGAAGGTATCAGCACCTGCAACTACAGAATAAGAATCCCAATAAGGACCACCAGAAATGGCACACTCCCCCATGGCTACAACCCATTTAGGTTCAGGCATCTGCTCATAAAGCGTCTTAAGTTTAGGTCTCAACTTTTCACAAACCGGCCCGTTAACTATCAAAACATCACACTGTCTTGGTGAAGAACGATAAACTAAGCCAAGCCTATCTATGTCGTGATCAGGAGCTGAAGCTTGCCCCATTTCAATTGCACAACACATAATTCCAAAGTGCAAAGGGTGTGGAGAAAATCGCTGGGCATAGTTGAATATCGGCCTTGTGACTCTGTCAACAACTTCTCTCATCCCTGTGGCTTCAGCTGCATTATAAACTGCATTATCAATCCACTTTAGAAACTGATCAGAGCGTAGCGCAAGCCAATCGCCTGCTGGAGGATCTTCCATTATTTTTTCCGAATCTGTCGTTTTTGAACCAAGACCTCTTCTAAGACTTGGATTACCGCCTATGCGTTTAGAACTCATATCCAAATCACGTCCTCTTTTTTAAACGCATACCATAAACCTAACAGAGTTAATAGAAGAAATAATAGCATAACCACCTTTGCTGCGACATCTAAATCTAGGTAAACTTGAACCCAAAGAATAAGAAAAACCACGACTAAATCAAAAACAACGAAAAGAATCGCGAACATATAGTATTGGAAATGGAACTGAATGTGTGCCTCACCAACAGGAACCTCGCCACATTCATAAGTTGAATTTTTTAGAGGATTATCATTATGAGGTCTAAAGAACCTACCGGCGAAAAATGTTAACACAGGAAATGATAACGCAATAAGCGCAAAAATCCCTATAGGAATATACTCGTGTCCCAGCACACATACCCTTCTGTAAAAGCCTATTAAAAGAGTTCGGGTTAATGCCCAATAATTAACAAAAAAAAATATAGCAAATAATAACTACTCCACTCCAGTAGAAAAAGCAGGCGAGTCATGGGTCAAAGCTACAAAAGGGTGACAACAAATGTTCTTCAAGAAATGAAGATTAAACACGAAAAAATAAGTATGTTAACTGCATATGATTTCACTCTTGCAAAAATCGTAGATAATGCTGGCATAGATGTAATACTTGTTGGAGATTCTGCTTCTAACGTAATGGCAGGATATGAAACTACTCTTCCGATAACTCTAGAAAACATGATTTACCATGCATCATCAGTAGTCAGGGCTGCAAAAAGATCTCTGGTTGTTGTGGATTTACCGTTCGGCACTTATCAAGGAGATTCAAGAAAAGCACTACGATCTTCAATAAAGATAATGAAAGAATCTGGCGCCCATGCTGTGAAACTGGAAGGAGGCTCTGAAATCATTGAGTCAGTCGAACGTATCTTAACTGCCGGAATACCTGTAATGGGACATCTAGGCCTTACTCCACAATCGATCTATAAATTCGGAACTTACACTGTCAGGGCGAAAGAAGAAGCTGAAGCTGAGAAGTTAATTGAAGACGCTAAATTATTGGAAAAATCGGGTTGTTTCTCAATAGTATTAGAAAAAATACCTGCCAATCTAGCCAAAAAAGTAGCTGAATCGGTGAATATACCTATAATAGGAATTGGTGCTGGAGCTGATGTTGACGGTCAGGTCTTAGTTTTGCATGACATGTTAGGAATGACTCATGAATTTAACCCAAGATTTTTAAGAAGATATCTTAATTTATTTGAAGACGCAACAGAGGCAATCAAGAAATATTCAGAAGATATCAAAAGTGGTAGCTTTCCTAGCAAGGAAGAAGAATATTGATACTCGTTTTTGAGTATCTACCCATTATCTTTTAATGGACTATCATTGGAAAAACGTGAAGCCCTACATCATATTGAACTGTGCATCATCAGCAGATGGGAAAATTGCACTTCCAAATAGGAAAAAAATAGAATTATCAAATACTGAAGATTTTGAGCGTGTCCACAATTTAAGAGCTAAATGTGACGCTATAATTGTGGGAATAAACACAGTAATAGAAGACAATCCAAATTTAACCGTAAATGAAAAATATGCTTCTGGGCCAAATCCAATAAGAATTATTTTAGATACAAATTACAGAACACCACAAAATTCTAAGATTTTGAACGGAGAAAGTGAAACTATAATTATCATTGGTGATAAAACCGTCGACAGAAAATTACCAAATGTTAAAACTTTTAGATGTGGAAAAGAAGAAATTAATATAGAAAATTTGTTGCAATATTTAAATCAGTTAAACATCAATAATATATTAGTGGAAGGTGGAGAAACAGTAATTTGGTCCTTTCTTGAGAAAAAGCTCTTTAATGAGTTGAATATTTTCATTTCAAGCGTTATAGTCGGTGGAAAAGAAACACCGTCTATTGCAGGAGGTAAGGGATTTTTAGATCGAAAAAAGATTTTGAACTTGGAACTAAACAAATTCAAGCAAATAGGTGATGGGATATTGCTGACCTATTCTAAAAGCAACAATTAAAATCAACACCCTAAGTAGCTAAATATGAAAGTTGGAGTAATGGCATCTGGAAGAGGCAGTAATTTTCAAGCCATAATTGACTCAATCGCAAGTGGTGAATCTCCTGATGTTGAAATTGCGCAATTGGTTGTTAACAAGTCTAATGCTTATGCCGTAAAAAGAGCTAAAAAAAACAAAATAAAATGTAATTATGTTGATTCTGCTGCAATTACAAGAGAAGAATTCGATAAAGAAGTAATCAAAATTATGGAGGCCTCAGAAGTAGAAATTATTGTCTTGGCTGGCTTCATGAGAATTTTGAGCCCGTTATTTATTAAAAAATATAAGAATAAAATTTTGAACATACACCCCTCTTTACTACCTTCATTCCCTGGAGCTAACGCCCACAAAGATGCTTTACAATATGGTGCAAAAATAAGTGGCTGTACCGTACATCTTGTTGATGAAAATATTGACTCGGGACCAATCATTATGCAAGCTAGTGTGGAAATTAATGAAAATGAATCTGAAGAATCCTTATCTAAAAAGATTTTATTTCACGAACATAAACTACTGCCTAAAGCTCTGCAACTGATGTGTTCAAATAAAATTAGTTTAGAAGGCCGTCAGGTCATAATAACTGCAGACTAATACTTTATATACACCATAATCTGGCCATCGACCTACGTTTGGACGTTCTAAAAATGGCTGTGAAACAAATCAACCGGAAGAGCAATTCAACTTTAGTGAAAGCTATTACTGAATTAAAAGAGGCTTCTCGTAAAAATGAGGCACCTCTTTGGAGAAGCATAGCCAACCGATTAGAGGGGTCATCCAGAAATTGGCCAAGCGTAAATGTAAGTAAATTGGAATACAATGTTGGCAAAAATGGAAAAGCTATAATTCCCGGAAAACTAATGGGAACTGGAATTATTACAAAGAAAATGACAGTTGCTGCTTATAGTTTTACAAATTCTGCAAAAGAAAAGATACAATCTGCAGGGGGGAAATGTCTGAGCTATAATGAAATGATTAAGGCAACTCCAAAAGGGACTGGCGTGATGGTGATTGGATAATGAAAGTAATAGATGCAAGTGACTGCATAATGGGGCGCTTAGCAAGCTCTGTGGCAAAAACTTTGTTAAATGGTGAGGAAGTGCACATAGTTAATGCTGAAAATGCAGTTATCTCTGGATCAAAAGACATGGTATTTGGAGAATACATTTCAAAACGAAATTTGAATCATCCGAGAAAAGGACCGTATTACCCTAGAATGCCACACATGATGCTGAAAAGAGCTGTAAGGGGCATGATTCCATATCAGAAACCAAGAGGCAGAGAAGCATTTAAGAAATTAAAAGTAGATGTAGGTACTCCTATTTCTCTGCAAAAAGAAAAGATTGAAACTGTTGAAAAAGCAAAAATGAATAACTCTACCAAATACATAAAATTAGGCGACATTTCTAAAAATCTAGGAGCGAAATTCTAATGGTCAAAGTAATACACACCAGTGGCAAAAGAAAAACTGCTATTGCAAGAGCTACGTTTAGGAGCGGAAAAGGAAGAGTTAGAGTAAATAACAAACCTGTAGAATTTTACCAACCAGAATTGGCTAGATTAAAGATACAAGAACCATTGGAACTTGCAGGGAAGCATTCAAATCGTGTTGACATTAACATCAGCGTCAGTGGAGGTGGAGTAATGGGCCAGGCTGAAGCATCTAGAACAGCTATTGCAAGAGGTATTGTCGAATGGTCTGGAGATGAAGATTTACAAAAATTATTTCAAAGCTACGACCGAGCTTTGTTAGTTAATGACACAAGACGTAAAGAGCCAAAGCACCCTATGGGTCGTGGAGCTCGTAAGAAGAGGCAGAAATCATACAGGTGAAGAAAAATGTTAGTTCCAGTTAGATGTTTCAGTTGCAACAAAGTTATCGGCGGACTCTATGAAGAGTTCGTAGAAAGACGTGAAAACGGAGAAAATCCAGGCGAGGTAATGGACGATTTAGGTATTGATCGTTACTGTTGCAGAAAAATTTACGTTTCTCACATAGATTTGATAGACGAATTACTTCCCTACGATTAATTTTTTTAACATCTTGTAGAATTTATTCTCAAGGTCCCGTGGGGTAGCTTGGCATCCTTGTACCTTGGGGTGGTATAGACTCCAGTTCAAATCTGGGCGGGACCACCAAAGATAAACGCTTAAATATAGTTAAATTTTAGATTGCTGTGCACTGTCCAATTTGTAAAAACACCAGGCTAGAAAAAAAAACTACAACTACTGGTGTAGAACTTGACTCATGCAGAAGATGTGGCTCAGTTTTTCTTGAGAGAGGTGAAATTTTCCTTCAACTACCTTCAAAACAAATTTCTGTATTTGATAAAGCAATAGAAACTGCATTTAAGAATAAAGAAAAATCAGGATATCATTCTCCTAAAACTGGAAAGGAGATGTATAGCATTAATGAATTACCATCAGAATCGAACCAATTTTTCGTAGACAACGAACGAAATATTTTGGCTACTGAAAAGGGCATAAACGAACTAAAAGAAAAATCTAGTTTCGGTTTAGATTGGGCTGAAGCGTCTGCACCTGCTACAAGATACATCAAGGCCTTACCAAATTTAGTCCTATCATCTACTATCACCTTCGGCGCTCTATATGGATTGGTTGCCCTTGCGCTAATTACAATTTCCCTTGTATTCGAAGCTGATCAAAGCACTTCAGGAGAAGACGGGCTATTTGTCGGTGGAAGCTTACTAGCTATCTCTTTTGTAATTACTTTAATCGGATTTTTGCTTGGACCATTTATTATGGACCTGCAATTACGCTGGTTATTCACAATAGAATGGTTAGAACCAAATCAACTACCAAAGGCGCTTGAAGTTTACTTAAAAGAGACCTCTACGAAACAAAATATCAACATTCCATACATGGGAGTTATCAATGACATGGCTCCTAACGCATTCACATATGGTCATACACCCAATAACGCACGCATAGTAATTACTAAAGGATTGTTTGAATTACTAGATGAAGACGAACTCAATAGTGTAGTAGGACATGAGATTGGTCATGCAGTTCATTGGGACATTTTGCTAATGAGTTTCGCACAAATGGTACCTGTATTCTTCTATTACATTTACAGAGCCTGTATTGAAGCAGCTCATAAGGCTGGCAAAGCCGGTAAAGATGGAGCCAAAGCAGCACCACCGTTCATTATAGTAGCTATTGGCGCATACGTTGTATATATCATAGCTCAATATCTTGTTCTTTACTTCAGTAGAGTTAGAGAATACTATGCCGATAGATTCGGGGCTGAAAGTGTTGGCAGTGCTGCTGCACTATCCGGAGCGCTTGTCAAAATTGCATATGGTCTAGCCGGAAGAAGAGATGCTGAAAGTAGAAGTGATGATGAAAATAGATCAACGATAAATTCCATTGGCGCACTAGGCATATCTAATGCAGAAAGTGGACAGATGCTAGCAGTCACAACTGGTAACAGTACCGATTATGAATGGGATGGTAAAAGCCAATATGAGATTAATAAAAATAGCATAATGGGAGCTATGAAATGGGACCTCTGGAATCCATGGGCCACATTCTATGAATTAAATTCAACACACCCTTTGACTGCGAAAAGGCTATTGCACTTAAGTAGACAATCTGAAGAATTTGGTGAAGAGCCTTACATCTCATTTAACCTATCTAAGCCTGAATCATACTGGGACGAATTCATTCATGATGTAGTAATGATTCTTTTCCCTTGGTTAATGATAATTGGTTTCTTCGTAATTCCTACATATGATAATCCAATAATACCTCAAGAACACTGGCCTTCAACTGCGATTTTAATTTTTGGTATTGCTTACCTTTACAAATTATACTTCCGCTACCCTACATCGATTTATCCTAAAATGTCCGTAGAAACTTTACTTCATCAAGTAAAGGTATCTGACATAAGACCTATCCCTTGTACAGTTAAAGGCATAGTTAGAGGGAAAGGTATACCTGGTTACATATTTTCTGATGATTTAGTCATGCAAGACGATACTGGAATTATATTCCTGGACCATAGGCAACCTCTTGCTATTTGGGAATGGATATGGGGGTGGTTGAGAGGTAATGAAATGATAGGTAAAGAAATTACCGTCCAAGGTTGGTACAGACGTTCACCAATGCCTTACATTGAAATAAATAATTTTACTGTCGAAGGGAAAAATAGAAGGTCCTACCTATGGATTTTTAGATATTTGACTGGGATTTTAATCACAATAATTGGAATAATAATGCTAGCTAGGTTAATCTAATTACAAAGCCAAAGAAAGTGAACCCACAATACCTGAATCACTACCTAAAGCCGGTTCTAAGATCAAATCTGATAGAGGGCCTAGAGGTGTATATCCATTCCATATTTTTTTAACATTAAGCCTAACCTTTTCAAACAAATGCTTCTGATTCATAACTCCTCCTCCTAATACTATCTTGTCTGGAGAATGATTTGATATTATGTTTATTATTCCAAAAGCCAATAACTGAGCCTCTTTTTCCCATGCTTCGTGCTCTAAAGAAAGAGCTCTTGCCTCCATGCCCCATCTAGACTGCATAGCCGGACCACTTGCCAAACCCTCCCAGCAATTACCATGTATTCTGCAAACTCCTTCAAAATTATCTTTATCAGGAATAAACATATGTCCTATTTCTAAATGAAAATCACCAACATGAGGTTTACCTTCTATTAAAACACCTACACCAATCCCAGTACCAACTGTTACATAAACAAAAGTTTCAGCTGATTTCCCAACACCATACTTGTATTCTCCTAAGGCCGCTGCATTCACATCCGTATCAATAATAATATGCGCATCAATCTTTGATAATTCTTTGACCAAATTAATTCCTTTCCAACCTCCTTTACTTTCAGCAACTAGGCACCCATATTCTGCCGAATCTGAATTAAGGACTAGCGGTCCGAAGGAACCCACGCCCAATTTACTAATCTGGTAATTACTAAAAAAAGACACAATGTCTAATATGGTACTAGTTGGACCTCTTGTAGGTATTATCTTCTTTTCAAGTATATCTAGAGGATTATTTGCAACTGCAACAATACATTTGGTTCCACCTAATTCGATACCGCCAATCACAACTTAACTCTCTTCTTCTTGGGACCGCCTTTTTTATAACGACTAAATTGCTTTTTTGCTTTTTTATCTCCCTTTGTAACTCTCTTTTTTTTAGAGATATCAGAATCCTGTGTCATAACACACTAGAATAATAAGGATATAAATGGTGCGGGGGGAGGGATTTGAACCCACGTACCACTAAGGACTGGGACCTAAACCCAGCGCAATTGGCCTGGCTATGCGACCCCCGCTACGGACACCTCTGGGCCACACAATTAATAATAGAATTGGTGATACTATTATAACGCCTATTTACAATTAAAACTGAGAATGACTGTAATTAGCTGTACTAACTTATCGAAAAAATATGAAGAGGTTTTAGCCCTTAATTCAGTAGACATTAAAATAGAGCAAGGCGAGTTTTTCGGATTACTAGGCCCAAATGGTGCTGGAAAGACTACATTTCTAAAAATATTAACGGGACAAATCAAAGCAACCCAAGGGGAAGCTTCAATATTTGGGATGAAAATAGATCAGAATGTTCTGGATGTTAAACGAAAAATTGCTATTGTTCCTGAGCAGGAATCCCCGCCTAGCTTCCTAACACCAAGAGAAGTACTAGAGATGGTTACTTCTATACGTAAAACTGAAAAGCCTAGAATAGATTATTGGATTGAATTTTTTGAGCTTGAGGCAATGGAAGGAAGAGTTTGTAGAAACTTGTCTAGAGGACAGAAACAAAAAGTAATGCTAGCTGCAGCATTTATTTCTGAAGTTAAACTAATGTTTTTGGATGAACCTTTCATAAATCTAGACCCTATTGTTCAGACTAAAGTTAGAGACTGGTTAGCTGAATATGTAAGAGAGGGAGGCACTGTTTTTCTAAACACACATTTATTAGAAAATGCACAAAGGCTTTGTGATAGGGCTGCAATAATTCACAATGGAGAAATACAATCTTTAATAAAAATAAATGAGCTGGAAGAACAAGATATGAGTTTAGAAGAGCTTTTCCACGAAATAATACTATGAATCAATTAATTCTTTGGAGAATGCTACAAGAAGAAATACGTCTTAATACTAGTTTTGCAAGTGGAAAAGGTTTCTATTCTTTCCCGATACTAGTGGCGATTAGTGGAATCCTTGCTGTTACTTTTAGTAATCAAATGATTTCTGATATGGGGTATGTTGAATACCTTGAAGTCATGCATATTGGACTCATGTTCTATGGTGTTTTTGCAGGCTCACTTGCTTTTTTTGGAAACGAGTTCCTAGAACGAATCTTTGGATATCTTGGACTGATAATAGGACTGCCAACCACACAACCAATAACTCAAAGGAAAATGACACTACTATATTTCATTAAAGAATTTATCTTTTACTCCTTTTTTACGTTGATACCTGCTTTTTTGGGGGGCTTGATTGGGGCCTATCTAATGGAAATAAGTATGCTTAATCTAACAAAATTTGGAATTTCTCTCATCTTTTCATTTTTAATGGGACTATCTTTTGCTTATCTTATTTCTAGCTTTTACAGAATATCGTGGAAATTGAGCGTATTTGGAGGCTTACTTGCTATGATAATATATGCTATAGCTGTTAGAGATATCTCTATTACACATTCATTGGAATGGTATTTCAATGGAGAAATAAAATATCTTCTTTATTCACTTGTTACCACCATAATCCTAGCCACTGTTGCAACTTTACTAGTTACAGACCAATATGAACAAGGGACTGTTAGAACCATAGGATACAAGGACAGATTGAAAGAATACATCGATAATTTTTCATGGGCCTCAAAATTATCTGAGCCAACTATCATTTCTAAAGAAAGAATAGATCTTCAAAGAAGTAAGACTGGCACAAAAATGTTTTTTTCATTTGCTTTCCCTCTAGGTATTTTAACCTTCATGAATTGGTTCATAGATAAGGGATTACCAATTCAGGTAGATTTTAACACCATATTTTATGGGGTAATGGTTGGCTTTTTTGGGACTATGATTTATTCATGGTTAAACACTATAGATAGTCCTACTTTCTATTCCACATTACCAGTTACTGTTTCTGACGTTATTAGAGCCAGACTTGTTTTATTCTTTACAATAACTTGGTGGATACCATTACTATTTTTGACATTAATAGCATACATGAGTTCAGAAATTAATCTTCTACCTATTGGCATTATAGTTATGATTACAGTAGGCATGTATATTGTAAATTATACTGCATGGTCAACAGGCTTGAGGACAAATTCAGCTCTATTTGATGCAATTATTTTTCTCAAATTCTTTGTAATCTCGGTGCCACCAATGATTGCTATGACTATCTTGAGTCTAGCAATTAGTTACAGCATTTCTACAGTTCTAATTGCACTCTCTATAATTTGCGGAGTTCTCGCACTGTGTAGTATCTTCTTTTACAATAGAATTGAAGTTAAATGGGAAAACGAAACATTCGATTAAGAATAAATAGAACTGGCAAATAGAAAAATTATGGCAAAAAAGGAAGTTAAAAAGGAAAAACGTGCTCCTAAGAAAGAAAAAAAACCTAGAAGACGCTTCAGAGTTAATAAAAAACTAGATGGTAAAACAGGTACTATTTTCATTGGAGCAGAAGATCCGTTTCTATACTTCCCAGACATGATGTCTTATCTAGAAAGAGAAGAGATTAAAGAAGTAAAACTAAAGGCTAGAGGAAAATCAATATCCAATGCCGTTAACGTTTCGGAACAATTTAAAAATAGATTTAAAGAAATTAAAACTGAAGTTAAAGACGTAAAAATAGGTACTGAAGATGTCCCAAAGAAAGACAAGAAAGGAACTTTCCGAATGTCTTTTATCGAAATTACACTTACAGGCAATAAAATAGATGAATGAAGCTATTCTTTAGATATCATGTTACGTCTCTCAGAGGAAGGGATTACTTCGAGTAAACCTCCATCAAAGCTTTGCTCACAACCTTCAGGATTTATCTTTGAGAGTGTAATAGCTAAAGCAGACACTTCAGAATGAGGTTGATTACCAACTGCCACATTATAATCTGAACATTCAAAAACCCACGGGGGAACTTTTTCAGCTCCAACAATAATCAGTAAAGGTTCTTTAGATTTGGTTATAACTCCCAATTTCTCATTCAAAGGTATCCCAAACATTGTCAAATGTAATATATTTCCCTTCCATTTTTGAACAAAGCTTTTGGGATTAGACACTGTTTCTATAATGAAATTACCTCCAAACTTTTCACTTACATCTGAAATTGTTTTGACTATTCTGCTGTCCGGCCTATTAAGATGAATTTTATTAGCCCCAAAAGCCCTTGCCGTTAGTGCTACGTGTGTCGTTATTCTTTTATCTCGCTCAGGACGATGACCCAAACGCAAAACTTCACAGCTTACCATCTGTTTATTCTTCTGAAATAAATTCATCATCTGATGAATCTGATTCTATTCTTTCATTTATTATTTCAAATACTATACGGCCAACAAACCCTATCAAAAGGCCTATAGCAATATACCAAACCCCTTGTGTATAATCTGGCTCTTCAGACTCGGCCAGTCCGGTTCGAACAACTATGTCATACATTATATCAATCATACCTGCGGTTATTGCACCTAAACTAGCTACAGTAAATATAAATCGAACAATATTTACATTGAAAACACCATCACGTACGTAGCCATCAATAGTTCTTGATACTTCCACACTCACAATTGCAGATAGCAAATACGGAAGAACCCCATTCCAGCTCAAAAAGGCCAAAACCATAGCTGCAACTCCAAGTTCCTTTGATAGATCCATCTGCTCAACGCCCTGAGCTACACCTACTACGAAAAGTAAAATTGCTATTAGCCAAACATACGAATACAAGGAGACCCTCTCACCAGTTGTCAAAAGTTCATTGTAGAAATTTCTAAACTCGTCTTCCCAACCGGCCACCTTAACGAGGAAATAACCGCTGAGAATAACCCAAATAAGACCTGAAGCAATTTCTGATAAGCCCAATAGTCCCGCTAATCCCCAAACAAAGACAATAAGTGCAATAGGCAAAATAAATTGCCTTTGCACTTTAGGATCTTCCATTTTATGAATTATAGTGTAAAGCGTATCTTCAATAGGCCTTGATTGTTGAACAACAACCATTCTCGTTGAATCTATTCGGAGTCTTGAACGGATTATTGGTTCTAACTCTCTATCTTCAGCTCCGTCACTAACAAGAATTGCTTTTGTAGATTTAGTTTTAGCGATGACTTGGTCTAACGTATTAGCAATTTTCATGTCTGATTTTGTACCCACACGTACGTCGCCACAAATCGTTACGATTTCAACATCGCCTCCATCCTCTAATAATTGATCATAGGTGCGGATAGCCGATAACATTGTATTAGTGTCACTTTCCTCAGGGTCTGCCAAACCTAACTCTAGAGCGGCTTTAACATTAGCTTCCCGACCAATTACTGGACTTCTTATTCCAGTCTTTCGACCTAAATCATTGTCTCTATCAATTGCAATTACTAGCAACCCCATTGCTCTTTACTCCCATATGTAGTATTTAATCGTTACTTTCGCAATATTCTTTAAATATTAGCTTTTATCACGCAGATATCCAATAAGGTGACATATGGCTGAGTTCAAAACTGTAATAGCTGATCCAAAAAACAAAACCACGCACCAAAAAGTGTTGTCTGAAGACAAGTCGAACGCGCTTGTAGGTAAGCACGTCGGTGAAGAAATCGATGGCATTTTTGTTGAATTACCGGGATACAGACTAAAGATCACGGGAGGTTCTGATAAGTCAGGAGTTCCCATGAGAGGAGATGTCTCTGGTAATCAAAGGCGAAAAATATTGATGAGAGATTCAGTAGGATTCAATCCTGTAAAAGATGGTCAACGGAAAAGAAAATTGATTAGAGGAAGAACATTAAGCGGAGATGTCTCACAAGTGAATCTAAAAGTTATTGACTACGGACCAAAATCTATAGAGGAGCTATTCAAACCCGAGGAGGCTTAAACTTGACAGCTTCACCTCAACCCGAAATAAACATCGGAATGGTGGGGCATGTCGATCACGGTAAAACCACACTTACCCAAGCTTTAACAGGTAAATGGACAGACCAGCACAGCGAAGAAATGAAAAGAGGCATATCCATAAAATTGGGATATGCAGATGCAGACTTTTACAAGATAAAATTAAAAGACGGATCTACACACTACACTTCTGAACCTGATAAAGAAGAATTCAAAAAAGGGAAAAGTAGTCATCTAAGAACTGTAAGTTTCGTAGATGCCCCAGGACACGAAACTCTGATGGCTGTTATGCTCAGTGGTGCTGCAATTATGGACGCAGCCATTCTAATAATAGCTGCAAATGAAAAATGTCCGCAACCTCAAACTAGAGAACATCTTTCGGCTTTAGAAATAATGGGGTTTGAGAAATTCATTGTCGTACAAAGCAAAATTGATGTTTGCTCTAAAGAAAGAGCTGTAGAATCTTACAAAGAAATAAAAACTTTTCTCAAAGGTTCACTTTTAGAAAAATCGCCAATTATTCCAGTTTCTGCACATCATAGTAGAAATATAGATCTATTGATAGAAGCGATAGAAGAGCTCTTTCCAACACCAAATAAAGATCTTAAGAGTGATTTTAAAATGAATATAGCCCGTTCTTTTGACATTAACAGGCCTGGAACTCTTCCAAAAAATATCAAGGGAGGAGTATTGGGTGGAACTGTAAGTATCGGTGAGATTAAAATAGGTGAGGAAATCGAAATTAAACCTGGCAGAACAACAAAAAAAGGACTAGAACCAATAACAACTAAAGTTAACAGTCTGCATAGCGGTGTTTCAAGAGATTCATTGGGTCCTGGTGGTTTAGTGGCTATAGGGACAAATCTTGATCCTGCAATGACAAAATCAGACTCACTGTTAGGTAATGTCATTGGAAAGCCAGGGACTCTCCCCCCAGTGTGGGAAAAATTTAGTATAGAAGCAAAATTACTAGAACGTGTTGTCGGCACAAAAAATATTCAAGATATGAGTGAGTTAAAGACTAAAGAACCACTTATGATAACTGTGGGTACTAGAACTACTGTAGGTATTCCAATAACTGTGAGAGAAAATGTAGTAGACATTAATCTAACAATACCAGTATGTGCACCCATAGGTCAACGTATTGCTTTGAGCCGAAGAGTAGATGGTAAATGGCATTTGATTGGGTACGGTATCATTAAAGAATGAAAACCGTCTTACCAGATACTAATATAATTTTATGGACATTTAGCAAAGGACCTGATTTCAGAGAAGCCATCAAAGAAGCTGTGCCTGATTCAAACATAGCAATACCAAAATGCATTATACAAGAATTAAAAAAATTGAATACTAATAATGCAAAAGCAGCATTGCAAATTTGCAAAACACTACCTATAGAAGATATTGGAGAAGGGTATGCCGATGATATGCTTATCGAGGCGGCAAAGAAAGGTTTTACAATTGCAACAAATGATAAGGAAATATTAAAAAAATTAAAAGATCTTAAAATTAATGCTCTCAAAATAAGAGAGAAAACTAAACTTGTTTCAACGGAGGGCGTCTAGAATGAATCCTTCAAAGATACCAGAGAATCCTTCAAAGATACCAGACATGCAAAAGATTGAACTAACAGATAAGCAAAAATTAAGAAGAAAAGAAATATTAAGGGATGAAGTAAAGCAAATAAAATTAAAATCAAGCAGAGATATATCTAAATTAATAGATTCATTTTCAGAAATGAGCTTTGAATCTCGTAATATAGGAAATGCGGCTAAACTATACCTCCAGAATTTACAAAATAATACGACCATCATTTGGTCATTAGCTGGCAGCATATTCAGTGCAGGTTTAAGGCAAATAGTAATTGATTCAATCAAAAGAAACTATGTCGATGCTTTAGTTTGTACTGGTGCACTATTCGAACAAGATATGGTAGAGGCTTTGGGGCATAAGCACTACAAATGCGATCCAAAACAAAATGATTCTGAACTTCAAGAACTGCTAATTGATAGAATATATGATCATGCACTAGATGAAATGGCTTTAAGACAAGTTGATGCGACTTTTAAGCAAATTGCTTCTGAGATTCCTAAAGGAAATTATTCAAGCAGATTTTTTATGAACGAATGTGGAAAATGGCTTTCAAAAATTGATGGTGCTAAAGACAGCGTTATGCAAGCTGCATTTGAGAATGAGATACCTATATTCATTCCTGCAATAAATGATTCCTCAATTGGAATAGGAATAGCCTTAGAACAAAATGAAAATAACAATATTGCAATCGATTCAATAAAGGATTTAAGAGAATTAGCACTCATGAAAAGTAAAAGCGGAGATACTGGAATAGTAGTTGTTGGAGGAGGAGTACCAAAAAATTATTCTCAAGATTCCGTAGTTATGGCTGAAATGCTCGGATATGATGTGGAGAAACACTCATTTGGAATACAAATAAGTACTGCTGATTTAAGAGACGGTGGACTTTCCGGATCTACTCTAAAAGAAGCTATTTCATGGGGTAAAAATCACCAAAATCTAGATGAGGTGATGGTATGGGGTGAAGCTACTGTATATTTCCCTCTAATGATGTCTTATATTTTTCACAATATGGAAAATGAAAAGAAAGATAATAAAAAATTAAATAATATATTTACATCCTAATAATATAAATACAGTTAATTTATAAGAACAAAAGTGAGAGAAAAAAATATGAAAAAAGGATACAGGCAACAGTTACCAGATAGGGACCCTCAAGAAACTGAAGAATGGATTGATTCTATCGACTCGATTATTGAAATTAAGGGTGAAGAGCGAGCTAGATACTTACTACAGACATTAATCAGGGAAGCTAGAGATCGAAACATTGCAATTCCCTTAATGACCAATAGCCCTTACGTAAACACTATACCTCCTGAATCTGAACCTGAATATCCTGGAAATGAAGTTATTGAGAAGAAGATTAGACGTATAATTAGATGGAACGCTGCAATGATGGTTTCAAAGGCTAACAAGAACTTTGCAGGTTTAGGTGGCCACATCTCTACTTACGCCTCTGCAGCAAGTTTGTATGAAGTAGGATTCCATCATTTCTTCAAAGGAAAGAACAATGGAATTGGTGATTTCATTTACTACCAAGGTCATGCATCTCCAGGCATATATTCTAGAGCTTTTCTAGAAGGAAGGCTAGATCAAGGTAATCTTGACCATTTTAGGAGAGAAGCCTTCACAGACGGTCTATCTAGTTATCCGCACCCTAGATTGATGCCAGAATTTTGGGAATTCCCAACTGTTTCGATGGGATTAGGACCTACTAATGCAATATATCACGCTAGATTTCTCCGCTACCTAAAAGAAAGGGGCATTGCAGATACTAGTAACTGTAGAGTCTGGGCATTCTTGGGAGATGGGGAATGTGATGAGCCTGAAACTTTACATGCTTTACATTTAGCTCATAGAGAAAAATTAGATAATCTTACATTTGTCATAAATTGTAATTTACAAAGATTAGATGGGCCAGTAAGAGGAAACGGTAAAATAATCCAAGAATTAGAAGCAATATTTAGAGGATCAGGATGGAACGTTCTCAAAGTTTTGTGGGGCAGAGACTGGGATGAACTACTCCAAAATGACGAGATGGGCCATTTGCTGCGTAAAATGGAAAAAACCGTTGACGGTGATTACCAGACCTTAGCTGCATCTACTGGAGATTACATAAGAGAAAATTTCTTTGGGCCTGAGCCTGAGCTACAAAAATTAGTCGAAAATCTGGATGACAAAACGCTTACTAAATTACGAAGGGGAGGTCACGACTCTACAAAAATATTTTCAGCCTACAAAGAAGCTACCGAGCATAAAGGTCAGCCATCTGTAGTTTTAGCAAAGACTGTCAAAGGATGGGCTTTAGGGAAAGGGTTTGAAGCTAGAAACATGACTCATCAGAAAAAATCTCTTGAGAAATCTGATTGGGAATACTTTAGAGACTTGCTTGAAATACCTTTCACTGATTCCGAATTAGAAGATATGCCTTACTACAAACCTGCTTCAGATAGTGAGGAAATTCTATACCTAAGAGAGCGTAGAGAAAAATTAGGAGGGTATTTACCATCAAGAAAAGCAACCTACAGCGGATTTCAGATGCCTAAGAAGGAAGTATTTTCAGAGTTTGATAAAGGAACTCCAGAAGAGCAACAAGTTTCAACGACTATGGCTTTTGTAAGATTGCTCCGTAACTTAATGAAGGATGAGAAAATTGGCAATCTAATTGTGCCTATTGTTCCTGATGAGGCTAGAACTTTTGGTATGGAAGCTTTGTTTACTGAATTTAAAATATATAATGCTCAAGGTCAAATTTACACACCTGTTGACTCGCAACTCTTGTTAAGTTATAAAGAATCTGAGAGTGGTCAAATATTAGAAGAAGGAATTTCTGAAGCTGGAGCTATGAGTAGTTTTACAGCCGCAGGAACGGCTTATTCAACTGTTGGCAAACCAACTATACCATTTTACATTTATTATTCAATGTTCGGATTTCAAAGAGTAGGTGATCAGATATGGTGCGCTGCAGATTCAAGGGCAAAGGGGTTCCTTTTAGGAGCAACTGCAGGTCGAACCACACTAAATGGAGAAGGATTACAACATCAAGATGGACATAGTCTTCTAACCTCATCAACAGTACCAAATTGTGTTTCATATGATGCTGCATTCGCATATGAAATTGGAATCATAGTCAAGGAAGGCCTAAGACGGATGTATGAAAATAATGAAGATATATTCTATTACTTAACACTCTATAATGAAAATTACTCTATGCCTTCTATACCTAAAAATAGTGAAGAAGGAATAATCAAAGGGATATATAAATTCAAATCAGTAACTAAACCACAGGTTAGATTAATAGGAAGTGGTTCTATAATGCAACAAGTTTTAGAAGCTGACAAAATACTATCAAAATTAGGAATAAAGTCTGAGATATGGAGTGCAACAAGTTTTGGAGGGCTTCGTAGAGATGCTATGGAATGTGAAAGATGGAATCTTTTGAATCCTTCTAAAAAACAAAAAATACCCTACATCAGTAAAATAATGAGCAATAGTGAATTAGTTTCTATAGCTGCAACCGACCATATGAAAGCAGTTCCAGATATGATTAAAGGCTGGGTTCCTGGAAATTACGTTTCCTTAGGTACTGATGGATTTGGAAGAAGCGACACAAGAGAAAGTCTTAGAAAATTCTTTGAAATAGATGCAAACAATATCGCTGCTGCTGCAATAAGTACTTTACAAACTGAAGGGAAAATGACTAAAGCAAAAGCTGAAAAAGCTCTAAAGACTTTGGATGTTGATTTTGAAGCTCCAGATCCTTCTAAAAACTAAAATTACATCATCCCAGGAGGCATACCGCCCATTCCGTCGCTTCCATCTGGCTCAGGCCCTTCAGGTTGCTTTGAAGCAATAACATCATCTATTCTCAATATCATAGTTGCAACGTCTGTAGCACTACTCAATGCCTGAGTTTTTACTCTAAGAGGCTCCACTACATTTCTAGATTTCATATTAACCACTTTACCACTATAGGCATCCAAGCCAGCATGCGGATTGCGCCCCTTTTGTGTGTGAGATTTTCTCAATCCCATTAAAGTATCAATTACATCTAGACCTGCATTTTCTGCCAATGTACTTGGTACTACTTCTATCGCTTGTGCAAAAGATTCAATTGCCATCTGCTCGCGACCTCCAATACGGGGTGCAAACTTTCTTAATTTAAGAGCCAATTCTATTTCTGCAGCTCCGCCGCCGGTAACGATTTTCCCGTCCTTTACAACCAAAGAAACAACACCAATTGCATCATCTAAATTTCTATCTATTTCATCAACAACATGTTCACTGCCGCCTCTAACCAAAATAGAAACTGCCTTAGGATTTTTACATTCTGTTACAAAGGTCATATCATCATCTCCAATCTTACGGACTTCAACCAAACCTGCAAAACCAATATCTTCTTTACCTATAGCATCTAAATTAGAAACTACACGTCCGCCTGTGGCTTTTGCTAAAGCTTCAATATCAGATTTCTTAGCTCGACGTATTGCCATGATACCATTTTTTGCAAGATAATGCTGAGCCAAATCATCAATTCCCTTCTGACAAATTAAAACATTAGCTTTTGTTTTATTAATTTTATCCACCATTTTCTTGATGGTAGATTCCTCTTGATCCAAAAAGGCTTGTATCTGTGAAGGATCGTTAATTTGTATTTTAGATTCAATTTCAGTTTTCTTTATTTCCAAAGGTGCATCAATTAATGCTACTTTAGCATTAGAAACTTCTTTCGGCATACCGCTGTGAACTGGCTCTTTGTCTAATATGATTCCAGATACTAATTCAGTATCTGCAATAGAACCTCCTTGTTTCTTTTGGATTTTAATATCATCTCTATCTACTTCAGATTTACTACCTCTTCCCTTTGCCACTAATTTAACAGACTTAACTGTCAAATCAGCTAAAAAACCTGCATTTGCTTCTGAAGATTTTCCAGTCATTGAAGTTATAGCAATCGATTTCAAAGTGGATACGTCACTACTCTTTACTGGTCTTGATATCTTATCCAACAATTTTAGCGATTCTGCTGAAGCCCTTCTATATCCATTAGATATGGCTGTAGGATGTACACCCTTTTCCATTAATTCCTCCGCATTCTTAAGAAGTTCACCTGCTAAGATAACTGCAGTAGTTGTTCCATCGCCACATTCCGAATCTTGAGTCTTAGCCACTTCCACAACCATCTTTGCTGCTGGATGCTCTACTTCTATCTCTTTCAATATGGTAACACCGTCATTAGTTATGACTACATCACCCATTGAATCTACAAGCATCTTGTCCATTCCTTTGGGACCTAAAGTTGACCTTACTGCTTCTGCAATAGCCTTGGCTGCTGCTATATTGTTTTGAGTGGCCTTACGCCCGCTGTCTCTTTTGGTTCCTTCTTTTAGAATAACCACTGGTGCATTACCTGGAATCATAGTATCATTTTAACATTCTCGGGCCAGATATATAAAAATAGTTGTAAAAAAGCTAATTTATAGATAAAAAAGCTAAAGAAAGTAGCACTGCTCCCGAAATTGAGCAAAAATTAACGCCATTGTTGCCCAGAATCCCTCTACTTTCTAAAGTAGCCCCTAACAAAGAATCAATTATGCTCCCAAAAAAACCGAAAAACGCTGAGATATAAAGATAATCTACTTCAAAAGAAGAATAAAAAGCATGATTTTCTTCAATCATTAAGACAAAAGCACTAAAAGATAACATAGACATAGAGACTGCTGAGAGTAAAGAAGCAGTAGTTCCCTCCAAAGAAATACCTCCATCTGTACCTGGCTCAACCTTTTGGGAAGGATTTGTAATCAAAACTGGTTCTGGTGCCAAAACTCCAATTTCACTAGCCATGGTATCTGCTGTAGCTGCTCCAATAGACGTTGTAAAAGCTACAAGCGCCTGCTCTGGAGATAGTAAATTAAGACTGTAACATACTGCAACAACAGCTGGAACTATACCATTTGAAATTACATTAGAACCTCCTCGAGTTCCTTCATCGCTCTCTTCAACACCAAGGGCTTTCTTGTAGACTATTGCAAACTTAGTAGCTAAAAAAGAAGAACCTACAAAAATAAGCATCAAGAGAAGCCAAGTCCAATGCCCCAATGTACCGGTAATAAAACAAATTAAAAATGCTAAAACCGAACCTCCTTGGTCAAGTACTTTTTTGAAGAAAGCAATGCCTGATATTATTAAACTTGTAATCGAAATAAATAAAACGGTTATTGGATCTGGCAATATCAAGAAACGGCCCTCACAGCCTCTTCAAAATGAGACTGAAATTCTTTTTTGATATCTGATAATCGAGAGTCATCTTTCGCTTCAACAAACATTCGAATTACTGGTTGTGTGTTTGACGGCCTAAGGAGGACCCATCCACCATCTAACCATATTTTTACACCATCAATTGTTTCTACTTTATAGCCCATTTTCAAAAATGTTTTTTCAAGCTGATCGTTGACATCAAATTTTACCGAATCGGGACACTTAAATTTTAACTCTTCATAGGGATAAGAAGGAATATCATTAGAGAAATCGTTCAACGTCTTCTCAGAATTTGAAACAAATTCTGCTAATTTAAGACTGAAAATTAAAGGATCATCAAAGATAAACTCAGTCAAACCAGGTGCAAAGAAGTGTGCCGAAATTTCCATGGCAATTGCTGCATTGTGCTTCTTTAATTCTTCACAAACAAAAACATCTCCAACCCTAATCCAGATTAATTCCCCACCTATTTTGGGAATCTCATCTTCTAGTATCATTGAGCAGGGAACTCCTGCTAAGACTTTGTTAGCTCCTGGTTTAATCAAACTCCTTGAGGTTATTATTCCAATTTTCTCTGCTGATACTGCTTTTGCCTTATTATCAATGAACACACAACGGTCTGCATCACCATCAAAAGCAATGCCCATGTCATATTCTCCTTTTTCCATTATAGATATTAAATCTCCTAAATTTTTAGGAGCAGGTTCTGAGGGCCTGTTAGGAAAAGTACCATCTGGTTCATTATTTATGCTAAAAGTCTTTGCCCCCATCTTTTGAAATAATCTATCAATTATAACACAACCTACACCATTACCAGGGTCTAAAGCCACTTTCATCCCATTCAAATTTCCCACTTTTTCTGAAACAAAATCGATGTAAGTATCAAGAACAGCCTCTGTAGAACATATCTTTATTTTTCCTGAATTACTGGCTTCAACTAAATCCCCCTCAAAAAACATTTTCTTAACGTCAATATTTCCTTCTGTATACCCAGTACCATCTGGATGACGAAACCTAATGCCGTTATACTCTGCTGGATTATGACTTGCTGTAATGTAAACTCCAGCGATGTAAGGAGTAGAACTCGAACTTGCCTTCCATGTAGTAAAGTTTGCTACAGGTATGGGAACCATCCCTATTACATCTACATCAAAACCTGCTTTGGAAATACCTACAGAGACTGCATTCTGTAGCTCCGGAGAACTTACCCTTGCATCGCAGCCAATGGAAACTTTGCCTCCTTTATTATTTTTTAACAAATAATTACCAAAAGCTAAACCGACACGTTCGCCAATTTCTGCATCAAGTTCCTTACCGTAAACTCCGCGAATATCGTAAGCTCGAAATATATCTTCTGAAGCTTTCATGTTCATGCCATTTAGGCCAGTTTAAAAGAAATACTCTTAATAGACTCACATTGCATAGACAGTTATGGCATTAACCGAATCAACTATGGTGAAATTGGGTTCTTCTGCACCTGATTTTAACTTACCAGATACAAATGGGAACAAGGTTTCCCTCAATGATTTCAAATCTGAGACTTTAGTTGTAATTTTTACTTGTAATCATTGCCCATACGCTAAAGCTGTAGAAGATCGCCTGATTACTCTTGGAAATGATTACAAAGGAAAAACTGACTTTGTATTAATTAGTTCTAATGATGTAGAAAACTATCCTGAAGATTCTCCTGCAAAAATGGCAGAGAAACATAAATCAAAAGGATATCAATTCCCATATCTATTTGATGAAACTCAAGAAGTAGCAAAAGCATACAGTGCAGTATGTACTCCCGATATTTTTCTATACAATAAAGAAAGAAAATTAGAATACAGGGGAAGATTAGATGATAATTGGCAGCAGCCACAAAACGTAACTCGTGAAGAATTACGCATGGCTATTGAAGCTGTTTTAAGTGGAAATGAAATAGATTTTAAACAAATTCCTTCAATGGGTTGTAATATCAAGTGGAAATAGAACTCAGGCTTCCTCATCCGGCTTGTATTACTTTCTACGATATATTGCTATTAATTTGTTAGAAAAGCTCATATGTGAGTCTAGAATACGACATTCGTGGAAGAAAAAGAATTGAAGGTTTTGAAATTAGATGAAATGACCAATTTAATGTGGATAAGTTTTATTCCATTGCTTGTAATAATTCTAATATTCTCAATTATTGAATATGGTTTCTTGGCTTGGTGGAATTATATGATGCTTGCATCCTTCACAGTCCTTTTTGTGGTTCCTGTTATTTGTATTATTTTAGGGGTCTCAATCAAGATATTGAGTGAATTAAATTTTGTTAAAACTGATGGGGACTGGGGTACATTAGATCTAATGAAGTCATTTTATTCTGAACTTTATCCTGAATATTTTAATGACGAAAAGTGAGTCCTTTGTCGTCGATGTATCTGTACTTAAAATGGACGGAAACAGTATATAATCAAGAATGAATTCAAGGGTATGGCTGTGCCAATACAAACTCCTGAAAAAACACCGTCAATGAAGAATGTGGCGTTACTCCCTTTCTTTTTAATTTTTGTTTTTGGAGAATATTATTTATTTGGGGAAGCTATAACAGCTGGAACTATATTTTGGGGTGCTTTAGGTGCATTATTCGTTTATTTCCTGTGGGTAACTAACGATGATGAATATCCAGCATTGTACTGTGATGAATGCGGTATGACTTATTCTCGGATATCGCAATTCAATAACCACAAATGTGTGAGAAAATAACTTCAGGCTTCCTCATCCGGCTTGTCTAATTCTTATTGTATATTTAACCTGAACTAATAGCAATAAACATCCAGAAAAACAAAAGAACCATCAACAAAAATCCTACGAATGGTATTGCTATTAGATTCTCACCAATCTTTCTGACATCCTCATCATCATTTACAAGATATATTCCGCCAAGAATAAATCCAACGGGAGGCATTAGAAACGCTATCAAATACAGAACAATTGAATTACCCGTACTTATCATATCTACCTGACGCCTCCTGAGATTAAAATACTGTGGGTTGTTTTGTTCTTTGGTGGGTCTACTATAGATCCTATAACTGCGCCTTAGGATTCTTTTTTGTCTTCTTCGTCTTCATCATCAAAAAGATAAGACTGTACACGTTCTATTTCCTTTTCAGCTCTCTTATTGATATTTAACACTAATACCGCAAGGCCCATAACGAGGGCAGTAACTGCAATCGCTGAAATGTACATACCTTTCAAAGTACCATCATCACTATCTGGCATCAAATACTCAACAGTAGCATTAATCGTGTCCTTCCAAGCTAAAGCTACAACTAAACCAAAAGCAGTCATTACCGAAGAAATTACAATTCCTCGCATATTTAATTTTTCAAAATCTTCTTGATTAATTCCCATTATTCTTCCTCTGGAGTATTCAATTCCTTTAATTCTAAGGTATATACTGAAAAAACGTAAATATCGGGATTAAGCTTTATTCGATCCAAACAAGCATTACACATAGCATGAATAAAACCTTGATTTTCTTCGTGTTTATGCCTCAAATCTGCTTGATAACAATGAGAAACTAAATATTCAGCCTCTGCAGGTTGATTCAACTTAGTAGGCGTCAAACCATGCACATCAACACACATTCTACAATACATCACATACTCCTAATCAATTTACTAAAGATGTGCTCTTATAATTATGCTAATTAATTTTATATAAGACTACCAGGTCGAAAAATTATGGCAAAAGAGAAAAAAAGCCAAGGCTTTCAATCCGCAGCAGGATTAATTCGTTACTTTGATGCTGAAGATAGTAATGCAATTCAAATGACAAGATGGCTTGTAATTCTTTCTTGTATTTTAGCTATAATGGTCGTAGAAATTACTGCTGCCGTTGGTCGAGAAACCGGATTTTATGTCTTAGTTATTGGCTTGGTTATTATTATCTTAAATGAAATAAGATTAAGACGTGCAGATTCAGTTTAATTTTATTAATCTAGACGTTATGCTTAGCCGATGAAACTTTGTGACTTCTGTGGATTCTATGTTGGACCTGAAGACATAAAGTGTAGAAATTGCTCAAATCCTATACCTGGCAGGCAAGCCTTGGAAGAAATAGAATATAGACCTAATGAAGTTAAAGTAACTCCGAGTGAAAAGCCTGAAAAAATAATCTACCAAAAGCCAAAGGGAAGACTGTACCATTTTGCTCGTAAAACTGTAATATTATTAATCATAACGGGAATCTTAATTGCTCCACAAACTCAAAATTTAGTCAAAGACAGCTTAAATTATTGGGATGAAATAAACAAACCATATTACAACATTCCTGAAAGCATTGAACTCACAATGGTAAGAAATTTTACAATATACCTGCAAGACGAGGGTTATTCTGATTACAACTTAATTATTAGCAAACCTGGTGATACTCCAATTTGGCCTCAGCAAGACGACGGCAATTGGCAAACGGTAACTGATTTCAAAGCAAACCCCGCATATGAAGAGACTGAAGCTGGAAGAATGGAATGGGCAAACAGAATCGAAGGACAAGAACGAGATTATATTGAAATTGAGTACAAGGTAAAAATTAATACATTAAGACCTGATCTCAAGCCTGAAGATTCAGGAAGCGTAGAAGATATCCCTGAAGGTTATGATATGTACCTGCAAGACGAATGGTTGATTGAACCAAGTTCACCTGAAATTTCAAATCTATCTAACCAATTTTCTGATGGAACTCAGGGTAATGTAATCAAGATTCTTCAGAATATCTACAATTACATTACTTACAATTATACCTACAAACAATCATCAATACCAAAAAGTTGCGATGAAACAATGGAAAACATGTTTGGAGATTGTGACGACTTTTCCATTCTGTTTGCTTCAATTGCGAGAGCTGCAGGAATACCTGCTTGGCTTGAATTAGGAAGAATACCTGCATTTATTGATAATAGAGCTGGCTGTGATCTGAGAGATTGGGGAGGTCATGCTTGGGTAAATACAATAGTTCCTCTAAAGCAAGGGGGATTTGCAGTTGTCAACATAGATTTAGCTAATTCTTACTTTATGTGGATGCCAGCATACAGGATCTCTGATTGGGTGGATGATGGTAACGGAGATAACTTGTACTCTTACTATTATTTATTTTCAAGTAAAGGAACTGCAAAAGCAACCTATCTTGAAAATTCTTATGTTTCTAATTGTGAAATTACAGGAAATCTAAAATTAGAAGAATTATGAAAATATTACCTTTTGAAATTGAGCAACTAGATGAGTTGATGGATTTCCTAGATGAAAATCTGAATGAAAATTATCAAAAGAATGTATTTTTGAACATAAGAAAGAGATGGCCTGAGGGATTTCTCATAGTAATTGACAACGATAGAATCATAGGAGCCTGTTGCGGAGCGATACTCCCAAACGAAAAATTAAGAGTTTTAATTTTAGTTTTAAAAGAAGATTATCAGAAACAAGGAATAGGTAAAGAATTAATGAGTAGAATGATTGAATCTAGTAAAATATTTGGAGTAAAGAAAGTGACCTTAGAAGTTAGAAAAGATTCAGGAGCAATACAATTTTATAGAAAATTAGGGCTCTCTAGTGTTGATTTACTACCTTGCTATTATCAGGATGGTTGTGACGGAATTGTTATGGAAAAACATCTGTAAAAGAGTAGTTCTCGACGGAGAAAAACCGAAAGCTTTTTATAGTGGCCTAAATCCCACGAAACCTCGAATGGAGGTTATGGCAAATGAAATCTGAAGACGAAAAAGAAAAAGTTGACGAAATTACTAGCTGTCCTGACTGTAAAGGAACACACTTGAAAAGGGACTACGATCACGCAGAGATAGTTTGTGCTGATTGTGGACTAGTTTTGGAAGACAACATCGTCGACACCGGACCTGAATGGAGAGCTTTCGATATGCAACAAGAAAATGCACTTGCGAGAGCAGGACCGCCTATGTCTACAACATTGCCAGACAAAGGTTTGTCTACTGAAATTTCCCCTACTAACAGAGATTACTACGGAAGATCAATATCCAATAGAAACCAGTCTATGCTATTTAGAATGAGAAAATGGCAAAGAAGGGCTAGAGCTTCTAAATCTGCTGAAAGAAACATGGCTGTAGCAATGCGTGAAATGCAAGCTGTCGCCACTAATCTGAAATTACCAAGAAGAATACAAGAAACTGCTGCATTCATTTATAGAAGAGCAATACAAGAACAATCATTAAGTGGACGAGCTATAGAAATGGTAGCTTGTGCTGCATTATATGCTGCATGTAGGCAAGAAGGTGTTCCAAGAACTCTTACTGAAATAAGCAGGCACAGCAGATACTCCAGGAAGGAAATTTCTCGAACTTACCAAGTTATGGTTAAAGCACTGAAAATGCATTCAATGCCACCTCTACCAGAAGATTACTTACCAAGGATTTGTTCAAAACTAGAGTTATCGCCAAAAGTTGAAGGTGCAGCAAGAGACTTGTTGAGAGCTGCCCAAGATGTGCCATTAACAAACTCAGTACCTATTTCTTTAGCTGCTGCTGCTGTTTACATAGCATCTATTGTTAACAATGAGAGAAGAAAACAAAAAGATGTGGCCAGAGCTGCTGATTTAACTGAAGTTACAATCAGAAGTCGTTACAAAGAAATGGCTCAGTTTTTGAATATCGATATCCATATCTAAAGTGTTCTTTAATCGGGTAATGAGCCCATGATTGACGAACAGATTTACAGAAGGTTTAATCACACTGTAGCTGCCTGTTTTGTAATTTATTTCTTGTTTCCTCAAGAAATATTTAGTCTAAGTCGAAGCTGGCTCATAGTTTTATTCTGGTTAATAGTTATAACCATAGAAATTCTGAGATTTCAAAAAAGAATAGAAATTATAGGTCTAAGAGATTATGAAGAAAAACGTGTAGCTGGATTCGTTTGGTTTGCTAGTGGGTCATGCCTTCTTTTAGGTCTCTACGAGATGGATTTAATACCTCAAAGTTTTGTAATAGGGACCATAATAATGGCAGCTTATACTGATCCCTTAATCGGAGAATCTAGCAAGAAATGGGGTGAGAAGATAGGAATAGTCTCGGGACTAACATGCAGCTTTGTAATTTATCAGATAATTATAGGTGGATATTTTTATCCCTTAATAGGAAGTGTAATAGCTGTAGCTGTTGAAAAACCTAAAATTAAATGGTTTGATGATGACTTTGCAATGCAAATCTTTCCAATTTTAGTTATGTGTATCTTATACTCGTATGGTATCGGACCTGACCTGATTAATGAAGGGATTTTAATAAAAGAGGGAATATGAAAATAACTAAACTGTACATCTGTATTCTCTATCTTGTGACAATCATTTGCTCCTTATTTTTTATAATTGATGAGCATTATAATATAGCCACATTATTAATTCTAGGTAATGCTATACCTGGATATCCCTTAGCAAAATCATTATTGGAGAAAAATGAAAATTAACTATAACAGAAGATGGACGCAAATAAAAGAAAATCTTAATGGAAAAGATGCCTTTATTTGCTCATTAGCAGGAAATACAAGATATCTCGCAAATTCAGAATCTCCACCAGGATGCCCTCCAGGATCAACAATGAACTTTGTTATTATTCCCGCAAAAGGAGAACCAATTGCTATTACTTCATCTCTTGAAGAACATCGCTGCCGTAAAGAAGCTGCAATGGATGATATTAGGTTGTGGACACACTATCCTGAAATTAAATCTGATGGTAAAACTGCTAAGGATGTACTTAAAAACACTATCAAAGAAAATAAAATCGAAACCATTTATTCTGACACAAAGCTTTCGTTAGGAAGAGGAATTAAAACAAAGCAAAGCAACTTTGTAAATGAGATGAGGGGAGTGAAAAGCCCAGACGAGCTGGAAAGAATAAACAAAGCCATAAAACAATCAGATAAAGGCCAGGAATTTGCTAAAAATTTAGTTGAGTCTGGAGAGGGACTCACTGAAAGAGAAGTCAGGACTGAGATAGATTATTTCATGGGTAGAAATGGAGTCCAAGAAAACTCTTTTAGTACGATAATAGCTTCAGGTCCAAACGCAGCCTATTCACACCATTCTAATACAGCTAGGAAATTAGTGAAAGGAGATCCCGTAATATGTGATTTTGGTGTTTTCTGGGATGGCTATTGCTCCGATATAACTCGAACTTACTTCGTAGGGGGAGAAGGCTCTGATGAAATGCAAAAGATATACAATATAGTATTGGAAGCAAACAAAAGATCAATAAATGCATTAAAAATTGGAGAAACGGGACATGAAATTGATAAAGCCGGAAGAAATTATATCAGTAAAGAGGGATACGGTCGTAACTTCGTACATGGTACTGGTCACGGTTTTGGTCTAGAAATACATGAATTTCCATCAATAACTTACAAATCAAAAGTAATAGCAAAGAATTCTATGGCCGTAACAATTGAACCGGGAATATATGTGCCAAGTAAGGGTGGTGTAAGAATAGAAGACGATGTGTTGGTCACCGAAGGAAAGCCTAAAATATTAACCAAAGCTGAAAAGGAATTATATTAAAATGATGGAAGCAGAATTAGTTGTCAATCGCCTAATGGAAAAAAAACCTACTACTAGACAAGAAGTACAACTTATCAAACTAGAAGTAGCAAAAGAGCAGAAATTCGATATGGTACCTCCCAATAACCAACTTTTAGCTAAAATTGATGCTAAGAAAGAACCTGAATTAGCTAAATTATTGCGAGTAAAACCCATGCGGACTAGTGCAGGAGTTACTCCTATTGCAATAATGACGTCTCCTGCTCCGTGCCCTCACGGTACATGCACATATTGCCCAGGAGGGCCTAAAAATGAAAGTCCACAATCCTATACAGGACATGAACCTGCAGCCAGAAGAGGTAAGAGACATAATTACAATTCAAAAGATCAAGTAAACGCAAGATTAGAACAATACGTTCGTAACGGCCACCCTACTGATAAAATTGAAATCATCATTATGGGGGGGACTTTCACTGCCAGAAGACCTGATTATCAAGATGAATTTCTTACAGGAGCATTTGAAACACTTAATGGTCAAAAATTACCGTTAGAAGAAGCTCTACAACAAAATGGTGATGCAAAGCATAAATGTGTAGCATTGACAATGGAAACAAGACCCACTGAGTGTAATCCTTGGGCTGTATTCCATATGAGAAAACAAGGAGCTACAAGAGTTGAAATTGGTGTTCAATGTCTCGATGACGGAGTACACGATAAACTAGCTCGCGATCAGAAAGTCGAAGACGTTGTAAGAGCAACAAGATTGCTTAAGGAAGCGGGTTTGAAAGTTGTTTACCACATGATGCCGGGCTTACCGGGCATGACTCCAGAAACAGATGTTAGAGATTTCAAACGTTTATTTGAAGAGGAAGATTTCCAACCTGATATGTTGAAATTATATCCTACTTTGCTAGTAAAAGGGTCAGCATTAGCCGAAGATCCTGGAGATTTCGTACCATACGATACTGAAACTGCTGCAAAAGTTATTGCAGATTTAAAAGAAATAGTTCCCCCTTATGTTAGAATACAGAGAATTCAAAGAGATATACCCAAGCCTCAAATTATTGCTGGAGTAATGAATTCTAATCTTCGTCAATATGCTAGACGTGAATTGAAAAATAGAGGCAAAAAATGCAAATGCATTAATTGTAGAGAACTCTGGAGGGCTGAAATTGACCCCTCTACTGCTGAATTGAAAGAAATAAAGTACAAAGCAAGCGGTGGTCATGAATACTTTATTTCATATGAATCTGGCTCAAAATTATTAGCTTACTTAAGACTAAGATTAGATGATAACGCAACTGTTAGAGAGTTGAAGGTTACTGGCCAAGCTGCAAACATTGGAACTACAAGTACAGGAGTTCAGCACATGGGCTTAGGAAGTAAATTAATGAAAATAGCTGAAGAAAAGGCTAAAAAATACGATAAAATAAGAGTTACCCACGGGGCTGGAACAAGACTTTATTATGAAAAATTGGGATACGATTTAGAAGATTACTACATGGTTAAAAATTTATCTTAATAATATGAATGAGTCTGAATGGCATAATAACATTGAAAAATTAAAATCTGTTGAAAGGTTAAATGTTTCAAAAAAAGAAATACACCATGAATTGAAAAATTCCCTATTAAATTCATTACCTAATGAATCATTTGGAATATTACTGTCAGGAGGTATAGATTCGTCTTTGATTGCAAAGATTTGTAAGGATCAAGACTTAAACTTCAGATGCTTTTGTGTTGGAATAAAAGATGCTCAAGATCTTCTTGCTGCCAAAGAAACTGCCCGAATTTTAGATTTAGAGCTTGTATCAAAGGAATTTGAATTAGAAGAAATTGAAGACTTGTTACTAAAGGCAATTGAAATTCTACCCAGACCAAAAATAGAAAATGATAATTATATTGAATACATGGTCAAACTTTCAGTTTCAGCAGTAATGCTGGCTGGACTTAATTTGGGTAAGGAAACACATTTTATTAGTGGAATTGGTGCCGAAGAATTATTTGCAGGTTATAACAGACACAGAAAGGCATTAGATACTGGAGGAACTTGGAGAGGAAACACAATAAAAGAACTCAAAGAAGAAAGCTGGGAAGGGCTAAAAAGATTTCATAATCTTGTAATTTCCAGAGATAAAGCGATATCTGAAAGTATTGGAAAGTCGATACTGAATCCATATATTTCTAACGAAATGATAATCTTGGCCATGAACCTGCAGAATAAAGATAAAATCGATTCTATATCGAATAAAAAAATACTGCGAGAAATTGCTACAGAGATTGGAGTTCCAAAGATAGCTGCTGAACGTAGAAAAAAAGGCGCTCAATATGGAAGTGGATTTGATAAGGCCATACTAAAATTAGCAAAACTGAATGGATTTAAACTGAAAAAGAGATATATTGAAAGCTTACTAAATAAGCTAAAAACTTGATTATGAATATTTTATAAGTAAGTATCTTGTTAATATATTATGTTCAAACACACAACTACCAAAAGAAGTGATATCCTATGATTGGAGAATCTGCACCAAATTTTACATTGAAAAATACGGGAAAAGAGGATGTGTCACTAAGTGATTACAAAGGAAAAACTGTCATCCTAGCGTTCTACCCTGGTGCATTTACAGGAGTTTGTGATAATGAGATGTGTGCTTTTCAAGATAATTTCAGCAAATTAGGAAAGTCTAATGCTGCAGTTATTGGCATAAGCGTGGATTCACCATGGGCTAACGCTGAATTTGCTAGTAAGTATAATCTAGAATTCGAACTATTGTCTGATATTGATAGGGAAGTCGTTGAGGCCTATGATGCTAAGTTTGTAGGGCTTGGCGGAGTTGAAGGATATGTAAGCGCAAATAGAGTCGTGATTGTTATTGATAAAGATGGAATCATTAAGCATCGCTGGGTAGCTGAGAATCCAGGCGTTGAACCGAATTATGATTCTATAGTTGAATTTGCTGAATCATTAAATTAGTAATTAATCAGAATAAACTTAAACTGTCTGAATTAGCCATTCTATCCAATGTCTCAGTAACAAGAGAATCGGGTCCAAGAACTTCTTTAGCTTGAAGGAACATACACCTAATTTCATTTCTCTCAAGACCTTCTAACGAAGGCATAATATTTGATCTAATAACTCTGTCCAAAGCAAGCTCTGGCCCATATTTCTTAATCGAATTAAACATGGTAACCATAGAATCAATGACTAGGGCAGGACCTATCTTACGGAATGTACGAACTCCTACTGCTACTTCATCTCCTCTATTCGGTGCCTCGCTAGGCTCCAAGAATTTTACTAATTTCTCGTGACACTTATACATGCTCCCATCATCGTCATAAAAGTCAAATTTACGACTTGGGAAATGACGGCACTTATCACCAAATTTCCAAAGATCATCACCTTCCGGCCTCTCAGGGACTAAACCTAACTTCTTTAATTTGAAATAAACAAATACAGGCATTCTGTTATATTCGTCTTCAGGAATTGGAAGTCCAATTTCGACAAAAGCAAAACGCCTCATCAATGCGAAACCCACATTGAAAAGCGTATTTTTATCTTGAGTATTCATAGTTCCAATAATTCTGAACTCTGGTGGCATCATGAAAGGAGCTCCTCCCGTTTCTTTGTGAGTCAATAATGGTTGCTTATCCCTATATTCAAAAACTGTGAACAATTTACCAAAAGCTTCATCAATATTAGCACGATTAAATTCGTCAATTACCAAGTAATGTGGTTTACCTGTTTCAACAATTGACTTTTCACAAAGCTTAGCAGCTTCAGCTACATATCCATCTTTGAAATAATAACCACCAGAGTCATCAGGCGAAATGCCGCCAATAACATCAAAATTAGACCATTCTGCATTAGCCGTTACAATGGTGTAATTTGGGGCTTTGCTACCATTTGGTTGATCAATTTCACCGCATAATTTTGTCAATAATATATTAGACAAAGCCGTCTTACCAGTACCAGGTTCCCCAAATAGCATTATATTCTTTCCAGATGTCAAATGGGTTATAACTTCGTCAACTGTTTCAGGAGTTGTTGAATAGGCTTCTGCAATTTCATGGAAATCAACTTCATAATCTACCTGTATTGCAGGTCTAATTTTTACAGAATGATCGACACTATCCATCATTGTCTTCTCAACTAATTGTTGATCAGGAGTATGCTCAGTAGTATGTTTCAGTTCAATCTGGAACTCTTCTCCGTATTCCTGCATCAAAAATTCCATTGCCGAATCGACTGACCACTCAGGCATTGCCTTCTGTCCGCCTTCTACTGTAGGTGCAAAAGGATCTTCACGATTTGGCATTGCTCTATCTGCTGCCAAAGACATTTCTCTTAGTCTTTGTGAACCAAATTTATAAACTAACCAAAATCCAACTGCAGTCACTAAAGCAGACAAAAGGAGATTGAAGTTGGCATCACCATCCATCTCATCCATTTCAACCCCGCCTAAAGCAATTGGTAAAATGAAAGTTGCAAATAAAGAAAGAATTCCTACAGCAAATATAACAAAATAAGCAACGCCTATTGAACCTTGCTCACCTCTCCTTTTGTTGTAAAATGAATAGAGACCCACTGAAGATATACCTAAAGCCATCACAGTAAGAGTCAAATCATTTTGATCTAAACCAAATCCTGAACCTTCATTAGTTAGCATATTGTAGGCAAAAATCAAGTATTGAAGAACTAAACCTGAAATAATCATAGTCATATATTTGGCCTCATCAAGATCATTTATTCTTGTACTAGATACTAACCAATTTCCAATACCGATGAAAAGGAAAGTCGCGGCTAGCAACATTATTGTACTGTCCTGACCTGCGCTAAAATCAACAAATGTAACATTAATGTCTTTGTGAGGCGTATCTAACAATTGACAAGCCCCCCTGTCATCTTCCTCCTTATTAGAAAGATCTAAAAGGAACATCTGAAGTTCGGAAACATAATCATCATCATATTTTCCATTACCATTTGTATCTGTAAATGATTCAGGCTTATTGTATTTTGAATCACCGTTACCGTCTTCCCATTCTTCCCCTTCTCCTTCATCCCAAAGTCCGTTTGAGGTCCCATTTTCATTAGGCAGATCCGTCCAATCTAACCTACCATTATTTTCAGAACCATCCTCATCTGGAGGAACATCACCTTCGGAAGTATAATTCCCGTCTTTATCTATATCTACGGACTCTACACCGTCAAGGCCAAAATCATCAAATTCATCCCATACGTCCCGTAAGCCATTATTCTCGCCTTCATCATTAGTACCAACAATTCCATCAAATCCATAATCGTTTAGTGGTTCGAACGGTATTGGTTTACTGCCATATGGGTTTTCACAAACCGCATAAGGCCCTTGGGCATAATTTAAGAATACCGAAGAAAGTAAAAGCGCTATAACTATTACAAAGAAATAAAAATTCAAAGTCACGGGTTCGTCTAAAGGCCTTTCCAGAGAAATACGTGCGAAAAGAACTGAAGTTGCAACTATCAGACATACTGTTGCAGCAAAACCTAAAGTAAGAGGTATTGCAAAAATTAGTTGATCCAAAAAACCTCCATAAACTACAAACAATAATATCTGACTAAATGCAAAAATTATCAAAGGCAGAGTAAGTGATGTATTTGGTATAGAATTGTAAAGATAAAAAGCGATAACCAAAAATAAACCATTTAAGGCAAATAGTGCAAGCCCAGTGCCAAAAGTAATGTTAACTGGACAACCATACCTTTCTTCATCATCAATGTATCCACTACGATTAGTATCTGTTATGTAATAATCATTAGTAGTAGTAAATGACTCCTGCAAATCTTCATTAAACACTGACTTCTGCTCCTCTTCTTTATATTCTACATATCTCTGCTTATCCCACATCTCACAATTAAACGGTTCACCACTAAATGGATCTGAGGTAGGTGTAGCTTCAGAATCATAAGGCGGGCCATTTTGTGCGTAAATAGGTTCCCCGTCACCATTAACATCAAGTCCTCTTGGAACGGTCATTGCAGTTACTCCGAGAACACTGAAAAAGATTAAAATTGCAATAAAAAGAGCTACAAGAGGACCTACATAGGTTAATTTACCGTCACTTTTGAAGAACTTGTCAAGTGTAGATGTGATTTTTTCCGTAAACTTTCCAAGGTCTCCGATAAAAGACAGATACTTGCGAAAATCAAACCCACTCGAAGAGCCTGCTTCTACGGGGATTTCAGTTCCTGCCAATGCTTCTTCGATTTCCTTTTCTTCATCAGTCAATTCATTGGTTTCGCTTTGCTCTTCCTCAATTTCTTCAATTTTGTCCTCGATAGGCGGAATTTCAGAAGCTGAAGCTTCTGTAGAGGTATCCTGGGCATCTACACCTGAAATTTCTAAGTCTGAACCACAAATGGCACATGCTAATTCAGCATCATTATCCTCCTCATATTGGCAGACTGGGCAGACCTTCATCAATTGTTTACAGAATGATGGGTTAAAATGTTAACTGAAAAAAAAGAAACAGGCAAAACAATAACTCTGAGAGGAGAAAAAAATAAACTTTAAATAGAACCTCAAACAAAAACCTATCCCTATGAAAGAAGAACTGCAGCAGATTCAGGCAGTAGCCATTGTGACATTTTTGTGCGTTCTAATTTCTATACATAGTACAGGAGAATACGGTGAGTGGTTTGAAATAAGTGGAACCAAACAAGATATAATTAACCCTGGCAATCCTGAAAACGGTACTGAAATAAAAACTTTTGAGTATAGTTATCACTCTGGCTATTATACACAATACGAAGACGGGCAAACTGATAAACAAAACTATGATAGTGCAAATTGCGGTTCTTGTACTGAAAAATCCAGTGTACTTCAAAATGTTACTAGACTAGCATACGGTACGGCGATTTTAGCATTAGGTGTTGCTTACATGGCAAGAGATTCTATCAATCACTTACATAAAAAAAATCTAAGAAGATCTCTCAGCAATCTAAAATATTCTGCAATACTTGTTTTGATTTTAGGTCTTACAACAGGATCCATGTTTTACATGGGTTGGACTGAGGCACTCGTTAGAGATGAAGCTACTATTAATGGCGACTTAGGTGAGCAACAAGTTTTAGGATGTATTGGACAGCCGGGATTTTTGACATTTTACGGAGGCGATGCCTGCTTAGAGTATGTTAACTCTCTTGAGCAGGGTGAAGCTGATCTACTAAGTTCAAGAGTTAATCCCATTGAGTGGGGACCAGGCATAGGATTTTTCGTTGTAATATTAGGTTCTCTAATTACAGGGGGAGGTACGCTGTATATTTTGGGTAGTATCGATGAAGAATGGCAAGCTATTCTAAAAAGACAAGACCTAATTGAAAGGCAACAAAAAATACAGGATGGAGAAATTGAAAAGAATAAAGATTTATTAGATGAATTTGATGAAACTGAACAAAAATTAAAGGATGCTGAAAGAAGAATCGAAGAAGTAAGGACTAAAGCTGATGAAATTGACTATCAAGGAATTGACGACTTAGATCAAGAACTAGACAGACTTACTGCATTAAACCAAAGTGTTGAAACTCTTAACAATTCTTTAGACAGCAAATTAAAGACTGCTCGAATAGCTACATCTGAAGTTGAGAAAAGGGCTAGAATGGCTGAAAAAGAATTAAATGATGATTTAGCAGCAAAAACAAATTTGGAAAACGAAATTGAGGATTTGAGAGGTAAACATGAGAATGATATGCGGCTTAGCGATAGAATGACTCGAGAAATTAGCTCACTAAGAAAGATGACTGAAGATGCTGATGAGAGAGCATTAAAGGCCGAAAAGAAACTCAAATTGGAAAAACCTGACACAATTAATGCATTAGAGTCATACGATTCTGTAAAAGCTTCTTACGACAAAACTGTTGACGAAAAAAATAATCTTGAAAAAGAAATAATGGAATATGAGCAACAAACATTAGAGGCAAATGAAAGGGAAAAAGCCGCAGATTCTGAACGCAAGGAAGCTGCACAAAGAAGAAAAGACCTAGACAGGGAAGTGAAACTTATGGAGAAAAACAAAAAAAGAATTAACGACAAATTCACAACACTAACTACTGGATTGGAAAAAGCAAAAAAAGATTTAGCAGGCGCTCGAGAAAAGGCCGCCGTAACTCTGAGTGAACTTGATTTGGAAAGAGAGACTATTGTCGAATTGCAGCAAGAAACTGAAAAATTTAGAACAAAGGAAAGTGAAATTGTCGAACTTACAGATTCTTTAAAAGAATTACAAGGACAAGTTGGAAACCAGAAAGAAACTAACAGTGGAATTGAAAAAGAATTAAAGGAAGAGACTAACCGCAAAAAGAAGACTGAAAAAGAATTAAAATCATTAGAGAAAGCATCTGAACAAGTAAGTAAAGTCATGGAAAGTTTGAAGAAACAATTTGATGCTGCAAAAGATGAACTGAATATCGCAATGGATGATCGAAATAAAGCTGAAAGATTGCTGGAAACTGAAAAAACTGAACACGAAAAATTGAAAGAAGATCTAGAGTTTTTACAAGGCGCTACAATAGGAAGTGAGGAAGAAACTGAACGTAAAATAAAAGCCATGGAAATAGAAACTCCTAAAGCCAAAGAAGAAACTAGAGAGATGAAAGAAGAAGCTGATAGCTTGGCTGAACAAAACCAAGATTTAGAAGCTAAAATCAAAGAAGCTCGATTGGGAACTATTGAAGAGGCTACCTCTGAAAATCAAGAAACTGCTGAAGCAAGTTCTGAAGAAAGTATCGCAACAATAGGCTCGAGTATAATAGTCAAAAATTTAGCAAAAGAAACTGAACATAACTTCCAACTGGTAAATCCTGATCAAGCAGATCCTAAAACAGGTAAATTACCTTTAACTAATCCTATAGCAAAGGCACTAGAAGGAACTAAAGAAGGCGATGAAGTTAGTGTTGGACCAAATACTTTTAAGGTCATAAAATTAAATTAATTTTTTTCTAACCTAAATTCTACTAAACATTTTGTTAAATATAGCCACCTCTCATAGTGTATTATGTCCTTAGGACTTCCTAAAACTAGTAAAGAAATGCAAGATTGGAAATGGGGAGATTATGAACCTTTTTTTGAACATTTACTAAATCAAGAAATAAATTCAGGCAATATTGAATCTTGGATGAAATATTGGTCAGACTTTAGTGAAATGATTGGCGAAGTAGGAACAGACGTTTATGTTTCTACAACAGTAGATACTACCGATGAAAAGGCTAAAAGACGATTCAATACTTTTTTAGAGGACATTAGCGAAAAAGCTAGTAAAAAGAATCAGGATTTAAAGAAGAAATTAATTGAATCGGGAATTACACCAGACAACTTTGATATCCCAATGAGAGCTATCAAGAGTGAAGTTGAATTATTTTGTGAAGAAAATTTACCGTTAATGACAAAAGACAGTAAATTATCAAAGGAATATGATGCCATAATTGGAGCTCAAACTGTAGAATGGGAAGGCAAAGAAATAACTATTACACAATTATCACCCGTACTATTAGGAACTAACAGAGAAAAGCGTGAGAAGGCATGGAAATTAGCTGCAAGAAGAAGACTAAAGGACAGAAACAAAATTAACAAAATCTGGCAGAAAATTCTGGAAATAAGAGTACAAATTGCAAAAAATTCAGGATATGATAATTACAGGTCATGGAGATGGGAATATCTACAAAGATTTGATTATACGCCAGATGATTGTCTAGACTTCCACTCAGGGATAGAAAAAGTAGTCAAGCCTTTTGCTGATCGATTGATCAAGTCCCGTAAAGAAGAATTAGGTTTAGACGTGCTTAAACCATGGGATTTGAGTGTAGACACACACAATAGAGACCCTTTAAAGCCATTTGAAGACGCCTCAGAATTAGAAGAAAAATGCCATAATATTTTCACAGCTGTTGATAATGATTTGGGAAACCATTTTAACATAATGAGAAAAGAAAAATTATTGGATCTTGCAAACAGAAAAGGAAAAGCTCCTGGAGGGTATTGTACTGAATATTACCATCGAAGATTGCCTTTTATATTTATGAATGCTGTAGGAACACACAGCGATGTACAAACCATGCTTCACGAAGGTGGGCATGCTTTTCATGTATTTGAATCTGACCAATTACCCTATTCAGCTCAAAGAGAAGTTGGGATGGAATTTGCAGAAGTTGCCTCTATGGCAATGGAATTACTAGCTGCACCTTACATTACAAAGGAAAATGGTGGCTTTTACAATTCCAATGATGCCAATCGAGCAAGGATTGAGCATCTAGAAAAAGTGATAATGTTTTGGCCATATATGGCCGTAGTAGATGGATTTCAACACTGGGCATATACAAATCCAAAAGATGCCATGAATCCTGAAAATTGTGATGCTGAATGGACAAGACTATGGAAGAGATTTCAAACATTTGATGACTTAGATTATAGCGAATTTAAAGATGTTATTGCCACTGGATGGCATAATAAATTGCACATATATCACGTTCCATTTTACTATGTTGAGTATGGAATGGCCCAGTTAGGTGCCATACAAGTTTGGGGAAATGCATTAAAAAACCAGAAGAAGGCTGTAGAGAAATATAGGCATGCACTGAGCAAAGGTGGAAATGCTACATTACCTGAACTTTTTCAAACTGCAGGTGCCAAATTTTCTTTTGATGAGAATATGCTAAATTATGCTGTAAATTTAATAGAAGATCAGATTAAGGAATTATCATGAGCAAACATTCAGTTGAGAAACCCTTAACCTCAAATCATAATTGTTCGACCTGTGACCCTTCAGCAGACGAAGTTATACAAATTCAGTCTAAAAGTACTGAATCAGAATGGATTCTAGATGGAAACCCAGTTCAAGATGAATTCGCTCCAAATTCTATCTGTTTTGGTTGTGGCCCTTCAAATGACGAAGGTTTGCAACTTAAATCGTATCGCTCAAAAGGTGGCCTAATTGCGGAGTATAAATGTGAAGAAAAACATCAGGCTTTTCCAGGAGTAATAAATGGAGGCATCATTGGCTCATTGATAGACTGCCATGGTAATTGGACTGCAGCCATTGCAATTATGGATAAAAACGGTTGGAAAAAACCTCAATGTACGGTAACTGCACAATATGAAATTAAATTGAAGCGACCAACTCCTTTGGGAAAGAAACTTAAATTGAATAGCAGAGTTTTAGCTTTGCAAGAAGACAGGGCTGAAGTCATTATTGAGTTAAAAGCTGAAAGGAAAACATGTGCGACCGGAAGAGGCTTATTTGTCGCAGTCAAGGAAGGACATCCTGCATATCATCGCTGGCAATAATGGAAGAAGATGAAATATGGAAGAAAGCAATAGATGAACACAATGCAGAAGAATATCTAGAAGCTCACGAACTTTTTGAAGATCTTTGGCTAGAAATTGATAATCGTGATGAAAAAGATACTGTACAAACCCTAGCTCAAGCAGACGCTCTCGCAGTTCACCTTCAAACTGGGAATACAAAAGCTGCACAAAGATTAATGAGACAACTGCCAGAACTGTTCCAAACTCTACCTAATAGTTATAGAAATATTAATCTTAGGGAAATGAAAATTTGGATCAGATTAATGATCTCTATGATTCCTCCATTTGGAGAATTTGTTCTAGAAACTAAAAAAATGCCTCCGAAATTAATTCATTGCTGATACTAACACATCATAATATTCTGAATTTTCTAAACAGGCCTCTTGCAACGGTTCTACCAAATTGAAAAGGGCTGAAGCCGTTCCGTTTTTCAGATCTAAAGGATGTAATGAGCCTGAAAGATAAGATTCTTCAAGTTCTAAATAGGAATTGAATTCTAAATTTCCTCCAAATTTTTCTGGTCTTTCAATAATAATTTCTCCTATTGCTGGCTCAAGCAAATGCTGCCAAAGATCAAGAACTGGATTGCCTTCTCTCTCCAATGGACAATAAGCTTTAGATAATTTCTTCGTCAAAGCTTTCTTAGAATCATGAACAAGTAAAGTTCCATTAGGATCTGATTTTGACATTTTAGCATCTGTATCCATCCGCCCTGGGCCTGATAATGAACCTAAGAGAGGTGTGTGTAGTGCAACAGGTTTTGTCAGCTTCAATTTATCTGCTGCATCTCTTGCAAGCATATGTGCGTGACGCTGATCCATACCTCCCAATGCTAAATCTACATCTAATGCATAAATATCTGTAGCTTGCATCGCAGGATAGAAAAATTTAGACATGTCTTTGTCTCCATCACCTTCATCTCTTCCCATTATGGAAAGTGCCCTTCTCATTCTCTTTAAACTACTGACCTTAGAAACACGAAGTACCATCTCCCAATAACCTTTCTTTTCAACTAAATCGCTAGCAGTTTGAAAATTAACACCTGGGCAAAAAATTGAAAACATCTGTCTTTGATAATCAACGCCTGCTTTCAAGTTATCCCAACTCCCACCAAGCTTATCATTAATGTAACCGTGCCAATCTGCCAAAAGTATTGTTACTTTAAAACCAGCTTCAACTAACTCTCTACATTTTAACATAGGAACTAAAGAGCCTGCATGCAAGAGACCTGAAGGTTCAAAACCAATGTATGCCTTAGGATTTTCCTTTGAGGATAATAATCTATCTAATTCGTCCTCCTTAACGCATTCAGCTGCACCTCTTAATACGAGAGACTTACGATTATCCATGTCTGTGATGAAACAGGGCATTAATTAACTGCTTTGGTTTCTAAATAAGCTACCATAAAATTATTTAAACGACGTTAGATAGGATACTGGAGTTAAAAATGTCAGAATCTAACCCCGATGTGTTGAAAGCTGTACGACTTCTTGTCGGAGATATCGTTAACAAAGAGAGGTATGTTATGTTGCCTGCAGAGCCTGGTGAAGGTGATCCAGTACTGGGTAAATTCCGTACTGTCAGTGATGCGAAACGCTTTGCTAACAGAAGCGATATTACGGATTTCTCACTCTGGACCAGACTGAAAGTTGTCGGCGGAGGAGATGGAAGTGGAACTCTAAGTGAGGATTTCAGTGGTTCCGATGATGATGACTTAGATGATGATTTAGGTGATCTCCTAGATGATGACTCTGATCTTCCAGATTTGGAAGATGATGCTGATCTTGATGAACTCTTATGAGTAATTCAATAGAAATCCACGAAATTGAAAGCCATGACCTAAAAGGAGCTATCTTAATTGATGGTTTTCCAAGTGTAGGGCTAGTAGGAACTATAGTAGCAAATTTCTTGATAAAAGAATTAAAGTTAAAGCAAATAGGGATAATAGATAGTAGATATTTTCCAGCCATCTCTGTAATCAAAGATGGAGTACCCCATAATCCTATGAGGCTTTATGCTGGTGAACAAGTTTGCAATGACGGAACCTGCAATCAAGTTGTTGTTTGTGTAAGTGAATTTACACCGCCTGCTGAAATTACCAAAGAATTAGTAAAAACATTAATGGATTGGGCGGAGAAAAAGGGCTGTACTAAAGTTATTTCTGCAGAAGGATTCAATTCTGGCCCCAAAGAAGAAGGAAAAGAAAATATAATTTATGGAATTACCTCAACAGAAGGCTCACGCATATGGATTGAAGAGGCAAAAGTTGAGCCATTTACTTATGGTACTGTTGGAGGAATAACTGGAGCAATTTTGAATGATGGAAGAATAAGAGGAATGAATGTTTTAGGTCTTTTAGCAGAAGTAAGCGAGGATGCTCCCGATGCAAGGGCTGCTGCTAACGTCATAAAAGCAATAGATGAGCTGTTACTTGCAATTGAATTGGATACTGAACCTTTGCTGAAAGAAGCTGAGAGTCTCGAAAAAGAAGTTCAAGTAGTTAGAGAGCAAGCACCTCCTGAAGTTTCTTCATCTGTTCCAAGATATATTGGATAAGCTTATACCCCCATTTAGTACAATGCTATTGTGAGTCAGACTGTAAGTAAGGCAATAGAAGACGCTATTCAATCGACATCAAATACTCTACAAAATGGAGGGTATCCAAAATTACCTATAGACAGAAACCCTCCAATGGGCGATTTTGCGATAATTTGTTTCCCAGCTTCAAAAGTATTGAAGAAAAACCCCAATGAGATTTCCGAAGAAATTAGTAAAAAAATAAAGCATAGTAATCTGATAAGTTTTGCTACAAATGTAAAAGGATACTGTAATGTTAATATTAACTGGAACACTCTCGCAAAAGATGTTATTTATGAATTGAAAAACCCGAATTATGGAACCTCAAACAATGAACCCGAAAAAATATTAATTGAACATACATCTGCCAATCCCACGGGGCCTTTCCATATGGGCAGAGCAAGAAATCCTATAATTGGCGATAGTATTGCCCGTTTACTCAGCTATTACGGCCATAACGTTGATACGGAGTATTACGTGAATGATACCGGACGCCAAGCGGCAACTTTAGCATACGGACTCTCTCAACATAAGACTAAGGGAAAAGGAAAAGTGGACCATAGGCTAGTAGAATGCTACCGTAAGGCCTCTGAAGATTTGAAAAATGATCAGGAAATTAAAGATAAAGTCTACAATAAAATGGAACTTATAGAAAGTGGAGATAAAACAGCCCTAAATGAAGTGAAGGATTCTTCTAAAAAAATGTTGAAAGGTATGAAGGAATCTCTTAAGGAGCTTGGAGCGGAAGCTGAAAATTATTATCACGAGTCTGATTTAATTGCTACTGGAAAGGTGGAGAAAATAATTGAAAAGCTAAAGGAAAGTAAAATATGCAAAGAAGAAAAAGGTGCATATTATTTAGATTTAAAAGAAAAAAATATAGCTGGAAGAAATCAAAAGTTTTTTTTCACACGGGAGAATGGACTTAGTTTATACACTACAAGAGATATAGCATATCATATTGAAAAGTTTAAAAATTACAATAGAGCAATCAACATACTTGGTGAAGACCACAAATTGCAAAGTAGATTGCTTGAAATTGCTTTGGAAGAATTAGATTCAAAAATCCCTGAACCTGTTTTTTATTCGTTCGTCAATTTACCTGGTGGAAAGATGTCTACAAGAGCTGGGCGTGTAGTTTATTTAGATGATATCATGAAAGAAATTACAAAACTAGCTAGTGAGAAACTTTCAGAAAATAAACTGGATAAATCAATGAAGGAACAATTGGCAAGACAAATTGGAATTGGAGCTTTAAGGTATAATATATTGAAAGTACAGGCTGAAAAGGGATTTACTTTCAATGTAGAGGAAGCTTTGAACTTACAAGGAGATTCTGCGCCCTTCTCCATGTACTCACATGCAAGAGCTTCTGCAATTTTAAGAAATTACGGAAATAAAATTCCTGACATAGAGTCAATCCAACCCCTAGAAGAAGGTGAAATTAAATTATTAAGAACATTATCAAAATGGCCTAGCATAATTGAAAAGTCTGTAACAAATCTTTCAATACACCATATTCCAAATTATATTCATTCACTGTCATCTGATTTCAACCAATTTTACAGAGACTGTCCTGTAATAAATAGCAATAATTTAGAATTTAGGATTAATTTGGTGTTTTGTTCAAAAAAAATATTGAATGAAGGACTTTCAATACTAGGGATAAAGGCTCCAGAAAGGATGTAATATGGTGGTGAGGGAGAGATTCGAACTCCCGTGGTCACGATCTGCAGTCGTGTGCATAGCCGGGCTCTGCCACCTCACCCACGTAAAGGTAAGTCTAAAGACGTATTAATTATTGATTGCTTGAACGGAAAAGAGTTCTTGCAACATCTGTAGAAGACATTTTTCTCTTCATATCTTGTAAGAGATTTTGATAGTGGGAAATTTGTTCATTAATCCTTTCTAATTCAGAAATATCTGCTTCATCTTTTTCTAATCTTTCCTTAACCTTGATTTTACGGCTTTCCCAACGCTCTAACTCCTTTAAAGCTTCTAATATTTTGTCCTCTATTTCTTCCATATTTACATAAACCTTATCGTTTCCAAATTATGTGGTACTCTAGCATCTAATCTAACTTTACGCCTTATATCATTTGCAAATTGCTCACACTTTTGAGAATCTCCGTGGTTCAATAATACTATTTTCGGCCTAGGTCTTATTGTTCTCAAATATCGCATCAATTGCCTTTTATCACTATGTCCTGAAAATCCCTCGCAAGTTTCAAGATTCATGTTCACCTTAACAGGTACCATTCCTCCTTTATCTCGATCGTGAAGATGTATCTCATCTGCACCTTGTTGCAACCTTTGACCTGTAGTTCCAGAGGCTTGATATCCTACAAAAACCATTGTATTGTTAGATTCTGGAGCCCAATGTCTAAGATACTCCATTACTGGACCTCCATTAACCATCCCTGAAGTGGCCAAAACTATCGCTGGCTCATCCATTCCACAAATCTCTTGTCTCATATCAACACTTTCAACCTTCTTAAATATTTCAGATCTGAAAGGGTTGTCTTGATTCTGATATATTTTATTCCTTAAGTTATTATTAAGATATTCTGGATAGGCTGAATGTAAAGCTGTAGCTTCCCATATCATTCCATCAAGATACACTGGAGTATCCTTTAATTTGCCTTCTGAATATGCTTTTTCTAAAACTAGCATCACTTCTTGAGATCTTCCAACTGCAAAAACAGGAATAAGGATTTTACCTCTTTTTTCTACTGTCCGATTAATTATCTCTGTCAGATTTCTAGTACCTTCATCCCTAGCCGGTTGGAAATCATTATAACCACCATAAGTAGATTCCATAATTAGTCCCTCTAAACGTGGGAAATGATTGACTGCTCTATCAAAAAGCCACGTGTTTTCAAATTTAATATCTCCTGAGAAAACTAAATTGTATACTCCATCGCCGACATGGAAGTGAGCTGCTGCAGAACCAAGAATGTGTCCTGAATTATGGAATGTTAACTTTAGATCTGGAGAAACATCCGTAGTCTCCCCATAGTTTAGTGTAATCGTATTTCTAATTGCTTGGCGAATATGTTCTGTATTATATGGGACTCTTTTGCCTTCTGCATTTTGAATTTTAATAAAATCGTTCTGCAATAGTGAAGATAATTCCCTAGTTGGCGCTGTACAATAGATAGGACCGTCATAGCCATAAACAAATAGCATAGGAAGAAGTGCTGAATGATCTAAATGTGCATGTGTTAAAACAACTGCATCTATACCTTCTAGCGGAGTTGCCTCTGGTGAACTTAAAAAAGGACTAGGTTCTTTATCGTTACCTGGATTGAAACCACAATCTACCAAAACTTTACTATCTTTAGTCATCAACAAATGACATGACCGGCCTACCTCTCTGTAACCACCAAGTGCTGTAACTCTGACATGCTGTTCGCCTTCAATTGTATCTCTAAATACTTTTTTACCTACTTTTGTCAAAAACTTCTTGCGACCTTCTGCTATTTTCTCGTCAAGCATATAATTACGAATTTCTTTAAGTGTTCGAGACTCCATAGGGGCAGCTCTAACGACTATCGGGTTCCAACCAATTTCACGCCTGACGTTATTCAAAACAGAACCATGCTTACCAATGGCTCTACCAGGATTAGCTGCTTCAATTATGACATCGCCATTTACTTCATCGAATCGGATTTCTTTAACTTCAGCATCATCTGGTAATACTTCGTTTAATTTTTGTTTAGCTGCAATTATTGGCTTCCTAACGCTAGGATCTGCCTTGATTATAATTCTCTTTCGAACTTTTTGAGCGAGAGTTCTGATTAAATCATTATTTTCTGAAAAAATTTCAACGTTTGGCGTGTACAAAACGACATTTGAAGCTTCAACCTTAATATCTGTAAAGGCTACACTATCTGGTATGACTTCTGTCGCGACTTTTTTGACTAGTTTAACTACGTCTTCTACGGCCAATTTTGGCCTCCTTGCTTTTATTGGTCAGGTTTTAAGCTGCCAAAGAACTTTCAAGTTTTTTGATTTCCTTATCTGATACCTTTTGGAAACCATCGGAGTTAATCACACACATAGAAATTCCATCACCTGATGCTGAATCTCTTTTCATAGCTGCAGTCAAGGCTCTAACTCCTAATTTTTTACCTTCTGCAACAGACATATTTTCTTTAAAACGGTCTTCTAAAACACCATATACAAATGGAGAACCTGAACCTGTAGTTTGGAATTTATCAGGTATCGAACCTCCTGCTGCATCTAATGAATAAACATGAGAACCCTCTGAATCTGTACCCCCTAAGAGTAACTGTACCCAGAAAGGCATGTATCTCCTACCATTCATAATATTAGCCATTAAAGTTGAAGCTGCCCTGAGAGACATTTGATTTCCATGCTTTAACTCGTATAATTTTACTTCTGCAGATAACCACCTGGCAAGCATTTGTGCGTCACCAACCAGACCTGCTACTGTCAAACCCATATTGTCAGATATTTTGAAGAGCTTTTGTGTGGTCTTATGTCCTATGAGATTACCCATAGTAGCTCTCATTTCCGTAGCCATTACTATGCCATCCTTGCAAACAAGTCCTAAAGTGGTTGTACCTTTTTTTAATTCTTTCTCTACCAAAATCTCCCTCCATGGAGTAAAACGTATCTTTATCGGAGCTAAGTATATTAGGTTAATGCCTCTTAAATAATCATAAACAAAAGTTAAATATCGGCCACCAATCAACGAAAGAGGTTGCAAAGTGTTTAAAGCAAGAATTAAAGCAGATAGTCTTAAAGAATTTATAGGAACTGTAGGGTCACTAGTAGATGAAGCCAAGCTAAATGTCAATGAAGATGGTATACAAATTAAGGCCGTAGATCCGTCTCACGTAGCCATGATTGAAACCAATTTAGCTAAATCTGCGTTTGATAGTTACGAGTCTAAAGACATGGAAATGGGATTAGACATCGATAAATTCAAAAACGTACTAACTGTTGCTGGAAAAGATGATATGGTAGAATTAGAAAAAGACGAAGATCTCAATCGATTGGTAGTAAATATTGGGAATTTGACACGTGCAATGCCCCTACTAGATACTTCAGGAATGCCTGATCCTAAAGTACCATCCTTGGATTTACCGGCTTCAGTAAGTGTTGTTGTAGGAGAAATTGGTCAAGGTTTGAAAGCTTCCAAGACTGTTTCAGATCACATAGCTCTGTCAACTACTAAGGACAGTTTTAGATTAGTTTGTGAAGGAGATAACCAAAATAGTGTAGATTTATCTCTTGGTAAAGAACAACTCGAAAAATTAAATTCATCTGAAAATGCAACATCACTCTTTTCACTAGAGTATTTCGCTCTTATGGTAAATTCACTTCCTGCTGATCGAATATTGCACATAAATCTAGGAACTGATTTACCAGTTAAGATTGATGCGGATTTAGCAGTTGATGATATGACTGGAGCTCAAGGTAATGTAAAATTCTTATTAGCTCCACGAATTGACAGAGACTAATAATGAACAAACATTTCCTGCATATCTCTGACTACACGGCAGAAGAACTTTGGGATATCATGAATTTAGCTAAATCAGTTAAAAATAAATTCCATGAACGTGAAAATTATCCACATTTTAAGAATAAATCCCTAGCTATGATATTTGCTAAGCCTTCTGCTAGAACAAGGGTTTCTTTTGAAACTGGCTTTGAATGGATGGGAGGGCACGCTTTATTTTTAGGTCCAAACGACATAGGTATTGGTAAAAGGGAAGCAATCAAAGATATTTCAAGAGTTTTTAGTAGGTATAATGACATGATTATGGCACGTCTCTTTGAACACGAACACATTATTGAATTAGCTAAACACTCATCTATACCTATAGTCAATGGATTAACTGATTACAATCATCCTTGTCAAATAATGACTGATATTTTTACCGTCTGGGAACATTTGGAGGATATCGATAATATCAAAATAGTTTATATGGGGGATGGAAACAATATTGTTCATTCATGGTTGCATTTGGCCATGAGATTTCCTTTACATTTTGTTTGCTGCTGTCCTAAGGGTTATGAACCTAACAAAGATACTGTAGAAAATGCAAAAGCTGCAGGAATATCAAATATTGAAATTAGCCATAATCCTGCTGATGCAGTAAAAGAGGCGGATATGATTTATACCGATGTATGGGCATCTATGGGTCAAAAAGAAGAAGCTGAAACCAGAGAAAAGATATTCATGCCATTCCAAGTCAATAAGAAGCTAATGAACTCTACTGGGAAAAATACTCTATTCATGCATTGTTTACCTGCAGAAAGGAACAGAGAAGTGACTGATGAAGTTTTAGAAGCAGACTATTCTATTGTATTCGACCAAGCTGAAAATAGACTGCACATCCAGAATGCTATAATGATAAAGTTGAGTGAATCCTATGGTAAGTAACGTTGGAGTAATTGGGGCCGGTCAAATGGGAGCTGGTATAGCGCAAGTTTGTGCAGCTATTGGTAAAAAAGTTATACTTTGTGACATAAAACAAGAATTTGTGGATAAGGGCATTCAAACCATCACCAGAAACCTCGAAAGAAGTGTGTCAAAAGAACGGATTGATGAAACTGATATGAAAAATACACTCGGAAATGTAAATACTACTTTAGAACTTAGTGATTTAAGCAATTGTGATATAATTATAGAAGCAATTGTGGAAAATATGGACATCAAGAAGAAACTTTTCTCAGACCTGGGCCATATTTGTAATGATAATACCATCCTAGCCTCTAACACTTCTAGTATACCTATAGGAATATTGGCTAAGGCAAGTGGAAGATCTGAAAAGGTAGTTGGAATGCATTTCATGAATCCAGTACCTGTAATGAAATTAGTAGAAGTGATAAGAGCTAAGAGTACATCAGATCTTACATTTGATACAACATTCAATTTAGCTAAGGATTTGAGCAAAGTTCCAGTATTAGTTAATGACTTTCCTGGATTTGTAAGTAATCGAATACTCTTGCCAATGCTTAATGAGGCTATGTTTTGTGTCATGGAAGGTGTTGCAGAACCTAAAGCAATTGATACTGTTATGAAATTAGGGATGAGCCATCCCATGGGTCCTCTAACGCTAGCGGATTTCATTGGATTAGATACGTGTCTAGCCATAATGGAAGTTTTACATCGTGATTTTAACGATGATAAATATAGACCATGCCCCCTTCTAAAAGAAATGGTAGAACAAGGCAAATTAGGTAAGAAATCAGGCGAAGGATTTTACAAGTACTAGGCACAGACTTAATTATCCACTGTATTTCAGTAAATTATGTCAGATGATAAAGAATCGAAAATAAAGTCTTTAGGATTAGATGAAGCTCTAGAAGATCTAAAATTTCTTGCGCAAAAAGTATCAGACATGTCCAAGGATCTCGCTCAAAAAGCTTCTGAACAGGCCGAAAGCGCTACAGACAAAATGGGAGACATTGTAGAAGCTACCGGAGAAATCTTAATTTCAGCTGGGGAAACTATAAAGTCTACAAAGAATATGTTTGACGATAAAAAATAATTTTAGAAAACTATAGTTTCATCTCTACCTGGACCAAGCGAGATAATACTAATTGAAACTCTTAGATTCTCAGAAATAAAATCCAAGAAATTTTTCATTTCATTTGGAATAATGCCCTTAGGAATATCTATACCTGATGAAGACCATCCTGGAAAAGTTTTGTAGACGGGTTCACACTTTGCAAGATAAGACAAGGATGAAGGGAAATGCTTGATTTCTGAACCTTTGTCATCCCTGTAAGCTACACAAACTTTGATTTCATCCATGTCTGATAATATATCTAACTTCATAATTGCTAAAGATGAAAAACCACATATTCGGTGAGATAATTCTAACATTACTAAATCTAGCCAACCGCATCTTCTAGGCCGGCCAGTGGTTGTACCAAATTCTTGACCCTTGTCCCTTATCATTTCTCCCACTTTATTTTCTAATTCCGTAGGGAATGGGCCTGAACCCACTCTTGTAAGATAGGCCTTAGTTACTCCTACGACATTAGATATTTTAGAAGGCGCTATCCCAGAACCTAAAGCTGCACCTGCCGTAGTTGGACTTGAAGAAGTAACGAAAGGATATGTCCCATACTCTATGTCGATGTGAACACCCTGAGCCCCTTCAAGAAGAACATTGTCCCCATTATCAATATGCTGATTAACTAACAAAGAAGCATCAGTTATGTAATCACCCAATTCCTTTCTCCATTTTTTGCATATATCAAACAAACTATCAATTGTCAAATCATTATCTATTCCATAATGAGACAATAAAGCCTGATTACGAGGTAAAGCTTTCTCTAAACGTCCCATAATCATATCATCCTCTAAAATATCACCCATTCGAATTCCAATCCTGGAGGCCTTATCTGAATAACAAGGACCTATCCCGTTACCAGTAGTTCCAATCATTGACTTCCCTTTAGAACTCTCTTCACCTCCATCGAGCAACTTGTGATAAGGCATTATCACATGTGCTCTATCTGAGATGAAAAGTTGACCTCTTTCACCATCAAGATTATCCAATTCTTTAAGCAATACATCAGGATTAACAACAACACCATTACCTATTACACTAACAACATCTTTACGAAGTATTCCTGATGGAAGAAGATGCAATTTGTGTTTTTTACCATCAATAACTATTGTATGGCCAGCATTATTCCCTCCTTGAGATCTCGCCACTACTTTTGAATCGTCTGCCAAATAATCTGTAACTTTACCTTTACCTTCATCTCCCCACTGTGCACCGATAATTGTAGTTACATTCACTCTAAATTACCGCCCGATTTAACAACTTGAGCAAAAATTGCAGGCAATAAGAACATTGCCGATATCATCGATGCGATTAAAAGAACGACGATAATGAAAACAAACCACCAAAGTGCACTTATGTTGATTGCAAAAGCAGCTGTCAAGCCAACCAGAGTAACGGTCGTTGCCTCCGCCAATGTTTGAGCGGTTTTAGCCGTTGCATTATAGACACTTGGTAGATTTACTCCTCTTTCCATAACTCTCTGGGTAATATGTATTGAGAAGTCAATACCTACACCAATTACAATAGAACCAATCATAACTGTAACCAAACTTAAAGGTTGACCAAGGGCAACAAAAGTTAAGGGTTCTAGAGAGACAACCCAAACAACGGGTAAAGTGGTTATCAAACCTATTTTCCAATTCCGACCAAAAGTTAAAGATAAAACAAAGAAAACTAAAACAAGACAAATTACTAACGTATTAATTTGCGAACTAATTAATTGTGCATTAACACTAGTTCCAATTGCTGCTACACCAGTTAATTCAGACATTTTAACGGGTGCATATTCATGGTCATCACGAATCTTATTAACTCCAATAACAGCAACTTCCATTCCCCTAACGTCCTTCAAGGGCATATCTACATAGATTAAAGTTTTGGAAAATTTGCATTCTACACTTCCCGATTCATCGGGTGAGCAATCCATAATCATACTGATAGCTTCTGGAGTTATGCTATCATAAAAAACATTTAAGATAAACTTTTGCAAATCTCTTCCAACTATTGGATTGCCTGCAATTTGATCTTCGTGAAGAACTTCCCAGAAAGATCGCTCAACGCCTTCTTCAAGACCGACTAAATCTAATAAATTATCTAAAGTTGTAGATTGGTTACTTGAAAACTTAACTGCTTTCATGACTTCAGTCAAAGAGATTGCCGTAACATCCGGTACATCATTCAAACCATCTCGGTTACCGTCTTCACCGCCCGCCACCAGTGCATCGACTTGATCAAGGTGGTCAACTGCATCGTCTTGCAATTCATCGTAATCATTCTGGAAATCTCCTCTAGCAATCATCATTCCAAAAGCCCCTGCGTTAAATTCTGTTGAATATTTTACTATACCTACTAAAGTTGGTTCATCATCTGGAACCATATCAAGATAATCAACATTTGTTTCTAAGAGCGGTACAAGTCCTATTGAAAGAAGACTTGTTGCTAATAAGATTGCCAAGACTGGCTTGTTATGTTCTGTCACTGTTTGAGCTAGTCTATGCCATTCTCCTTCTTCTTTTCTATAGTTATATTCTGTCAATACAGCAATGGCTGGGGACATGATAAATGTACATAGTAAACAAATTACGATTCCTAATGTTAAACTTAAACCAACTGTGAATACAGGTCCAAGATTAGTATACATTAGACTACCAAACCCTATCATTGTAGTCATTGCAGACAAGGCAATGGCTCTGCCTGTTGTCGATAGCGCTTTCATCATTTTAATCTGGGCATTTTCACCCTCTTCTTCTGTAAAACGATTTGATAAGTGGAGCCCATAGGCCACCCCTAACGCCATCAGTATTGGCCCTAAAGCAATAATCGTAGGCGTCGCTTCAATTTGAAACCAACCAATAAAGCCATAGGTTATGAATATTGAATATAGAGTTGGGATACCTGAAATCATAACTGCCCGTATCTTCTTTTGAATTAAAAAAATCGCAATTGAACAAAGCACAACACCTATAGGGAAAACTCTCCAGAATTCTGAAAAAGAACGTTCTGTTATCGCCTGGGTCACAGGAACTGGACCTGTAAGCATCATACGGCTATAAACTTGACCATCGGGACGCTCAAGACCTTCTCCTCTACTTTTCATAGTTTCATCAACAGCATCTATAACTACAGGAGGAGGTACATCACTAGTAATACCAAAAAGAATTACGGCAGTATCCCATACTCCATCTCCGTTCGTATCTCTTATTACCTTTTCTAAAACTGCTGGAGGTAAATCTTGAACAATGCTATCTATGTCTGATTGACTCGGAATCTCATAATGATTTAACTGACCTGATTCAACTGCACTGTCCTTTGCTATCGTAGCAGCTTGCCCTAATATTTCTGCTAACCCTGTTGATGCCCCATCAGTACTAGCTGCAGCCCATTCATCTGAATTCGTTATAAGTGCGTCATAAACTCGACTATTTGTACTATGTAATTCTTTAATTAAGGTTGAAATACTAAACGACCAAACCACATTATCGTAAACACCACCATCTGACGGAACTACTCCCGCACCCCCCTCCTCCGTTTGTCCCTGTGGATCAACAGTACGTTCTATGTAATCCATTTCAAGCAAAACTTGTCTGCTGGTTATATTTGCCTTATTTGACATGTCGTAAACATTTTCAGTCTCGACATAAATTACAATAATATCTGTAGACCAATCTTCTCGAACCTCAAGAAGAAGTTCCTCTTCGACGGATCCCTTTGGTAAATAAACCTCCATGGCTCCATTAATATTCGTCTTACCAATTCCTACAAGCATGAAAAGCATGATTACAGTCATAATACCTATGGTAATTGGAGGATAATCTGTTGTTAATCTTACAAAACTGCGTGCAATAGGACTAATCTCTACTTCAGGTGCTTCTTTTCCAGAAGGTAATACTTTTTTTGTAGATTTCTTAACCTTATGAATTTTCTCTGATTTTTTAGTTTGTGCTAATTTAGACTTCTTGGTTACTTTTTCTTCAACAACCTCGCCGCCAAGCGCAGTACTAATCAAATCCTGCTGCTCTTTAGCCCTCTTATCAAAGAAACGGTCGATACGACCCCTTATGCCAGAACCTTCATCATCTGATGACACAGTAATTCACGCTACTAAAGGGGCAATAATAAATGAGTTCCTACCCCAAAACATAATGCCTAAATAATCAACAGCCTTTAAAATAGCTGTTGACAATAATGTGAAACTATGGGGCCCAATCTAAAGATTATCACTTTCTTACTGGCGCTTACTGGGGTGATATTTTTTACTGAAAATTCAACTGCCGAAATGGATCCTTTTATAGACGATGTGTTGTACTCTAAAGAGGGTTCTGATACTAAAGTTTTAGTCCAGAGTGGAAGAGACAACGCTACCTTCTACAAATACTTAATTTTGGATGATTTTTCAGACGCTCCTGAGAATTGGGCATCTAAAAATTTTAATGATTCAAGTTGGTCCAATGGAGCTGCGCCGTTTGGTGATAGAAGATACAACAACGTAGATCCTAATGTAGACTGGGACACTTCAGGAAGCTCACCCTATAACAATGATATAATATTAATAAGACACAAATTTCAATTAAATGGAATAGTAACTTCAGCTGAAATTGATGTAGCTTTTGCAAATTATTGCACTCCTTACCTAAATGGTAATTTGATATATGATGAAAGAGGAGGGAATTCACATGGTGCTGAATACTGGAATGATGATGGGACTGAAGGAATATCCTCTAGTTCTTTTGAACCGGGAGAAAATGTTTTAGCTGTTTATGGAAGAGATTATGTATATGGTTCTGGAAATCAAAATAGACAATGGTTAGACCTTCAAATCACGGCCCAAGTTTTTGAATCTACTAATGAATCTATTATATTTGGTGACTCAGTAATTGTAGCAATAACTGGTGGAAACGAAGGGGATGAAAGTGTTGATGAATATTTCATTAATGTTACTTCGAACAACAAAACAATTAAAACATTCTATTATGACGCTATACCTGCTTACGGTTATGGTTTATCATGGCTAGAATGGAAGCCTGAAATAATTGGCTTAAACCAATTAACTGTAAATGTAACTTGTAACTGTAGCGATATCAATAATACAAATAATTTACAAGTATTAAATCTAACAACTGTAATTTATTCATTAGAGACTACACATGATGAGGAATTGCTAATTGTCAATCAAAGCAGACTTTTTAACCGATTAATCCAAGTTAAAAATACTGGAAATATTACTGACAATGTTACACTATCTATTGAAGACGAAACACTTGGAAATTGGAATGCACAATTTACTCCAAATAATTTCGAAATTGAAGCTGGTGAAACGAAAGACGTACTATTGACGGCAGTTGCCCCTGAATCTCTAGAAGATGGCTACTACAATTTAACATTTAGAACGCAAAGTCAATATAATTATGTGACTACAGCAACATTATTGCAAAGAGGCTCTTATGGAGGCGTAGACTGGAAATGGATCAATTCAACTACCCATGAAGAACTATATGATAATATCAATTGGACGAAATTAAACTTCAATGATACTGATTGGAAAAACGGCAGTACTCCTTTTGGAGACTCGGATGTTGATGGAATAGATTACAATACTTTCTGGGAAGGTGACAACTATGCTTATTTCCGTCACATTATTGATATTCCAGACATTAATCTATACGAGGGAGGGTTCATGAGCGTAAATGTAGCAACAAATAATTACGGTGACTATTACATCAATGGAGCCTATGTTTTCGGAGATATGGATATAGGGGATGGGCATGGAGCTGAATATTGGAATGATGAGTTTCAAATTTACTTGAATTATCTTAACCAAGGCCCTAATATCATTGCAAGCGTTGTTTCTAATCCGCAAAACACACAGTGGTTTGATGAAGAAATACTAATTACTTTTCCACAAGCTAATCTTTGGAACTACAAAAGTGAAATCAGTAGTATACCTTTATATTTGGATTCAACTCCCCCTACTACTAGAGTAATAGGAGAAGGATTTTATCGTAATAGCTCTACATTTGAGGTTAAGTGGAAAAGTATTTCCAACTATGATGATTTATCTGGATATTACATTTATTATTTAGAAAAGGATGGTGGAAATTTAGGCGAATGGACCCTATTAGGATTTTACACTAATGAATCTACTAACTTTACAGGCCAAGGAAACTTAACCTATCGATTCAAATCAATAGCCATAGACAATAATGGAAATGTCGAGAACAAAGGAACATATGATACCGAGATGAGAGTTGATTTAATTACTCCAAAGTCTACATTATGGATTGTTGAAGGGAATATCGAATTTACAAATCTCGATGGAATTACTATCCAATGGAAAGCGAACAACACAATGGACATACAGGCGTATTTGATAGAATACAGAGATTCAAAAAATCAAACTTGGAAAGATTTTGGAGCATTTACTTCCACTGGAGAATATTGGTTTTCACCTGAAGAAGATGAGACTTTTGAAATTAGATCCCGCACAATAGATTATGCTGGCAATAAAGAAATTAAACTGGAAAGTGACATCATTGTCACGTTTGATAGATTAAAACCAGAAGTAAAACTTAATTCTCTCAATCAATTAACTGGTTCTGATCAACTGATTATTAGCATTGAAAATAGAAGTGAAGGCTTGGATAATATTGAATTAGAGTATGCAAGACTTTTGGAAGATGTTGAGGATGTATTAGAATGGAGAGAAGTTGAATCTGAGTGGCAGAATGAGGAGATCTTGATGAGTCCTCTCATTGATGGATACACTTATTATTTTAGAATAAACCCCTCTGATTTGGCAGGTAATAAGTGCCCAAGAGAGCCTTACGAATATCAAGTATTTATCAGCTCCAATCAAACTGAAAAGCTGACTCTGCCAGTAATGCCACTAAAACCAATTATGATTGGGAAAATAAGAAACATAGAGATGTCTGCTGATGAAAATGGAGATGGTATTTTTGAAAAAACTCTTGAAGAATATACTGGTATTGATTTAAGAGCGATGAAAGCAAACCAGTACTGGGTAAATTATTTGACTGGTGAAATCATTTTTGGTGATGGACAAGACGGATATATGCCACCTAATAATTCATCATTAAATCTAGCATTTAATGGATATGATTTGGTAACGACGGTTGATCTGAAACTTCCGGAACCTATTGAGCAAATCGAATACGTAATAGAAGATAGAAATAATGTGACTATTACGTGGAAAAAGCCTTTGGATGCAACCAGCTTTATAGTTGAAAGTAAAAAAAATTTTAGTATGCCTTGGATTTCTGTGACTACTATAGATATCAAAGACAATAATGAACCAAGCTACAAAGCTACAAATTTGAGTGATGGATTCCATTATTATCGAGTGATTTCTGTGGATAGAATGGGCTATACTAATCCAAACATGATAAATGAACACATTAGAGTTATAATTGAAGCTGAAGTTAATAGTGTAATTGAGGCTGAACCAAAGCAAACTGAAGATTTGTATTTGTATGGTCTTGTCGGAGTGGTATTAGGTTCAATTGCAATATACGGCGCCTCACGATTACTTAAAAGTGAAACTGATGTTGAAGTCGCAAGCAGACCTATGCTAATTCCAGTTGATAATACTTCAGAAGAGCAAACCACTATAACTGAAAGTGAGGTACTAGAAACATTTAGTGTAGTGCCTGGAAGCCAATTTTCAAGACAATTAATGTATGTGTGTGAAAAAGGATGTATGAAGGAATTTGAAGTAGAAGGGGAAGATGAGGAAGTTATGTGTCCTCATTGCGGAACAATAGGGGATTTAATTTAGACAGACTGCTATCTTTAAGCAACACTTGCTTAACCATATATGACTTTAAGTTCAGAAGTTCCTGGATTTTACAAGAAAAAACCATCTGAGAGATTAGATTATGTTAAAAAATTTGCCGATTTATCAGATGAAGAAACTAAAGCTATTGGCGGATATGGAGCATTAGGTGAAGAAACTGCAAACAGAATGATAGAAAATGTAGTTGGTACTTTTCCCCTTCCTCTTGGAATTGCGGCCAATTTTATGGTAAATAATAAAGAATATATGGTACCTATGGCTGTAGAAGAGCCATCCGTTGTTGCCGCAGCTACTCACATGGCAAAAGGAACTCGAAGTAATGGAGGAATTAGTGCTAATTCCGATGATCCTGTCATGATTGGACAAATACAACTAGTTAATCTTGATAATCCATTTGAAGCAAAAGAAAAGATATTATCTAAGCAAAAAGAAATAATTGATTTAGCAAATGAACAAGACCCTATCTTGGTAAAATTTGGAGGAGGATGTAAAGATATTGAGGTTAGAGTACTTGATTCAGAAACCGGCCCTATGGTGATAACTCACCTTTTGGTGGATTGTCGTGATGCAATGGGAGCCAACGCCGTAAATACTATGGCTGAGGCAGTCGCTCCAAGATTGGAAACTATAACTGGTGGGAGAGTCTACCTAAGAATTATTTCAAACCTAGCTATATACCGAAAGACTAGAGCTACTGCAATTTGGCCTTCTAAATTTTTAGGAGGGGAAGAAGTTGTTGATGGAATTATTGAAGCCTTTGCTTTTGCATGTGCAGATCCTTTCAGAGTTGCAACACACAACAAAGGAATAATGAATGGAATAGATCCTGTCGTCATAGCAACAGGCAATGATTGGAGAGCTATTGAAGCTGGAGCTCACACATATGGGCAATGGAAAGAAGGTCATGGTTCTTTTACAAATTGGGAAAAAACAAAAGATGGTGATTTGAAAGGAACTATAGAAATTCCAATGGCTATAGGTCTAGTTGGAGGTGCAACAGCCACACACCCTACTGCTAAAGCATGTGTGAAAATATTAGATGTGAAAATTCCGGGAGGGGCTGCTGAATTATCTCAAGTTATATGTGCAGTTGGTCTATGTCAAAATTTAGGAGCATTGAGAGCTTTGGCTTCAGAAGGAATCCAAAGAGGGCACATGGGATTACATGCCCGTAACTTAGCAGTACAAGCTGGAGCAAAAGATTCTGAAATTGATACTGTGGCGGAAATGTTAAAGCGTTCAGGAACTGTAAGAGCTGATGTTGCTGAAAAGTTCTTATCTGAAATAAGAGAAAGTTAATGACTGTATTATCTGATGAAGCCATACTATCTGCTCTTGATGTTGGCGAACTAGAAATTGAACCATTTAACGCTGAGAATCTAACGCCAAATGGATATGATTTAACAATAAAAGAAATAGAAATACCTGATGGGGCTAGAACATCCAATGGTGACTTGATTATACCTCCTGGCAAAAGATTTGCAGTATCTACCAAAGAAAGAGTTGCCTGTGGGCCCAATTTATGTGCACAATTATGGTTAAGAACTAGCTGGGCCAGAAAAGGAATTGTGTGTAGCTTTGGGAAAATTGATTCCGGATTTAATGGGACTTTGACTTTGCTAGGGTTTAATTCAAGCAATCAAAATGTAAGTTTAAGTACAGATGTAACTTTTGCACAAATGGTCTTTGAAGTCATGACTGGGCCTGCAGCTTCATTGTATTCTGAAAGAAGTGGAAATTACCAAAATCAAGAAGGAGTTACTTGGTCGAGAAAATAAAATCAACTAATTCGACAAAACCTTCGGAACCATCTGCATCAGTAATATATTTAGGTAAATTATCAATTATCTTTTCATACTTAGTAACAGAATTAACTCCTACTGATAGCGGAAAACAATCAAACATAGGAGAATCATTAGGTGAATCTCCAATATAAATAGCATCTAGTTTATCTAAACTATAGCCATCCAATACTTTCAATGACATCATTTCCTTGTTATAATCTCCAAACCAAATATTTACGTGAATATTAGAAATGGCTGCTTTTGCACCCTCACTTTCACACATTTTTACAATATCAAGTGCTACATCTATACCTACATTTGATTCTTCGCCAATATCAATTGCAATATCCCAATGACGAAAAGATTGATCTGAAGCCAACTTTAGATTGCAGTGCTTTTTTAATATCTTATCAAACAACGATCTTAATTTATTTTGATACTTTGAAAGAGAATGTAAAGAGTGATATGTGTCTCTAATAATTCTCTTATTCACTTTTTTATAAAAGAATGCACCATTTTCTCCAACCACTGCATCTATAGGCCACCATCTAGCCATCAAATCACACCAACCAGCCGGTCTACCTGTAACTGCCACAGTTTTTATCCCTGACTTTTGAAGCTTCTCTAGTCTTTTGTAAGCCCTACTTTCAATAGCGCCTCCGCTCACAAAAGTTCCA
>CACAGG010000002.1 GCA_902531985.1 uncultured marine group III euryarchaeote
ATAGGCCTAAGGATGAATGGAAAGCTTGGCCATTGGGAGATCCTCTTGAAAGACTCAAAAAGCATTTGATTGATTTAGGTGAATGGTCTAATGCAGACCAAAAGAAATTAGAAAAAGAATTGGATGAATTAGTTATTAAATCTTACAAAGAAGCTGAAAAATATGGAACTTTAGCAGACGGTCCTTGGGCTTCTGAAGAAACATTATTTGAGGATGTTTACAAAAAACCGCCAAGACATTTAAGAAAACAAAGGCAGGAGTTAGGGATTTAGATGGCTCAGATGAATATTATTCAATCGGTAAATTCAGCTCTTGATATTATTCTTGAGAAAGATTCTAATGTTTGTATTTTTGGAGAAGATGTTGGTTACTTTGGTGGTGTTTTTAGATGCACAGACGGCCTTCAAGCAAAATACGGAAAACATAGAGTTTTTGATTCCCCACTGTCAGAAGGAGGTATTGTTTCTACAGCAATTGGTATGGGAATCAATGGATTAAGGCCTGTAGCAGAAATCCAGTTTTCAGACTATATTTTCCCTGCATTTGATCAATTAACAAATGAACTTGCCAAATTAAGATACAGAAGCGGGGGTGAATATTGGGCCCCTGTTACAGTTCGAACGCCATGTGGTGGTGGTATCCGAGGAGGCCATTATCATTCTCAAAGTCCGGAAGCTTATTTTACTCAAACTCCGGGTTTGAAGGTGGTAATGCCTTCTAATCCTTACGATACCAAGGGGTTATTGATTACTTCTATAGAGGATGATGATCCCGTAATATTCTTTGAACCTAAACGACTGTATAATGGGCCTTTTGATGGGGATCATAAGAAAGCAGCATTGAAATGGGATACACATCCTAAAGGAGAAGTTCCTGAAGATTATTATTCAATTCCATTGGGTCAAGCTGCAATAGAAAGAGAAGGAAGTAAGGTTACCGTATTAACCTATGGAACAATGGTTCATGTAGCTCGAGAAGCTGCTGAATCTAGTGGTATAGATGCAGAGGTAATTGATTTACGCAGTCTAGTACCTTTAGATATAGATACTATTGAATCTTCAGTTAAAAAAACAGGACGGTGTGTCATAGTGCATGAGGCACCTCGTACCAGTGGTTTTGGAGGAGAATTGTCTGCACAAGTTCAAGAGTTATGTTTCTATCACTTAGAAGCGCCAATAGTGCGCGTTACTGGCTGGGATACGCCATTCCCGCATTCTTTGGAATGGCATTATTTTCCTAGTCAGGAAAGAGTTATAGAGGCGATGAAGAAAGTAACGGAGCACTAAAATGGCAAAACACGTATTCAAGCTGCCGGATGTCGGCGAAGGAGTTGTTGAGGGAGAGATAGTAAAATGGAATGTTAAGGTAGGAGAGACTGTAAAGGAAGATGAACCCTTAGTAGAACTTATGACGGATAAGGCAACAGTTTCGATTCCTTCCACAGTTAATGGTAAAGTAGTTTCAACAACAGGTAAACCAGGAGATATGATTCCTGTTGGTGCCGAATTAATTGTTTTTGAGGTAGATGGTGCCGGTAACGCTGAACCAGAGCCTGAACCAGAGCCTGAACCAGAGCCTGAACCGGTTAGCACTCCAGAACCTGTAGCTAAACCACCAGAGCCTAAACCCGTATCAGTTTCAGCTCCAGCACCAATAACAACATCAGGAACTAAGCCTCTTGCATCACCTGCAGTAAGACGAAGAGCTAGAGAAGCTGGCGTTGATTTGTCACAGGTTCCAGGTACTGGTCCAGCAGGACGTATTTCTCACGATGATTTAGATTCATTTATTTCAGGTGGAGGACGCCTTGCGGCAGTTCAATCTGGCGTGAAAATGACAGGTATTGAAGAAGTTCCAGTTATTGGGTTACGCCGTAAGATAGCTGAGAAAATGTCTATTAGTAAGCGCAGTGCAGCACATTTCTCTTATTTTGAAGAAGTAGATGTTACTGAGCTCGAAAGTCTAAGACAGCATTTAAATTCTACAAAAACTGAAAATCAGCCTAAACTAACATATCTTCCGTTTATTGTTCAAGGTTTGATTAAGGCTTTAAGAAAATTCCCGCAGTGTAATGCAATTTACGATGAAGAAAAGGGTGTTGTATTAAGACACGAAGCAGTTCATGTTGGTATTTCTACACAAACAGATGATGGACTCATGGTACCAGTAATTAAGCATGCAGAGGCACGCGATGTATGGGATACTGCAAATGAGTTAAGGAGAGTTACTTCAGCAGCTCGAGACAAGACAGCAACAGTTGAAGAACTAACAGGTTCAACTATTACAATAACTAGTTTAGGTGCAATGGGTGGATTGGGTGCAACTCCAATTATTAACCATCCTGAAGTATCAATAGTAAGTATCCACGCAGCAAGGGATCGGGCAGTTGTTAGGGAAGGTGAAATTGTTGTTCGCAAGATGATGAACTTAACTTCTTCTTTCGACCACAGAATCATTGATGGGTATGATGGAGCCTTGTTGATTCAAAATTTGAAGTCCATGCTTGAATATCCAGCTACAATATTTATGTGAGGTTTTATGGCAGAAATACGTAACTGTAAAGTTTTGGTAGTTGGCGCTGGACCTGGAGGATATGTCGCAGCAATTCGTGCAGGTCAACTTGGTTTAGATACTGTAATTGTAGAAGGTTCAAGAGCAGGAGGGACATGTTTGATTCGAGGCTGTATCCCTTCTAAAGCAGTCATACACGCGGCTTCTTCTTTTGAAGAACTTGAGAATCATTCAGGTAAAGGCAAAATGGGAATCAGTGTTTCTGGTAAACCCAAAGTTAACATGAAGGAATTAGTAAATTGGAAGGAATCAATAGTTACTAAATTGAATAAAGGTGTCGAAGGCTTATTGAAAGCAGCTAATGTAGAATTAGTCTCAGGTTGGGCTAAATTCAGAAATGCGAAAACCTGTGAAGTTAGTGGTGGTGAAAAAGAATGGATAATCAATGCTGAGCATGTAATTTTGGCGAATGGATCTAAATCAGTAGAATTACCATTTATGCCTTTTGATGAGAATATTATTTCTTCTACTGAGGCTCTTGAATTAGATGAAGTTCCTAAGAAATTAGTAGTTATAGGTGCAGGTTACATCGGTTTAGAATTAGGCATAGCATACAGAAAGTTAGGTTCAGAAGTAACTTTTATTGAAGCGTTAGATCAAATTTTACCAATTTATGATTCTGAGATGACTAGACCTATCAGTATGTGGTTGAGAAAACATAAGGTTACAGTTAATTTAGGCGCTAAGGCCAAAGGCGCTATCACCAGAGGAAAAGCTACTACAGTTGAATATACCGATTCGGATGGTAAAGACCATAAAATTAAAGCTGATAAAGTTCTTGTTACGGTTGGCAGAAAGCCAAACACAGTTGGCTGGGGCTTAAGTAGAATGGCTGTAGATATGGATGGGCCATTTGTTAAAGTCGATAAACAATGCAGGACTTCAATGAAGAATGTATGGGCCATTGGAGATATTATTGGAGAACCAATGCTCGCTCACAAAGCTTCAGCACAAGGAGAAATGGTGTCTGAAATAATTGCAGGCCATCGTTTGGCATTCGAACCCGTATCAATTGCAGCAGTTTGTTTTACGGATCCTGAAATTGTTGGCGTGGGTTTAACACCTGATGAAGCTAAGGATGAAGGAATAGATGTAGTTATTGGGAAGTTCCCTTTCGCAGCTAGTGGTCGTGCATTAGCAATGGATGCAGGTTCAGATGGTGGTTTTGTTAGGATTACAGCACGTTCAGATAATCATGTAATTGTTGGCATTCATGCCGTAGGTTCTCATGTTTCTGAATTATCAGGAGAATTTGCACTTGCTATAGAGATGGGATCAAGACTAGAAGATATAGCCGGAACAATCCATGTGCATCCTACTCTGACAGAAGCTTTTGCAGAATCAGCCCTCGCCAGTCTTGGCCATGCGATTCACATTTCAAAGTGATTACTACCAATATAATTCAGGCAAATAACTCGACTCATCAAGAGATTGACACTTTGATGGCAGATCTGCAACAAAAAAGAATAAATGATGAAATTGCAGATACTCTAATTTTCGTTGAACACCCTGAAATTGTTACAATAGGTCGCAGAGGTATGCTGGACAATATTCAAGCACCAGATGGTTTTGATTCGTCGAGTGTAGACCGAGGTGGTGGATTGACTTGGCATGGTCCAGGTCAGTTGGTAGGTTATCCCATATTTAGATGGAAAGAGGAATCCGTTAGAACTGTAATAACTTCTATCGAAGAGTGGATTTTAATTTCTTTATCTAAATTCAAAGTAGAAGGAAACAGAAACAAAACAATGCAAGGAGTATGGTTTAATGGTTACAAAGTAGCTAGTATTGGCTTAGCCTTTAGTAAATGGGTTTCAAGACATGGTTTTGATATTAATTTAGATACACCAGAGGGGAGAATCGAGTCTGTAGAGGGATGCGGCTTACCATTAGGAAAACATACTTCTCTTTCTAAGTTAGGATATCAAATATCTATAGAAGAAATGCAGAATTCGTTGCTTGAGAATATGTCTGAAATTTTAGGAAGAGAAGTTGGGAAAATAACTACTTTAGAAACTCTTTGACAAGATGTTGATTCTGATCTTTAAGTTCATGATGATTTTTCATCCAGGTTGTAGCTTTTTCAACACATATGGATTTAATCTCTCCAGTTAATAAATCACCTGAAATATATTCATTCCTTATTCTTTCAAGCTCATTATCGTCTTCTTCAAAGAAATATCTGAGATATTGGTATGCTACATCAACATCAGGATTTCCTCCCTTGGCACGATGTTCTTCAACAGTAGGTTTCCCTCCTGAGAATGATGACTTAATTTTCTTTTCAATATCTTTCATTGAATCATTTAGGAACATAGTAGTTTCAGGCTGGCTTGAACTCATCTTACCACCAGTCATTCCGACTGCAAATTGATGGTAGGTAGATGCTGGCTGCATTAGCCCCATTCCTCCCATTTGTCTTTCTAAATTCAATAAATGATATTTGAGTTCATTATGCTCTCCATAGTTGGCATCTTTAATTTCAATAGTTCCATGTTTGGGATTTGCGTTAGTTTCGTTAAAACCGGCCTTTCTGATTGCAACAATAGCTTTATCGATTACTTTTTGTCTTTGTTTTTTATCGATTCCACCATCATCTCTCAGGCCCATTGTATTTTGATTATTATCTTGTATAGATAATCCAATTGTAACATTACCCGATTTATTTTCGTTGACATTAAACCAATTTGTTTTCGACACCATTCCTCTAGTTAATCTAATGTGTGGATCTTGATCAATTCCAACAGGCACAACTATCGGCCTTAGCCCTCCATATTCCTCTAATTGAGGGTGAACAATATCTCCGGCCTGAACCAATGGAGACTGGACATGCGCTAAATTTGTCTCCCCAGAAAAACCGTAAATTGCTTCCATTTCAGATAAATTAGTTTTCTTTCCCAGTGTAAAGCCTAATTTTTGTACGACAGGCCTTTCAGATTGGAAATAAATGGACGTTTTATCAGGATCTAATCCCATCCCAGCATAATTAGAAATATATTCTTCAATAGCATATTTTCTACATTTTTCTAAGCTCAAACCCCTTGTTGCATGAGCTTCTAAATCAGCAACAGTTATTGTTACATCTCCACCCAAATCTTGAAACCATTTAGCTTGATCAATAACCATTTTGTGACCTAGATGAATTTGTCCAGAAGGCATTAATCCAGATAGGACGCCAAAACCTCTATCTCTCTTCTTTGATTGTAGAACATTATCTAAATCTCGATGGGCAAAAATTATACCTCTACGGTGTAAATGAGTAGGATTTGGTAGTTTAGTGTGGTCTATTGCATCTAAACCAAATTTATCGCAAATTTCTTTGTAGTTTTGAATACCTTTGCTTGCCCAAGGGTCAATTTTCATTATTTAGCTTAGAGCTTGGGGGGTAAAAGTAATTCCTCCCTCCTTTACCCACTTGTGGAAAGAGTAGTTTGGCCTAGAGCAATATTGCACTTGGATATGGATGCCTTCTTTGTAAATGTTCACATTCTAGAGAATCCAGAAGATAAAGAAATACCATTAGCTGTAGGAGGAAAGCCAGGTCAAAGGGGAGTTATTGCATCAGCATCTTATGAAGCTAGGGCAAAGGGTGTTCGCTCAGCGATGGCTTCTAGCAAAGCTTTGAAACTTTGTCCCGAATTAAAATTAGTCTCTTCCAATCGTCCAATGATTAGGTCGTGTTCATCTAAAATTATGGAAATTTTGGCAAGATATGGTACTTTAGAGCGAATGAGCGTTGATGAGGCTTTTGTAGATTTATCTCTTCAAAAGAACCCTCAAGCTTTGGTTAAAACTATATTGAGACGTATTAAATCAGAGACAGATTTACCCGCTTCGGCAGGATTGGCCACGTCTAAATTAGTTGCTAAAATTGCTTCAGATTTTGATAAACCGGAGGGCTTTACTGTAGTTAAACCAGGGAACGAATCTAAATTTCTAGCCCCATTAGAGATTAGGAAAATCTATGGTATTGGACCTAAGACAGCATCTCAGCTCAATGATTTGGGTGTGAAAATTTGTTCAGATATTGTATCAATAGATATTCAAAAATTGTTACCCATTTTTGGTCAATATTCAGTAAATTTGAAGAATAAGGCCAAAGGTGTTGATAATAGACCAGTAGACCCTTCACCTTGGATTGCTAAACAACAAGGTACAGAAAATACGTTTGAAAAAGATATTTCAGATTCAGACACCGTGGAAGCGGCTTTGTTTGAATTATGTGACGAAGTATCAGAGAGTATAGGTCAAATGGGACGTTCAGCAAGAACCATTACAATTAAACTTAGATGGTCCAATTTCAAAACAATAACTCGGCAAAAAACAGTCCCTGGTGAGATTCACAGGTCTAACGATATTTACAAAGTAGCAAAGGCTTTACTGTATGAAAATTGGAAACCAGGTAAGGCCATTAGATTGATGGGAGTTTCAGCAAGTAGATTAGGAATTTCAGATCAACAAAAATTAAAATTAGAATTCGAATAAACTTTTTTGTTTACTATCTGCTTTAGGATTTATTTTTGTAGTTTCTTCATCATCCTTTTTATCATCAAAACGGGGTTTATAGTTTAATGTTACCACTTCTCTTTCTTGTCTAAATTGTTGAGAATTTTCAATTATTTCAGTTATGATTTTCTCTTTCTTTGAAACTCCCATTAGAATTGCTAGTTCATTTTCATTTAATTCTAATTTACCGGCTATTTTAGCAGCTTCATTTTTATCATTTCTGCAAATAGTTGAAATTACCGCTATTTGCTCCATCTTTGATTCTTTTATTGACTGATGTGTGGCAGTTCCTATTTTCCTTGCCAATCCGTCTCTATAACCACGCTGAAATCGACTAGCTCCCATCTTCCTAATCCAAGAAGGAAATTGCGGCCTTCGTCCGCTTGTTGGATGAGTTTTTGATAAGGCGACTCCGCTTGACATCAATTCAGATGCATAACCCCAAAGCCCATAATTTTGAGTTCTTGAAACACGAGATAATAGTAAATCTGCATAAGCTACTCTTTCATATGCACGTTCAATATCGTTAGGATGTTTGTAAACGATAGGTATGTTGTCACTGACCCAAGTGGAAACATCTCTTGGTTGTTCATTTAATTCGAAAATGGCAGTTCTTGGTTCTTCAAAATTATCACTATTAAATATAATATTAAGAGTTTCAAACATTTCAGTTTCTCTGTCACGAGATCCTAGTTTCTCCAAGTCACTATCTAATATTTTCTTAGTCCCTTCAGACAAGGATTGTAAATCATTAATTGCACCTCTCAAGTCACCTTTAGCATTTTCAGCCATTTTAGTTATAGTATCAGATTCAATATCTAATCCTTCATTTTCACACACTTTATTGAGGACCATAGCTACAGATACAGCAGATGGTTTTTGGAATTTCAAAGTTAAAGCTAATCTTTTGATTTTCGCTCCAGTACCTTTTGTTAGGTTGTATAAGTCATTCACAGTGATTATTACGGGTTGTTTTGTTTGTTCCAAAGTCTTTGATATTGCCTTTTTTCCACCTCTGTCACTATAATTTTTAGTTTTATTTTTTGATTGTTGGGCTCTTTCGTAAAGATTGTCAGCTTCATCTAACAAAATAAGATTTCTTTCTGAAATTCCTTCACTTCCAAAAGTTTGGAATAAACCCGCTCTTAGAGCAGTTCCTTCTATGACTTTGCCAGAGCGCGCATCTGAGGCATTTAATTCAATTACTTCCCACCCCATGTCTGCAGCCAATGCAATAGCGGCAGATGTTTTTCCACAACCAGGAGGTCCTGAAAGTATGACTCCTCTTTTTGTCATATTCTCACCCCAAGATTGAGCCCAATTTTTCAAATCATTAATTGTTCGAGTATTCCCTATAATTTCAGATAGATTTTTTGGCCTATATTTTTCAGCCCAAGATTCCATTACTCACCTAATTTCATCGTAAAGTGTAGTTTTTGGTAGCGCAATATAGATTTTGCATTTCTAGATATAATCCAAAACGAAACGAATATGCATATTCCACAAATCATCATTACAGTTCCAAAAGATGATTTGAATTCACGTTGTGTAAGGTCCATTATAGATATGTTCCATTGCCCATTAGCCATGTAAATCATTGTTGCACAAGCTGTAAATGAAAGAAATCCTGCAAAAATTAAGGATCTACTTTTTGTTCTTCCATATAACTGGACTATCGGGGAAATCAGTACTAAAAATAATGAGATTCCTAAAAGAGTAAAATATAAGCTCATGTAGGTTGTTTGGTAGTATCCAATTATGGATCCGGAAAGTCCTCCAGTCATCATACTTTCAGCCACCATTATCAAGGGCGCAAATGTTGCTACACCACATCCAAGAAATAAAAATCGAGCGATAGTAAGTAAAAGTTGAGGCCTTTTACTGTCTACATTTAATTGTTCTAATTTTTTGTAAGTTCTTTTCAGAACAAATCTAGATATCAAAACAGTAATGCTGACTAATGGTAAAAATAAAACAGAAATAAATACAATTGCTTTCAACAAATCACCCAGTAGAGGTAAATCAGGAATATCAGCCCCTCTAGAATACAAAGACATTACTTCATCAGCATAGAAATAAGCAATAAATCCGATTGCAGCATACAATACAGCCATAAGTAACCCTCCAATAAAAATCCTTGAACCAAAACTACTGTAAATGTAGGCGTCTGGTTGGTCCTTAACAAATCTTACCATTTTGTAGTATAAGGAGGCGGTATTAATTAGCCTAACTCAAACCGCATCTGTTCAGGTCCTTTTCTACCGGTTAATTTTTCAGCTAGCGTAGTTCCGATTCCAGGTATATTATTCAAATCAGAATTAGACGCATTTTTTACAGACTTTTGAGTTGTAAATCCTGCATTGAATAGTGAACGGGCCCTAACCCTTCCGACAGAATCAAGTTCTAATAATGGAAGAAGCTCTTTTCTAACTCCGTTATTAACTCTAATTTGTAATTCAGTGATTAATTTTGTGTGGTTTGGTGCAAGTAGTTCTGATAATTCACGCATAGCATACAAAATCCATTCAGCAGTTTCCACTTTTGCCCTTATATCTCCTGGAGTAGTGGAATATCGTTTCAGCAAATGCTCTTCTGGGGTTTCTTCAATCCAATCAGTTAGTAATAATGCAGTTTTCAAATCCCAAAGATAGAACTCTAATTCCACATGCTCTACGGGAGGAGGTAACATTAGATCGCCTTCCATTTGCATTAAGTGGGTCAGATAAGTCTCCATTTCGTTTTTTCTAACATAAAGAGAATAAATGTCAGGAGTTCTTGCAATAGTGTGTAGCAAGCCTAAGGGATTAGCTTCAACGTCAGATTCGAGTGCATTTTTAATCAATACTCCAGATAAAGGATCAATGTACAATTGAGAAACTTTTCTTCCGAACGATGTGGCCTCTAACTTTTCATGTAATGATTCATTAGCTGCCACAAAATCACCATTATTCCCCCCTTTGATTTCTATCAAACCTTCCTTGTCTAGAAAATCTAAAACTTTGTTTAGTCTATGTTGAGTTCTCCATAATTCACCTTGAGATCCAAACAATGTTTTTTCTAAGAAATTATGTAGAGATTCTTTTGTTTTTATTGTACCTGAGGCAATTAAGGACAGTAAGTGCGTTCTTAGTGCTGGTTCACTTCCTAATCTTGAAATTACGGGCTCAGTCTCACCATGGAAATAATTTTCCGTAAAAAAATCAATTTGGTCTCTATTTTTAGCAACTAAAATACCCTCTCCGTCGACATCAAAGCCAGGTCTTCCAGCTCTTCCTAACATTTGTTGTACTTCTAAAACGGGTAGTGGCTGATTTGATTGAAAAGAAGAATCCCATCTACTTAAGTCGCGTATAATTACTCTTTTTGCAGGTAAATTTACACCTGCAGCTAAAGTAGGTGTGGCACACAAGGCCTTCAATGATTTAGATTTGAAAGCTTCCTCAATTATTCTTCTTTGTCTATTAGTTAAGCCTGCATGATGGTACGCCACTCCATTAGAGATTAGCTTTGAAATATTTGAATCAACAGAAGTGGCTTCATCGGCATTTCTCTGAATCCTTTCTGAAAATTTTTCTAATATTTTCCTATCTTTGGCTTCTAACTTCTGGCCTATGTTTTTACTCAATTTTTTAGCTTGGGCCTCGGCAGATCTTCTTGTGCCAACAAAGACTAAGCATTGTTCAGGTAGATTGTCCAAAGAAAGCCCTTCGGCACCTTCTAAAATTAGACTCTTATTTTGATTATCTTCCCATTCAATTATCTTTTCAATAGCGATTCCTTTCCTTAGCGGCACAGGTCTAAAATCACTTTCAACTAACGTTGCACCTAACCAATCAGCAATTTCTTGTGAATTAGAAACTGTAGCAGACAAACCGATAATTTGTATTGAAGGATTAATTTCTCTGAATTTCGATAATGTTACTTCGAGTGTTGGCCCCCTTCCAGAATCGTTTAGAAGATGTATTTCATCAGAAACTAAACAGTTTACGTTAGCTAACCATGAGGGATTGTGTCGAATAAGCGAATCAGCTCTTTCAGAGGTTGAAACTATGATATCATATTTAGATAATCCTCTTGCCTTGTCATAATCACCTACAGATACACCTACCTTTGCACCCCCTAAAATATTTTTGCAAATATCTTTTAATTCTTCAACTTTTTCCCATGCCAAGGCTCTGAGAGGCACTAAGTAAATTCCTTTTTTTTTAGCTTTGACTGCCCTCATTAGGGCTGCATATGCTACCAATGTCTTTCCTGCAGCAGTAGGCACTGAGACTAGAACAGAGTGGTCTTTTTCAACAAAATTTATTGCTTCTTTCTGAGGTGGATATAATTCTTTTATATTTAGATAATTCAGCAGTTCAGTTAGCAACCTCACCAGCTCTCATCTTGCTCATTAATTCCAAATTCAGGTTTACTTTGAAATGTTAAGTAAAGTGCAAATGCACCAGCTAGAGTAGAAAGTAGTAAGCTTCCTAATCCTATTATTGCGGCAGCACAGCCTAATAAGACAATGTTATAATTTTGTTTTCTCCAAAGTTCTACACTACCCCAGAATGCCAATACTGCACATATTAATTCATAAAATAAAGCCCCTCTAAGAACTTGCCTCACAAAATCATCATCTAATTCTCCACCATCAATTTCAAGCCCCATTTCATTCATCATCTCATTAGATTTTATTGTAGAACCTGCTACTTTCTCATCATCGCTTAGTATCCCGTTTAACGTCATTGCAGTCAATAATAATATGAATCCTGCAATAAGAAGTGCTAGCGCAGCTTGAGCTGGTTTGCTGGTTGAAGGATATAATTCTACAAGCCTGTTACCACTTTCTTCATCGCCACCCCAGTCTAATGATTCATATTGTGTTTCTTCCCAACCTTCAGAGTCATTAGGTGGAGGTGTTTGATTGTCCATTATTCAAGCATTATTAGTGTCATAATAATGGTTCCTCTAATATTTGCTTAGCCCTTTCAATGTTCCACTGCTTGCAATAGTACTAATTTCTTCTTTTTTGTTCATAATTCTTCTAGATTCCTCTAGTAAATTGTGACCAACAAGAAGAATTCCTCTTTTTCCATTGAATGTAATCAGTTTACATCTAATTTTTGACTTTAACGGATTAATTTCTCTTAATATGATTCTGTCAATTTCATTTCTATTGAAATTTCCTGAACATTCAAACAAGATATACCGTTTTCTTCCGCGCTTTTCTTTAACTACCATCTATTCGAAAGCCTTTGTTAAATTTTTAATAATATTTTCTAATTTTTCTACACGTTCTTTTAAATTTTTGATTTCCTCTATCATATCCTTATCACTATTGTTTTTTAGTTTATCTATAAGCCACGAATCAGTTTCCTCTTTTAATTTAATTATAGATTCTAGTTCGTTTTCATTAATCTCATCGTTGTTAGAAATATCCTCTTGGCTATTTTCTATTTTAACTTCTTTAGATACGTCTTCTTGATTGGTTTCATTAACCTCATCACTATTGTTTGATTTTGATTGAGACTTTTCTCTTTGATAATCTTCTACAGTCATTATATTTCCTTCACTATCAGATTTAATCTTATCTTCTTCAGTTAAGAGTTCTAAGGCCCTTTTGAAATCACTCATTTCACCCCCGGCTTCTTTGAATGCTGTAAAAAGAGTCCCTGAATCTAATTTATATCCTTCCATTTTTAGGATATTTACAATATTTGCTTTTGCATCGTCCATTCTATTTTCATTATTCTCAGGATATCCCATAGTTACTCATTTAGTCACATAATTTTATAGTTGATGCCAACTCAATACGTTTAATCCCCCCTTAATCCTGAACAACTGTGTCTCTTACCGATAAGATAGCTGAAATCGAAGAGGAAATTGCCAATACTAAATACAATAAGGCAACCCAACATCACGTTGGGAAGCTCAAGGCAAAACTAGCACAATTAAGAGAAGAAGTAGTGACTAGCTCCTCAGGTCCAAAGGGTAGTGGTTATGGAGTAAGAAAAGCAGGTGATGCTACAGTAGCTTTAGTTGGATTGCCGAGTGTTGGTAAATCAACGTTACTAAATGCTTTAACTGATGCAGATAGCGAAACTGGTTCATATGCCTTTACGACTTTAGATGTCGTTCCTGGCGTTTTAAAATATAGAGACGCAAACATTCAAATACTTGATTTACCGGGTTTGATCGAAGGTGCAGCGAGAGGGGCTGGAAGAGGTAAAGAAGTTCTTTCAGTAATAAGATCAGCAGATTTAATTGTTCATGTTATTGATGCTATTGAACCAGCACCACATGTCATCCTTAAAGAATTGTTTGATTCAGGCCTCCGCCTTAACAGTCGCCCACCAAATGGTAGTATTTCTAAAACAGGTATTGGAGGTATTGAAGTTATATCTACAGTTTCTCAAGAAATTGAGGAAGATGCAATTAAATCAGTAGTTAGAGAATATGGCATTGTAAATGCACAAGTTGTTTTGAGAGAAAAAATAACACTAGATGACTTAGTTGATATTTTAGCAAAAACAAGAGTTTATTCACCTTCATTTGATGTAATAACTAAAGTGGACATGATTAACAAGAAACAATTGAAAGAAGTTAAGAAAAAGTGTACGAATAAGACAATAATTGAAGTCGCAGCACCTACTGGAAAGGGAGTTGAGAATCTAAAGAAGCAAATTTATAATTCTCTTCAATTCATATCGATTTTTATGAAACCACAAGGTGAAAAAGCAGATTTAGAAGAGCCTATGGTGGTAAGAAAAGGTACGTCTATTGCTGAAATTTGCCAACGCTTACATAGAGATTTTGTGCGTAAATTCCGTTATTCACAAATATGGGGTCCTTCGGCTAAATTTCCCGGACAAACAGTTGGTTTACATCATGAAGTCCAAGATCAAGATATTGTTAGTATTATAACGCACAGGTAAATTTATTTGTTTAATCTTTTAATCAAATCAGCTTTTTTACCTGCAGTAGATAATCCCTTTTCTTTTAATTGTTCTTTGAGTTCAGCTACTTTCATTTTGCTATAATCTTTCTTATAAATTTCTTTTTCTTCATTACCTCTTCCAAAAAGACCCATGACTTTGGAAGCACCTTTCCCTATTCCTGACCTTACAGCTCCAGCTCCTTTTCCAATTCCTGAGCTAACAGCTCCAGCACCTCTCCCAATGCCCGATCTTACAGCTCCAGCGCCACGCCCTACTGCAGAACTTGCATTTCCTATTGCAGATTTTGTCATAGCTCCGCTAGATTTTAATCTATCTCCAATTTTACTATTTGATTTTGTTTCTTTTTTCTCTTCTACCTTCTTTTCAGTTTTCTTTTCTACTTTTGGTGCTTTTTTCTGTTTAGGTTTTAATTTAAGGGATGAACGAGGTTTGAAAACAATTTCAGGTTTGTTTGCTTTCTTTTCATTATATTCTTTTCTTGCAGAGTCGGTTGCTACAGACTCAGGTAGTTTATCTCCAAATCTATCTTTGTATCTTTCTTCTAAGCTTTTTCCTTTAGAGTCCATCATATGATCGAGTCTTTTGTGTATGTCTAATAATGGTCTCTTGCTTTTCTTTGCCCATTCAGTAGAGCTGCTTTGCTGGGCAGGAGTTCCAGCAGGTTCTGGAGATATCGTAACATTTGAATCAGCAATAGCCCCCACAGGGGCAATTTCGACAACAGGTTGAACAGATGGTGCGGCTTGGATTGCAGCAGGTGCAGCTTGAACGGCAGGTACTCCTTGATTAGGTTGTACTGGTTCTAGTGTGGGCAAGGCTGCAGGTACGGCTTGGACCGCTGCAGGAGCTGCTTGAACAGCAGGAGTACCTACCGGTTCTAAAACCGGAGGTTTTCTTTTTGGCTTTTTATTTCCACCGAACCATCCCATGATTTCACCAATATTTTTTGATTATGTTGAACATCCTTTCAAAGAGGCTAAATAGGGTTGGAGAACTCTTTGCTCTTCTTTCCGAGCGGGCGTCTCCAGCGTCATTTTTTGCACTCTCATCATTAGATGACATTTACATGTATTTATAGTAATCAATTAAAAGCTTATTCACCCTCCTTATTTTTCCAACTCATCTTCTTTTGAATGAATCTTTTTCTGTTATAAGCTTTTATCAAATCTCCTTTTGTAATGATTCCTATTATTTTTTTATTATTCTTTTCATCAACTACAGGTAAGTGACTAATTTCCTTATAGCCTAAAGAATCTAAAGCATGTGTTAACGAATCTCCTATTGAAACTGTAACTAAATCAGTCGTACAATAATCAGCTACAGTTAAGTGCCTTTCATGGTTAACAGCAGCATCATGCACGTCTGACCAAGTGATAATTCCATGTAAATCTCCATTATCATTAATAACAGGTAAACCCATATGTCCAGTATCTTCTATTATCTGTAAAGCCAGCTCTAAGGGAGAATCTGGCTTTATTGTTATGAGATCTTTTGACATTGCTTCTTCAACAGTAATCATTCGCATCAAATCTTGACCAGTACCTAAATCAATCCGGATTCCTCTTTTAGCTAATTTTGAAGTGTAAAAAGAGTGTTCAGATAAAACATAACAAACAGCATCTGCAACAACACAGGAAAGCATTAAAGGAAGTATGATTTCATATGTTGCAGTCATTTCAAATAGTAAAACAATTGCAGTTAAAGTAGCACGCGTGGTCGATGCAACAAAGGCAGCCATACCCACTAAAGCAAATGCACCAGGATGTCCTACAATATCATATGAATTTAAAATGAGTCCAAGAGCAGCTCCGATTGCAGCGCCTATAAACAAGCTGGGAGTAAATATTCCACCAGATCCTCCACTGCCTATAGAGATAGTTGTAGCAATTATTTTTAAGGCCATTATAGATAAAACAAAAAGCAATAAACTTCCCATACTCGATGAAAAATTATCATCTGAAGGAAAGCTGTCTCCTAAGATTAAATTATTATTTTCATCACTGTCTAATGAAATTAAATCAGAAGTAACATCAAACCCATTTCCTAAAACATGTGGGAATGTCAATGCTATCAATCCAACACATAATCCTCCTAATGCAGTTTTAACAGGCATAGGTATATTGTCAAACTTATCGATATTGTCTTCAACAAAGTTCATCATTTTTATAAAAATTGCAGCAGCAAGTCCAATTATTACACCCAGTACAACGTAAAATGGATATTCAATGGGTGATTCTAGAGTATAAGCAGGAATGCTGTCGAAAGCTGCAACATCTCCAGTTAAACTTCTACCGACAGTTGTTGCAATCACTGCAGCGACAACAATAGGTATGAATGATCGTGTTTTCAACTCAGCTAACACCAATTCAATGGCGAATAATACACCTCCTAATGGTGCATTAAATGCAGCAGTAATAGCACTTGCAGCTCCGCAGCCTACCATTGTACGGGTATCTTCTACAGTTTTTCCCGCGCGTTGACCAATTTCTGAACCAATTGTAGAGGAAATTACAACCATAGGCCCCACACGCCCTAAAGACATCCCGGTACCGATACATGCTGCAGATGCAAAACACTTCGCTACGGCTTTTCTCGCGCTTAGGCGAGCCTCCTTAACGGCTACAGCTTCCATAACCATAGGAACACCAGCCCCCTTTGCTTCCTTTGACCAATATTCGATAATTAATCCTGCAATTAGCCCTCCCAACGCAGGGATAAAAATAATCATCCATTCTCTATCAGTTCCTTTGAGATTGTTTTCTATGAAGCTATCTCCATAAAAGACTCCCTGGATACCCTGGCTCATAGATATAAAAATCCATGTCATCAAAGCAGCACATGCACCAGTAAATGCAGCTAATAAATTAATCTGAAGCATTGGAGACTTGAAAACATCTTCAAGTCGCCTCATTGCATCAGAATCTTTCATTTAGTCAAAACCTCATTTCCCGATTTAGTGATTAGTAAAGTATGTTCCGATTGTGAAACAATACCATTGCCTAATTCATCTAAAACAGGATAATATGATACAATGCCAGCTCGCATTAATTTCTGCAAGTTCTTAGTTGCATCTTCCTGTATTTTGTGTAACCACCTTTCAGCAAATGGTAAACCGTTGTATCTATCACGAATTTCGATCATCAACTGAGTTGCCTTTTCATCTCTAATTTTCCTTATTTGCCTAAGATGGTATATGTTCGAATTACGCTTTCCACCAACTCTACCAGCCCCATCTGTAACAAAAGGTTCTATTGCAACTATATCTCCGCTTGTTAATACAGGACCTCCTCTCTCTCGGATACTAGGTATAGAAATCCCACTATGCAAATTATATCTTTTTATTCGATGGCCAGTTAAGTTTGCTATAGGTCTATATCCGTATTGCTCAATTTTATCCTGCACAGCATGGCCGATTATTCCAACATTCACACCGGCACTAGCTACATCTATGGCGGCATTAAGAGCCTCACGTGAGGCCTCAATCATTTTTTCATATTCATTAGTTTCTATTTCAACAGTTAGAGCATTATCTCCAATATACCCGTCAATGTGAACTCCAACATCCAGCTTAACGACATCACCTCTTTTGAAGGTTTCTTTGCTTTTGGTTGAAGGTGTCCAGTGTGCACCTACATTATTTACAGCCAAATTAGTAGGAAAAGCCAAATCACCTCCGTTTTTTATTACATAACTTTCGATTTCTTCAGTTATAGTTAGCATATTTCCCCCATCTCTTATAAGGGATTTACCAAAGTGTAAGGCTTCTCGAGCCAATTTCCCGGCAGCTTTCCATTTTTCTTTTTCCTCAGGATTCAAGTATTCCCTCCAAGATAGTTGAATATAAAGCACCTATGCGGGTTATTTCAGGTTCGTCATTCGTTAAATTAATAATTGTAGATTCAATTCCTTTTGGCTTTTCTCCATCTAAGTATATGCAATTACTACCAAATATTAGTTTAGCTTCATCCAGATTCTTAGCAATTTCATCACCGTGTAAATTAACGCTAGTAGTAACAATAGGTACTTCCTTCGTTAATTCTAAAGATGTTTTATTAAGAGGTATTCTGACACCAAGATTGCCATTTCTCATTACTCCTTTAGCAAATTCTTTCTTTGATTTAAGTATTAGTGTAACAGGCCCAGGTAAGAATTCTTCAATTATTTTTTTAGCTTTTTTATTTGTATTACAAGTGTCATAGATGTGTTTTTTTTCACTAAACATAACACTCATTCCATTTTGTTTTTTACCTTTTAATTCAAATAATTTATCAACAGCTTCTTGGTTTGAAGGATCACACCCCATACCCCAAACAGTATCGGTAGGATAGATCAATAATTTCCCATTTCGTAATGCTTTTCTAGCCTCTTCGATGGAAACCATAAACAATATGCAGAAGAAGTACTTTTAATGTCTTTTGATAAATTATCTTTGCTCTATAGGTCTAAATGTACGGTCTATTTGACCTACATATCTAGCGCGAGGTCTAATTAATCGGTTATTTCGATATTGCTCAAGAACATGAGCAGTCCATCCTGCAATACGAGACATTGCAAATAAAGGAGTGAATAAATCGGTAGGAATATCCAATCCGTAGAGTAATGGCGCCGAATAAAAATCAACGTTAGTTATTATTGCTTTTCTGTCTTTGACTTGTTTCTCAATTTCTTCAGAGACTTCGAAGAGCTTCATGTCGTTCTTTTCTTCCCAGATTTTCTTCGCCATTTTCTTTAGATGTGGCTTGCGCGCATCATCCACCTTGTAAACTCTATGTCCAAAACCCATAATTTTTTGCTTTGTATCAAATGCATTTTGTATATAATCAGAAGCTTTTTTCTTTGTACCAACTTCAATAATCATATCCATTGCTTTTTCGTTTGCACCCCCATGTAAAGGGCCGCTTAATGTACCAACAGCAGAAGTAATTGCAGAGTGTAAATTTGCTAAAGTTCCTGCAGTAACTCTCGCAGAAAAAGTGGAGGCATTAAATCCATGATCTGCCAATAAGATTAGATACAGATTTAAAGCATTGACTTGAGTCTTAGAGGAATCTGTTCCATGTAGCATTTTAAGAAAATCTTCCGCATGGCCCTTTGTGGGATCAGCTTCAATAATTGGTAGATTTTCTCTCGACCTGTGTATCATTGCAACAGCAGTTGCAATTTGACCCACTAATCTTAGAGCCTTAGGTGGTAGTTCTTTAAGAGGTACATTCTTTTCGTAATGGCCAAGTACAGAAACTACAGTTCTTAGGGTGCTCATGGGTGAGGTTTTACCCACTAACTCAGTTATTATTTCAATGACTTCTTTTGGTAAAACTCGAGCTTCACCTATATTTTTAGTCATTTCATCTAATCTTTCTTTATTAGGTAATTCGTTGTCGTAAAGTAAACAAATAGTTTCTTCAAAGGTAGTGCTAAATGCTAAATCATCAATATTGTAACCACAATATCTGAGGATACCCTTTTCACCATTTACAGAACTTAGAGTAGTATCTGCAGCTACAATGCCTTCTAATCCTTTTGTAGGTTCAGGAATTGAATCTTTGTTATCTTTTGGTAGCGACACTTTAGAACACTAAAGAGTATTATATTTAGCAATTTGCCGAATTTATTGTTTATATTCAGTTACTCGAATTCCAAAGTCACCCATTATTGCTTTTCTCTCCATAATTAGTTTCATTTTTTCATTAAATGCTTCCTCCAGATCAACATCCATAGCTATGGAATGTCCAATAATGAGTATTAGTAAATCAGCTAATTCTTCTGCCTTTTCGTTATCAGACTTACCCTTTGTAAAGCATTCAGCTAATTCGCCCAGTTCTTCCATTGTGAGTAAAATACGATAAGACATATCGTGCCCACGGTATTTCACATTGCTAAAATCATGTTTATCGTGGAATTTCTGAACCTTTGCTAACATTTTGGAATATGTCTGACTCATCTTTTGCCATAGGAGAGCCACTTTGTTATGTTTTCTTTGCTATTTTTTCAGCTATGGAGATACATGCCATATAATCTTCAGCAGCTTCTCTCAAGCTTCCCAAAGTATCAGCCTGAATTGTAGCTTTTATGTAGTTCTGATGTAGTGTTGTTTCAACCCACCCTTTATTTTCAGGTTCAGTTGCTTTTAAAATGGCTTGAGCAGTCTTTTCATTATCAAATTTAATATTTAAAGCAACTTTATGTTTTATTATTTTCTTTATAGCTTTTTGACTTCCGCTACCGTATTGTGCGGCCTTCTTTTTTCTATAGGCAATTTCCTCAGGGAGACTAAATTTTATAGCTAATTTTCTTAAAACTTCTTTTCCTATTTGACCTACACGTTCTTTCTCGCTAAATTTTTCAGCAACCTCAATAACATTTTCAGCTAAATATGGACAAGCTAATTCTAATCCAAAGATCTCAGTAATTTTATTCTCACGATTAGGCAATCTTTTTACTAAGTCCTGCACTTCTTTTTTAAGATTTTTTTTAGCTCCTTCTTTTCTGAATCTAGCATATCCTCCGAATAATTCATCGGCACCTTGGCCACACATTAAAACAGAATTAGAAGCATTTTTTGCAGCAATCCAAAATGGAAGCATAAATTCTACTTCAATATTAGTTAAGTTTAATTGTTTTTGCATTTCTTTTGCTTCTGCAATCATTTCGCTTGGTTGAATTTCAATAGTTTTTAATTTCATTCCGATTAATTTAGAAGCAGATTTAGCAGCTTTTAAATCATAAGAATTGGAAGTTCCAACAGCAATTAATTCAACATCCACATATTTTTTAGAAATGAAAGCAACTAATGCAGAGTCAATTCCCCCAGAGAATGCAACCGTAATTTTTTTTTTAGCAAATTCTTTAATTACAATATCTAATTCATGATAGAGTTTATCAAACAGTATTTCAGACATTATGAGGCAATAGTAGTTTTAGCAATAAATATTTCTAATTCTTTTAATGCTTTTTTAGCTTTTGCTAAACTAATTATATCTGTAACAATTAAAACGCCAGATTGAAAAATAATAAAACTTGCATCAGGTTCATCCATCCTCAAAACTAACCCACTAAATCGAGAGGGGTCATACTCAGCATTAGGTACTGCAAGTGCTAGCGTTTGGAGGTCTATGGTAGAGTTCATGTTACTTTTAACAACCATATTTTCCAGCTTAATTGCTCTCTTCATATTTATTTTTGAGTCTAGCGGCTTAATTAGATTTCTTAAATTAGCTACGACTTCTTTTCCCTCGTCAAGTGAGGTTACACCCGTTACGATTAATTTTCCATTGGCAAACAGGATTCCCGCAGCTTTCAAACGCTTGCTACCAATAAATTTTGAGCTATTCATATCTATTTCAATGATTATAGAGGGATTTCCCGAACTAGAATATCGAGCATTAGGTATTTCAGTTGCTAACTTCACTAATTCTACCTTTTTTCCTAGGTGAGATGCGACAATTACGTTCTCTACTTTTACTGGACCCACAACAAGTTCAAAACAGGCAAGTTTAATAGATTACCCTTTCAAGCAAATTCGTCAAATGGGTATGGTTCAGGCTTTATTTTACCCATTACTATTTTGGTTTCAGGTACAGTTAGAAGTGGTATTGGCCAAGTAGGCCCATCTTCTATAGCCAGTCTAGGGCATGCAGTAATTACAGCTGCATCTATTCCCATTCCTAATAACTGGTCATGTGATTGATGAATACTTCCAACCATTATCGTTTCTCTACCACCTTTAATTAGTAGTTCTTCTATTTTTTCAGCTAATTCTATTCTTTTTTGACCTATTTGGTTTGAGAATAGAACAGCCCATCTTTGTGCGTCTTTGGCCTTAGATATTGCAGCATAACGTTGCTTTAGGAAAGGCTTCGGATCAGCAATAGAAACTATACCATTGTGTGGTTCAAGGCAAGCAACAGGTTTCCCTGTTGAAAGAGCTACAGTTAATGGATGAAATAGTCCGGTACCTATATACAAGAAGCCATCGACTCTTAATCTTCTAGCAGCAGATGAATTACATCCTAATAATTGGCCTTGGCCGGCTAATCGAGGTCCGCCAGTAGTTACGCTTGTATCAAATCCATGCTTTTCCAGTATTTCACCAGCATAATCTACTAGGTGGAGATGCTGAGCAGTTGTTACGATTCCAATTTTATTGGGAAGTATATTTTTTATTTCATTAATAGCTTCAATTTCTAAATTTAAAGTTCCTGTATGTCTTACAGGTACAAAATAAGTAGGAATAGCATAGAACTCAGAATGATAAGGCATAGGCAAGTGACCCAAGTGAATCAGAGCGTCAGCACCTATTTCTTCTAGTGGTCTATCAGCAAGGTCACATGCACCATATGTTGGTTCACCCCAAAGAAGGACTTTTGCACCCGTTAGTTCATTGATTAAAGTTGTAATTTCATGTGATTTTGTTTTTAATCCATCAGGAACTTGAACGCCAATTCTTTTTTTATCCTTTAATTTTAGGCATACCTCTTCAATTCCGGGCTTCCAATCAAATGATATTTCACTCATTAACTAATTGGCCCCTCTAAAACAGGATATAATAATTTTGTTTAATTTATTTTAATCTTATTAAGTTCAATTCAAGAAGCTTTTCAAGAAATAATTGAACCCTTTTATCTGCAGGCGCCACTTCTTCGCCAAATTTAGAATCTAACTCATGAATGATGTCCTTTACTGTATGCATTTCATCACATAAGTTCCAAATAAGTGTAGTGTATTTGTCAAGAGGTCTTTTTACAATATCCGACCCTCCAATTCTATTGTATACCCATTTTTCAATTTTGCCAAACTCTTTAGGATAACTAATGGTTACAATTCCTTTGTTTGTTAAACATTTAATTTTAGGATTATTAATTTTTGCAGGTTTCTTTAACAATATTTTATTTTTTTTCATAATTTTTCCATACCAATAACCATAACTGCCAAAGTAGCAGCACCAGCAATTGCCGCATATCTTACTGCTAATTTTTGATCTTGCCAAACAAATCTAGATACCCATACTAGCCATCCACTACCTATAGCTACTATTAGCATGGTTGCAAAAATTATACTCCACATGTTCACGTTTGCACATTAGGAGGGATTAATTAGTGGTAGCCCCGCCAGGATTCGAACCTGGGTCTCAAGATCCAGAGTCTCAAATGATGGACCACTACACTACGGGGCTAACTAAGACAAAGCTCTATTCGGGGCATAAAAAAACGTTGTTAGAATAACAATTCAGTTTTCGTCATAGAAATCATCATCATCATCGAAGGAGAATTCAGCACTATCTTCTCGTGTGAGTTCTATTTTATCTGGAAAATGCCTTAATATTACAACATCATCTAAATCCTGAACCCATCTGTATGGGATAATTATATTCTCGCCATCTTTTACAAGTTCAGGAGTAGTTCCTGTAATCAAAAGAGCTGAAATCATACGCTGAGTTGTATCAAGTAAAACGTCATGAACAACTCCTAATCTTTGCCCATTTCGGGTGTAAACTGTTAATCCGGGCAGTCTTGAAGCTTCGTTAAGCACAGCTGGTTATCGGGTCCACATATAATTATTTTGCATGCCTTTCTTAAAGAAAATTTGGTAATAGACTATAAATAGAGGCCAAAAGTGAAGCTGATGCATGGGTAGAGTAAGACCGACTTACATTAAACGCGTAGCAATCGAGCTTGTTAGGAATCACTCAGACAGATTTAATGAGGATTTTGATCACAATAAAGGGGTAGTTGCTGAACTAACAGATGTGGAAAGTTTGACTATGCGCAATAGAATTACAGGTTATGTAACTCGTTATCGAAAACAGGAACAAGCTTGAGTCATTACGATGTTTTAGTAGAAGGTGCAGGGCCAGCTGGCGCCACAGCTGCTTATTATCTTGCGATGCAGGGGAAAAAAGTAGCATTGGTTGACAGGGCAAAATTCCCCCGTGAAAAAGCATGTGGTGGAGGCTTATGTGTCCACATTGAAGAATTTGATCATATTATATCTAATTGGGATGATTTTTTGGAGTCACGCTGTCTAAGAGGTATTGTCTACGGTCCCGACTTCATGCCTGTAGATTATGTTGCTGAAAAACCTTTTTTTTATAATATACGTCGCTTAAAATTTGATAATACACTAGTAGAATATGCAGTTAATAAAGGGGCGACTTTAATCCAAGGAGTAGCCGTTAGAGATTTTGAAATTTATGACGACAAAGTAGTTACTAAATTAAGAAATGGTGAAGAGATAACAAGTGATGTAATCATTGGAGCAGGGGGTTCTTTTGACTTAGTATCAAGAAGAATTCGTGAAATCGAGAACATGCCTATGAGATGGAAAGATGAAGACATTGCAATGGCACTTTATTTTGAAGTAGATGTAGGTCGAGAATTTATGGATAGAGTCTATGGTGATGAAAGAGTATCTATGGCTCATATCAAGTATCAAAATTTGGACGGATATGGTTGGTCCTTTTCTAAAGACACAGCATTAAATGTAGGAATTGGTTGTCCACGTTCAGTAATAAAGAAATTAAAGAAAAATGGTTCAGGATGGGATGAAAAGCAATATTTGTTGGACTATGTAGATACCTTGAAAGAACAAGGCTGGTTTCCTAAAGATATAGAAGTTACAAAAAAGATGATTTCTGGGGCTAGTATCCCAGTTGGCATGGGTATGAAATGTACGGTAGGGGATAGAATGTTAGTTATTGGCGATGCAGGTGGTTTTGTTTCTCCATTATCTGGTGAAGGACTTTACTATGCTTTGGATTCAGGACGTATTGCAGCAGAATCGTTAGATACATTATTCAAAGAAGGTAATTTTGACAAGCAATCCATGATGTTATATCATGATACTTGGAGTAACAAATGGGGCGATGATTTGGAATGGTTGAAAGTTGGATGGCATTTATTGATGGTCATGCCTAATAGTTTGATTAGATATGCAGCACTAGATGAAGAGACGAAAGAATTTTTTACACACATGTTTGTAGGATCTATGCCTGCAGCTAAAATAAAAAATAAAGTCTTAGCACTTATCGCAAAAGGAGCTTTGACACATGATTTCTTAAGCCATGTTACTGGTAAACATCAAGAAGTACCTTCTCTTACAAATTAGTTTTTTTGGTGGAAAGGTATAAGAAGGAAGTTATAGAATGTCTGATATGCAATCTGCTGATGAAGAATGGGAAGATGAAGAATGGGAAGATGAAGACGATTCTAGTTTCTTTTCAGGAATTTCAGTAGCCTCCAGAATGAAAGTAGGAGGGGCAACAGCAATTGTAGTTCTGTTGCTTTTATGTTCTATGATTTTCACTAATTTTGGTTTTTATTCAGGTGCGGGAAGTTTATCTGTTTTAATTGATGTTAATGAGGGTAAAGATCCTGGTGATAGGACATTTAATGCAAATGTTCTAGCTACATCACCGACTTTTGGTATGTTAGCAAGTGAAGGCGAATATTCAATTGTTTTCAGTGGTTCCACACAAGTTTCAGGCAAGTTTGATATTAATGATGAAGGCAGAGGCTCATTTGAAGTAGATTATGAAAATTTCTTTGTATCAAATGGAGAGTATACTTTGGAAACAAGATTAGGTAGTCAAGAATCAACAGATAGGGTTACTCTTAACAGGATTGCAGATAGCCTTACTGCAGAAGTGGTTAGTTTTGACGGAGTTACTGATGAGACCGAAGCAGTTTATCCTATAGATAAAGATTCAACAATTAATTTGAACATGCAATTTACAGCATCAGATTCAACAATTAATTTCATCAATCCTTGGGTTACAGGATCTGCGAAAGTCTATCACTATGAGCAGCCTTTCAATGAAGACCAAGGCAAAAATTACTGGGACGACGATTCAGAACATGGTGGTTCTGCAGAAAGTGGAACCTTAGTAGATACTATAACTTTTGATATAGATAGCTCAGGAGGAACTTATCGTTATTCATCAGGGGAAAACGTCAATTTTGATGAAGTCCAAGTAGGCCAGGTAAGTTTAAGTTTGAGACTAGATCCTAGTCAATTTTACGGTGAAGAAGGTAGTGGAGATTATACAGTTGTTTTCGATTTTACAAATGATTTCGGTTCTGATACTTCAAGTTTTGATGGCCGTACATATTGGGCTTGGTTTCATGTTTGTGAAACAGGTAGCAATGGTAAATGTAACGGTAATGCCTAATTAAAAATCTCTCATTTTAGTTACTAAAAACCACAAATTCCAAATTCCGTCTTCCCAAGTATTTAGTTTAACTTCACCAACCCGTGCGTGAAATGGTACTGGAATTTCAACAGCTCTTAAGCCTCTTTTGAAAGCTTCAATTTTAAATTCCTCGGATAAAGGCATACCGTCGCTAGTCAGTTTAACTTTAGAAATAACTTCTTTCTTGAAAACCCACATTCCACTCTGAGAATCTGTGATATTTATTCCGTGGAATAAATTAGTTCCAAAAGTTAGTCCCCAATTACCTATTTGGTGAGTAATGGTCATTGCATCAGAGTCCATTTTATCTAATCGATTGCAAGTTACGAAATCAAGATTATTATTTATTAAAAAAGCTAAAACATGAGGTATCTTATCAGCTGGATATGTAGTATCACCATCTATAGTAGCTACATAATCAGTATCTATAAGACTGAAGCCCGTTTTGTATGCTCGTCCGTAGCCTTTCCTAGGTTCGTTATGAACAATTGCTCCTCTTTTTTCAGCTTCCTCTGCAGTATTATCTGTTGAATTACCATCTACAATCAAAACTTTTACATCAAGCCAAGGTAAGTTGCGAGGTATTTGATCAATAGTAGGACCTATAGATTCTCCCTCATTTAATGTTGGAATGATTACAGTTAGGCTTATTGCCATATTAAGTTGTATGGAGCTCTGGTTTTAAGACCAACTGTGTTTTAGGCAATTATGAATTTGTTATTCAAGCAAGTTGGCTCATCGTTTTTTTTGTTAATAGGTCTAATTGCTGCCTTATCTTGGTATGAATGGAAAGATTCCCCTTTGTGGGTATTATTTGTAGGAATTTCCTGTATTTTTGTGGGAGTTGTTGGTGCAGTGTTAACAATTCTGCAATCAGAAGAGGAAAAGAGTTCTTAGTTCCATTAACCTTATATCGAACCAGTTATCGACTTACTTTTTAGATGAGCTTGCTTTATAGAACAATCCTTCGACCGGCAGTTTTTTTGCAGGATTCTGAAAAAGCACATTCACGAATATTGTCAGTTTTATCAGGAATGTCTCGGTCTAGACTTTCATTATCCTTGCTTGGAACTCTTTACCGTTCACCAGAACTTCCGGTAAAGCTTTTCAATCTTGATTTTCCAAATCCAATTGGAGTTGCAGCAGGCATGGATAAGAATGGAAGTGCAGTACCTTCATGGCAATCGATAGGTTATGGATTTTGTGAAATAGGGGGAGTGACTCTTCACGAACAGCCCGGAAATCCAAAACCCAGGATGTTTAGAGCAACTAAAGATAAAGCCTTAATCAATAGAATGGGATTCAATAATATTGGAGCTAATGCCCTTCAGGAAAAATTACGATACTGGAAAGATAAAGGACTCTGGCCAGATTCGCCAGTAGGCATCAATTTAGGAAAATCTAAGATAACTCCACTAGAAGACGCACCCTCAGATTATGCAGGTTCAATTAAGATATTATGGAAGCATGCGGATTTTTTTGTAATAAATGTAAGCTCACCGAATACACCAGGGCTTAGAGATCTTCAAGAATCTAAGAATTTAGAATTAGTAATAAAGAAATGTTGTGAAATGAACAAGGAATGCTCTGAAGAGAATGATAGTACAGAAAAGCCTCTTTTAGTCAAAATAGCTCCTGAATTAGATGAGGGGTTCTTAGATGATATAGTGGAATTAGTAAAAAAGCATCAGCTTTCAGGAATTGTAGCAACCAATACAACAATTGATAGGCCAGAAGCAAAGCACTTCTCATCACAAAAAATTTACAAGGAAGTAGGAGGTCTAAGTGGAGCTCCGCTCAAAGATAAAAGTACGGATATAATACGTAAAATTTACAAATTAACAAATGGAAAAGTCCCAATAATTGGAGTTGGTGGCATTCTTACAGCAGATGATGCCTGGGAAAAAATAACTGCAGGTGCTTCAATTCTTCAACTTTATACAGGTCTTGTGTTTGAAGGTCCTTCAATAGCAAAAAATATAGTTAAGGGTTTGAATAAGAGGCTTAAAGCTGAAGGCTTTGAATCTGTTAGTGATGCAGTTGGAATTAATGCTTGATTACTCTCTAATAACGAACTGAGCTTGACACATAGGGCATCCAACCTGAATTGGTCTCTGGTCTGTTGTTATAGTTATCAAACCAGAACAATTAGGACATTGAAGGTTTACCGATTCAGGAGCAGCTTCCTCCCAATTTCCCCAATCATCTTCTTCTTCATTTCTAAAGTATCTTAGTCCAACAACACCCAGTAATCCAAGAACTACTGCAGCTCCACTGCCATAAAGGAGTAAATTGCTGCCATCTTCACTTTCTCCATTATTAGTTAATAAATTTTCTTCCACTATTACACTTCCTTGCCATGTATTTATTCCTCCCAAATTATCAGTAACTGTTAATGTAATAGTATATGAAGTTGCAATCTCAAAAATGTAATCAAATTGTTGTTGAGCATTGTTAAATGGTAGAGTAACACCACTACTATCTATATTCCATCTGAAAGAAACTATGTTTCCGTCAGAATCATAAGAATTCATACCATCAAATGTTATTTGATCGCCTATGTTCACTATATTGACCAATGAATTGCTTCTTAATATTCCATTAACTGAAATAGTAGCTAAGGCTACAGGCACTATGTTTTCTTCTTCAGGCTCTTGGACATAAGCATATTTGCTTATTGTTTCAGTACTATCTTCTATTTCAGCACTTAATTCAATACTACCTATTTCGTAGGGAGTCCATGTAAATACTATATAATTTTCTTGACCTGAAGATATTTCAATACTCTCTTGATGAATCATGTTTCCATCAGCATATGTTGAAACAATGGTATTTCCATCTTTACCTCCACTATTTTCTAGAGTTACAGTAATGGTCGTTTCTTCACCTTGATATAATGGATCATTCCATGAAATACTTTTAAATTCAAAATTTTCTTTAGGTTCTTCTATTTCTATGTCCTTCGTTACTTCATTATTATCTTCGGTAGTTTCTACAGGATCGGAATTGTCTAATTTAACTTTCACAGTATGTGTTCCTTTTATCGCATTCCATGCATAACTCAAAGATTTAGAAGATTCAGAGCTTATTTGTTCATTCCCATTATCAACGGTTTCTCCATCAATCATCAATTCATAGTCTATTGCTCCACTTGTTTTTCCAAGATTTAATATTTCGAAATTAATTGTAATCTCCTGCCCTTCCTCTAAGCTTCCTTCGAAGTTAATATTTGCAGGGGAAAAATCAGGTTCATCTGGAGGAGGACTTACGTCTATTGTAAACGTCCTTTCATCATTGTTACTATTTTGATCTTCGGGTTCTATGCTGACTAGCCTTGCAAGTAATTCACTTTCTCCTTCTATTGCATTCCATTCACCAGTAATAGTAACTTCATTTTCCGCTTCGATTTCGGTTCCTTCTAGAGTAGCAAATTTATCATTATCATCATACCATCTAAGTTCAAAGTCGGTAGCCATTTCAGTTCCTTGATTTTTAATTTTGGCATAGATGCTAATGTACTCATTGTGGGTAGGGTCGGAGTCATCAGTCCAAACATCAATAATCGCTAAATCAACGCCTTCAGCAGGCGCCTCGCTAACGGATACTTGTTCTATTGCAATGTTGTTATCTAAGTCATTTTCAGAGGGTTCTACATCATAAACTGTAACTTCGATATCATAATCACCCTCATTAGGCATCCAATCGTAAGTCCAAGTTATATCAGAATCAACATCAATTGTTCCCAATGATTCAGTTTCAAGTTCTTCATCATTCGCAATTATCCTTATAGATGAATCATCTATGTCCATTGTTCCCTGATTTTCTATGTCTACTGTGATAGTCACAGTGTCTCCTTCAACCGGCTCATTTGGTGTAATGCTGATACTTGTAATGATTGCATCAGGTTGGTTGATATCAACAATCTCGTATCCATCAATGTATCCATAACCATAGTAGTAGTTGTATTTGTCACTTTCATCAGGTTCAGATGCACTGCCATCGTGTTCACCATTCCAAGCTTCAGAATAGTCTTGCAGTCTATCTCTAACACCATTAGAGTTTGAGGTAGGAGCTAATGACCCATCAGCCTCGAGAAGTAATGCAGCCAATCCAGCTACAATAGGAGTAGCCATGCTAGTTCCGCTAAGTGTTGACCAGCCTTGTGCATTACTACTTCCAAAAAGGTTAGCATGACCTGCGGCAGCCCTTATATTACTTCCAGGAGCTACTACAGAAGGTTTTAGCTCATCCCATCTATCATCATCGCCGTCACTTTGCCTTGGACCGTAATTACTGTAACTTGCTAAATCATCATTGTTCCTAGTTACATCTTCACTGTTATCCATAGCGCCGACAGCAATACTCCAGTCTGCAGCAGCAGGTGAAGGCACTTCTTCGTCACCATCATTCCCCATCGCAATAATCACGGCAATTCCAGCAGCATTTGCTTGATTTACCAATTGAGATTGAGAATCAGTTCCATCACTATCACTAGTTGTTCCCAATGACATTGACATTATTTGTATTCCATTATTCTTCTCACCATCATCTTCCCAATCAGTATTTACATTTTCAATACAAGCTTCAATAGCTTCATTTATGTCAGCACTTGAACCGGATCCCCAATCAGCCATTACTTTCATATCAATTAATCTTGCTCCAGGAGCGACTCCTACATAGTCAGGTTCACCGTCTCCATCTTCGTCATCATCTCCACCAGTTCCCAAAACAGTAGAGGCCACATGAGTTCCGTGTCCATCAAAGTCATCAGGATCTTCATTACTATCTTCTTCAGTTGTAAATTCGTAATTTCCCTGATCGTCCGTTGGACAGCCTCCATCACAATTCATTCCAGCGATAAATCTTCTAACACCTTGATCTTCATAGACTCCAAAAGTTTCATGCTCATTATCAACTCCAGTGTCTAAGACAGCTACATTGATGCCTTCTCCATACAATCCCTTGTCCCAGACAACTGGAGAATACTCATCAGAGTTTCTTACTTTGATAGCTTTCACGGCAGTATCTAGCATAGGATAGACAGGTGCTTGCCACTCAATAAGTTTTAAATCAGAAATTTTAGTCAAATCATATATTTTCTCATGAGCTACATTATCGATACGTATAGCATTAATGTACTTGTAAATGTGATCTATTTCAAGGCCTATATTTTGTATTTGAGCAATGTGTTCTGTATTAGGCTCATACTCAAATATAAGTATAACACTTACATCTGCGCCATTACTCAGCAGATGATTCATTCTATCATCTATACCGTCTGCGTTTTGGTCAAAAAAACTCTTTTCGAATAGGACTTCTTCTGATACAGCTGCGTTAGGTATTAACGCGCTTAAAATTAAAATCAATGCTACAAGTGCCCCTCTCATTACATATTACAGCTTCATACGTCTAATAAAAGTATTGGATTATTCTATTCTTCGTTGATATATTAGATATGTTATTCCGATAAGACTTAATCCTACGAAAATAAAAGATATAATATTTCTATTTTCAGGGATATTATTGTTTATGTCAATTTGAATTTTTACTTCAGCAGTTATGTTTGGATTACCAATGCTATTAACTGTAAATTGAGCATTGTATTGTTTTGACTCATTTCCTTTTAGCCCTAATCCTTTTATTTCAATTTCTTCGAAAGCTTCAATTAAAAAATATGTTTCAGTAAGGTAAAGATTAAGTCCACTGTCTAAATTTTTATCTAATTTAAAATGATCATTTCCATTTCCATTATTTGTTACAGTTATTATTACGTTATTATTTGTATTTTCAGCTTTTATTCCAACACCATAATATTGAGGTACGTTTACAGTAATATTTCCTTCACCAGATTTAATTCCATTACGGTCCACAAGATTGAATGGCACACGATAATCTCCTGTCTCAGTATCTATCGGCGGTTTAATGCGAATTAATGTCTCACTTTCCTCTGCAGTATGATAAAAATTAGTACCTTCAAAATCCCAACCATCTAACATGTCAGGCTCAATTGAAATATAATCCCATGCTTGTAATTCTTCGTTACTAATAATTAAGTTACTCTCTAGCCATGGAAATTCGTAATTATCACCTTCACTAATTTCCATTTCTAGGATATTTTTATTTTGTACAGATACTTCATAATTATGCCCTCCCTTAGGAAAAATATTAAATGAATAGTTTGTAAAATTATTGCGTGGGTCAATTTCAAACTCATCTTCAGATTTTACAGCAATATCCAATACATATGCTCCAGTTTGAGCATTTATTACTTCAATTTCCCAAGTTTTATATTCTAATGGATTAATTTCATCAAATAAAAATGTTTTTTCTTCGCCATTACTGTCAATGCTAACAGTTACATTGTTAGAACTTACAGTACCTGTATTTTTGATATTACCTTTGATTGTAAAATTGTCACCGGCTTCTAAATTTCGTACTTGCCAATCAATATTTCCCCTATTCACATAAATTAGAGGCTGTTCAACACTTAAATCAGGCAGCTGTAGATTTATGAATAAAGTATTATCAACATAATGATCTTCTAAGAAGCCATTATTTCCGTAGAGACCTATTTCTAGCGAATAATTTCCTGATTTTGTGGGTTGGAGCAAAACATTCGAAATAATTCCGTTACTAATATTTCCTTCAAAATGGTTTGTGACAAATCCTGCAGAATTAATTAGATTAATTTTTATGATAGATGCATTTCCACTATATGTTCCATTAATAGATACACTATCATTATAGCCAGTTCCAGTGTCCACACTCACTGAGTTAATTATTTCGAAGTTAGCACTTTTACTTATCCCATTTCCATATAATTCAATAAAATTATACCATTCATTTTCTTTAATTTTTAAGTCATCATATCCCTCTTTTATTCCATTTTCAGGAAAATAAATTGTGAGTCCATGAGCTCGATCTACGGAACGCTTTTCAGGTTTTTGCCAATGATCCTCAACAAGTACAGCTTCATCTATGGCTCTCTGCAGATTATCAGCATGTTCCTTTGTATCAATCATTGGTACATGTGTACCGATATTAGTTGCTAAATCATGCAAGTCTCTGTAATTGGGATTTTGGTCATATCTCTGTGTGTCCTCACGGGCATTTCTAATTTCATTTTTGTAAACCGGTAAAATATTTTTCAATTTGTAACTAAAATTATCTAATGCATACCATAAATTATCTAGTTTTGCAGTATCTACAACTGCCGCAGTAACAGAATAGCTAGTGTAAACTGAACCATTTCTATAAGATTCCACGTAATCATTAACAACATGTTCAGCCAGTACTGAATTATCTAATTCATCGTCAAGTTTGTAAAGTAAATGATTGTAAGTCCATCCTTCAAGAGGTTCATATGCTTCAGATCCATGCACCATTTCACTTTGATCTTTTAATTCGTAAGCAATCTCAAACATACCCATTAGGCATGCATCAAATCCAATCATCGTTAGTTTGGAATGGCCGGTTTCATATCTATATTGCTCTAGAGACTCTCTAATTTCTGGTACAGTGAGATAGCTTTCTCTATCTTCGGCAACTTTTTCCCATCCGCTACCATGATTCCAGATAACTAGAATTCTTTTTTCAGCAGGATATTCAGTAGTTGCCCAAATCATAAAATCTCGAAGTGTTTCCCCTTCGCCCATATCTAGCTCATTTGTCCAAGTAGAATTTATTTCGTTTAGTGGAGTTTCTTCTAGACCATGCTTTACCACATGATAAGCATGTGAATCACCTACTGTAGCTTGATCAGTAATAGCTACAATTTCTAAATGATTGTTGGATCCAATCATTTTCATTTCATTCAAATCATCTTCAACTTCTTGGTAAAGGCTATTATCTCCGGCCATGTAAATGTAAATCCCCCATTTGGGAATTTCTTCGTTGTCATCGGCAAAAATATTGGGGTTAGCCTGGAATGCTAGAATTAGCGCTAACAGCAATGCAGAGGTCTTCCTCATCAATATTCGTTATTGGACGACTATAAAAACTCTTTTTATGCTTCCAACTTAGTTTCTTTTTCTGTAAAATAGCTACTGTCATTGTAATCTCTTAAAGAACAATAGACGGGAAATCCAATAAGTGAAAATGTAACTATGCTAGATAAGAGATGATAAATCATAAATGGAATTCCTAATACATAAACTAAGATGAGATTATCAATGGTATGTGTATAAGAAAGCCAAAATACGCCAAAATTGGTCCATGTATCATAAACTAGTGCGAAAATTATTCCTGAACTAGTAAACTTATACATAGTTCCAGAGCTGAATTTCCCTTCTATTGCCTTTTTGTATTTGGCAGTTATAAATGAAACTAGCATAAATCCTGAATATGTAAATAACAAAATCTTTGAAGAATTAAAATAACCAAGATATAAGTCACTAGCAATCATTATTGAGATTGTGACTATAAAAGACAGATAAATAGGTAAAAGCATTGATGCTAGAAAAACAGAGACCATTACAGTTTCGAAATTGTGATAATCGTGTAGGGCAATTCTACCAACAGACCCCATTAAAAATAATAAAATTGCGGTTGGCAAGACAGGTATTCTTAGTTTAGTCACTTTATAGCATTTAGACCCATCAATAAAAATAGTTCTGTGGTTTTTTAATTCTCTTTTGACTTTTGTTTAAGGCATAACTGCCCTTACCATATTTCTCCATATTACACCTTTTTCTCTATTAGAAATAGGATTAGCGGGGCTTGGATGAGGGATCTTTGTTATTTCTAAATTAGAAATTTGTTTTTTGGAAATTATTTTGTTCATCCTTTGTTCAGCATAATTTCCAACAGCAATAACTTTTTTCGCTTTTAAAGCATCAATCACTTCTAAAACAGTTGAATCACATAGTTCTAAAATATTTTTTGAAGCACTTAATGGAAGCTTATCGGGAGTTATATTTTTACCAATTACATCAAACATCCATAGTGGAAAATGATTCATCACATAAATTTTAGAAAAAGCATTTTTTGGTTTTCCATAAATGTCTTTCACCAAGCTCCATATTCTTCTTCCGGAGATCTCAGGCTTATTACATTCTAAACCATAAACAATTCTCTTTGGATGCATTTCTTTCAATTTCTTTATTTTAATATTTTTTATCTTCAAATATTTTTCTACTTGTTCAGGACATCCGAATGGTATGCCTGTATTTCCCATACCATGTCCCGGATTCATGCCTAGAATTACAGTTTTTGCACCAAGGCCGCCATATAACTCTATGTATTTTTTGTGAATCTCCCAAGCGTAATCCAATGGATTATATGTCAACTCAATATTGGGGCAATTGCGAGTTAGTTCCTTTCCTAGAATGGTTGCCTTGTCGCGGAGATTAGCAGAACAATCAAGTATTTTTTTAACGCATTTATTTTTCATTTTTACAGTTATACCGCCCTACCAATTTAAGATTGGATACGTATATTAATCTGTTATTTTTTTTCGACATTCTTTTATTAAGGGGCCTAATGCTGGATATTAGGCGATTGTAATGGACGCGAATTACAGGAGTAAATTGTTAGCAAGTGCAGTGACTGCATTATTATTGATGTCTGGTTTAGTTTTACTAACTGGAGCACAAGCAGGACCTGCAGACGATCTAGAAATTAGTGATGTGGTAGAGACGTTAGGTAGCCCACCACCTAGGGCAAATATTCCTTATGATTTAGATGTCACCTGGGAGAATGAAGGAAGTACAGATTATGATGCAACTGTAAGGTTGTATGATGATTGTGATATGTCTTCTGTCGAAGCTGAGTCAGAAACTATAAGCATGGGTGCCGGAGAATCTGGAACGGTTTCTCTTCAATACACATTTAGTGAAGTTGGAGAAGTATGCTATTCGGCAGCAATCTACTACAGCTCTACAAACTATGGCGAATTTGAAGTATACATGAATGTCGAACCTGAAACAGGAGATGCAGATCTTTGGGTTCAACTAGACATGGAAGGTAGTAACTTCGCAGCTGGTGAGCCAGCAGATGTAATCTTCCAATATGGAAACGAGGGAGACGTTAGCTCACTAAATCCAGTGACTTTAATGGCTTATTTCGATCCTATAGATAGCGACCCTACTAATTATTTCGATCCTTCACCATTTGTATTTGATTATCTAAGTCCGCCTCCAGCAGATGCACCACCCGAAGCTGAAAGGATGGAATGGCAATATACTATTCCAGAAGATACTGAAGATGGTAAGTATAAATTTACCGTAATTATTGATTCCGAAGAAGAAAATGTAGAGGAAGATCCTAATTTAGATAACAATATAGAAGTATTAGAGGTTTGTATTGGAGACTGCAGTGAACCAGATTTACAAATTTGGGAAGGGGCTGGTTTTGACTCTTTGAGAGCTCAACCTGAAGAACCGGTAGCAGGAACTACAGTTTCTTTCTTTTATTCATTAGAAAACATTGGAGAAGGCGATGCAACGCCTCCAGGTCCGTTTGATGATGAAGACGGTGAATTTGTGATGTATCTTGAAATAAGGAAGTGTCCTGATGAAGACTGTGAAGGTCAACCTTGGGTTAAAGTTAATCAAACAGAGCAAGTTAGAACTGCTATTGGGGCAGGAGAAGTTCTAAGTGATGATATGGGTTTAAGACTCAATTGGAGTACGAGTCCTGAGGATTCAGGTTTTTGGAATGTTAGAGTTATAGCAGATGGCGAGAATGTTATCGAAGAATCTAACGAAAATAATAATGATCTTGACTGGTATAAAGTACACAGCGCTTATTTAGAATTAAAAGAGCAGAGACCTGATTTGATTGTCACTGCTATAGATGAAGGAGAAGACAAGGTCTATCAAGGTGATCCAGTCATTATAACTGTAGCCGTTTCACAAACCGGTTTGGGAGATGCTATGGCAGATGATGCTGAAGTACAAATTAAGGTTAAAGATCCTGATTTGAATGTTATAGATTGGTTTACCATTGATGAACCTTTAACAGTAGGTATAGCTCCAGAAACAACCTTTTTTGAATATAATTGGACTCCAACTAAATTGGGTGTCTACGAGTTTTATGCTTATGTAGACAGACAAGACACTATCCTTGAATGGGAAGATGACAATAATGAGTATCCTAATGATAAATATATTGAAGTATTTGAAAAATTACCAGATCTTCAAGTTGTTAGCATGTCTATGTCTCCAGTCAATGAAGAAGGATATGCAATGGTGGGCGTGAGTTCAGAGATAACTGCAACTATTGCTAATCTTGGAGTAAGAGATATGACTTCCAGTGAAGGTACAAAATTAGAGGTTACATTCTATACTTCAGCACCATTTGTATCTGAATTAGGTACTATTAATGTTGACAAAGCTTTACTGATAGGGGAAACAGTTGATATTACAATTCCGTTTACCTTTTCAGGTAATGATCAGTATCGCATTGTTGCAAAAGTTGATGAGTCTAAACTAATTTCAGAATCGAATGAAAATAATAATGAAAATTACAAGAACATATATGCAGTAAGTTCAATAGACGCATATGTCGAAAACATGAGCGTTTTTATTGGGGACAATCTTGCAGGTAAAGATCATCCAATAACCTTTGATTTGGGTATGGCAAACCTTCCCGATGAAGGCACTTATAGGCTCTTTTTCAACGTTTCAGTAGATGGTACTTTTGGTTGGGGAGATGTCCTTTCTTTATCTACACAAAATATGACCGGTTACTATCCAATAGGAACTGGTTATAGTGTATCCCAAGATTATGGTCTTGGTTACATTGACTTTAATTCAAGTTACAATCATCAAACAGTAGTTATACCTTGGATTCCTAACAAGGACAGAACAGATACTTACAATGTTTCAGTAGAGGTAAGTAGTGTAATTAATGTTGATGAAACTAATGATTTAGCCTATGCAGGTATTACAATTGAAAAATTAACAACTAATTTAGTCGTCGATGCTATCAAAGTTACCGAGGCAGATGGTTCAGCTACTATCAAAGTTACAGTAGGTTATCCTCAAGGTGAACAATCACAGTTAGATGCTGAAGTTTCTTTAATGGTGTACCGAGCTGTAGACTATGAAGAAGGAAATCCGCCTATAGATCAACTAACTACTAAAACAATTACAGGTATTTTGAAAGGAGACTCTCGTCCGGTTTCATTTACTTGGGCAGTTAAAAATGGAGATTATATCTTTGTAGCAGTTCTAGACCCAGATGATAAAGTCAAGGAAGTTAATGAGGATGATAATGCATATCCTTCCTTGAAAACTACATTTGGAACATCAGGACCTGCAGTTACTGAAGAAGAAGAAGATGAAGGACTTCTTCCAGCTCCATCAGTTATAGCCGCATTAGGAATAATTGGCGTAGTCGCACTGTCACGTAGAAGAATTTAATGGATCACACAGCACTGTTATACTTTGTCGGTCCGGCAGGGGCAGGTAAATCAACATTAGTTGCAACACTGCAAGAGTGGATGCAGCACTATCGTTATGATGGCGTTGCCATTAATTTGGACCCCGGAGCAGAGACTGTAGCTTACGAAGCTGCAATAGATGTTCGAGAAAAATTCACATTGACTGAGATTATGGAAGAGTATAGTTTAGGGCCTAATGGAGCTCAAGTTGTTTGTGCAGACTTATTGGCCCTTGAACTTGATTGGATAAAGGAGCAAATTGACGAAGTTAATTGTGATTATTTTCTTCTAGACACTCCTGGACAAACTGAATTGTTTCTTTACAGGGAAGCTTCAAAAGTATTTGTTGAAAATTTATCTGAAAGAGCTGCAATGGTTTTGCTTTTAGATCCTCTTCTATCGCGGACTCCAGAAGGTTTTGTTACACAATTACTCTTAGCTTCCGCAGCACATCTGCGATTCCCAATACCCATGTTTCCAGTTTTAACTAAATGTGATTTAATTAAGCAAGAAGAGATTGACCAAATAAGAGAATGGGCTGCAGATCTAGACCAATTAGCTATGGCTATGCCTAATTTATCAGGAATGTCTGGAGTTCTTTCATCAGAGTTACTCCGAGTCCTTCAGGTTTTGGCTCTAGAATCAAACTTGCTGGCAGTATCTTCAAAAGAGGGAGAAGGAATGGATGACTTATACTCAATAGTTCAGTCAACATTTGCAGGCGGAGACGATCTTGAGGCACACTCTGACAGCAATTAATTTTCAGTAGTTATTATTAATAGTAGTATTTTTATGAGATAATATATGACTCAGCCAATACCTCTTATCGTAGATAGAAGAGGCTCAGTTTTGAATTTAGCACTGAACAATCCAGAAAGAAAAAATGCACTAAATTCAGAGATGATGGGAGCCTTGATTGCTGCAATAGAGGAATCTAAGAATTATGATGAATTAAGAGTTATAATTATTCAAGGTAAAGGCGATGCATTTTGCTCAGGAGCTGATGTTAATAGTTGGAAACCTAGCGAATTACAAGAACTATTGAAAGCGATATCACTGTGTCCAATACCTACCGTTGCAGACGTTCATGGAGTTTGTTTGGGAGGAGGAATGGGTCTAATTTCAGCTTGTGATTTTATAGTAGCTAAACAAGAGACAACCTTCGGTTTTCCTGAAATTCAAATAGGCCTGATTCCTGCAGTCATCTTTCCTTACGTTTCTTCTAAACTTCACCATTCAAAAATTAGGGAATTATTTATTACAGGGGAAAGGTTTGGAAATAAAAGGGCAATAGAGTTGGGATTATTATATCATAATGAGGATATTCAATCTTTAATTTCATTAATTAAAAAAGGTGCCCCATCTGCTCAAAAGCATGTTAAGGCGTTGCTCAATAGTAATGTTTTATCAAAATCAATAGAAGAGAGAGATTTAGAGTTAGCTAATTTAATATCAAAGATTAAGGAAGATGAAGAGTGCAAGGAAGGAATAAATTCATTTTTAGAAAAACGTAATCCAAATTGGGTAGAAGAATGATTAAGAAAATACTTATAGCAAATAGGGGGGAGATTGCATGCAGAATAATAAGGGCATGTAATGAAATGTCAATTAAAGCAGTTGCAGTTTATTCAGATGTAGACGTTGATTCTCCACACGTCCTAATGGCCGATCAAGCTGTAAACATAGGATCTGCCAATCCTTCAGAAAGTTATTTAAATTTTGATAAAATAATAAACGCAGCTAAGGAGACTGGGGCCGACGCAATACATCCAGGATATGGTTTTTTGTCAGAGAATGGAGCTTTTGCACAGTATGTTAAAGAATCCGATTTGATATTCATAGGGCCAGAAGCAGATACAATAAAATCAATGGGAGATAAGGCAGAATCTAAACAAATGATGTTTGAAGCCGGAGTTCCAACAATTCCAGGAAGTGACGGCGAGTTAGTAGGAAATATTGATTCTATAGCAAGAGACATAGGCTATCCTTTGATGGTCAAAGCTGCAGCAGGTGGTGGAGGCAAGGGCATGCGAGTAGTGAGGAATGAGGGTGAATTAGATTCCTCCATAGAGGCTGCTAAGAATGAAGCTAGAAACTCATTTGGTAATGATACCTTAATACTTGAAAAATTCCTAGACAATCCCCGTCATATAGAGGTTCAAATTCTTGGAGATAAGAATGGAAATATAGTACATCTTTATGAAAGGGAGTGTTCCATTCAACGAAGACATCAAAAAATTATAGAGGAATCTCCTTCACCTGCTATAACAAATAAATTTAGAAAAAAAATGGGAGAGGCAGCAGTCAAAGCAGCCAAAGCTGCGAATTACAGCAATGCAGGTACTGTAGAATTTCTTTATCAAGAGGGTGAATTTTATTTTTTAGAAATGAATACTCGGTTACAAGTTGAGCATGGAGTAACTGAGATGGTTTGTGGCATAGATATTGTAAAGTGGCAAATACGAGTGGCTCAGGGGGAAAGTTTAACATTTTCACAAAAGGACATTAAGCAAAGAGGCCATTCTATAGAATGTAGAATATATGCTGAAGATCCTTCGCGGGGCTTCCTTCCAACACCTGGCTTTATTAGAAAAATGATTTTACCAGAGGGTCCAGGAGTTCGTAATGATGTAGGCGTTTCTGAAGCTCAAGAAATAACCAGTTCTTACGATCCACTTTTAGCGAAATTAGTGGTTTGGGATTCAGATAGGGGCTCAGCCATTCAACGTATGGATTTGGCACTTTCTAATTTTGTAATTCTAGGGTTGATTACTAATCAACCTTTCTTAAGAGATATAATGAAAAATGAATCTTTCCAGAAAGCTTCTTTTTCTACTAATTTCATCGATGAAAATTTTAAGGATTGGGACTTTCCAGCTCTTGATCCTCAGGTGCTTGCTTTAGCATTACTTAGTTCAAAAGCATCTCAAGCCCAGATATCTTCTTCTGCAGAATCTTATTCTCCTTGGAGCAATAATAGAGGTTGGAGACAGGGAGTTTGATTATGGATAAAATCACTTTAGGATCAAATAGTTATATGTCAAAACTAAGACGTTCAGGCTCAGAATTTACTTTGAGTGTAAATGGTGAAACTTTCGCAGGAACTTATTCTAAGAAGAGTAATGGGGCTATTGAAGTATCAATGAATGATACGAATTCAATTGGTTTTTCCGAAAAGAATGGTAATGAAATTTATGTTTTTTTGAATGGTGTAAATTATGTTCTTAAGAGAGAATCAGGTGTTTTGAAGGACAATGCATTTGAGGAGGAAAGCAGAGATACAGTTTTGAGTCCAATTACAGGTAAATTATTGGATAAAAAAGTAGAAAGCGGAGATTTGGTGAGTAAAGGCGACGTAGTAGTAATTTTAGAAGCTATGAAAATGGAGCATAGATTAAAGGCACCTAGAGACGGGAAGCTTTCAAAACTTACATTGGCACAAATTGGAGATCAAATAAAAGAAGGTGAATTGATGTTTGAGTTGGAGGAAGAATGAGCATAATACAAAGTAAACATAATTCTAATTCAGAGGAGGCTACAAAGAATAGGGCCTTTAATCAAAAGATTTTAGAGGAATTAAGACAAAAAATAAAGGAACACAGCAAAGGCGGACGTCCTGAAATGGTAAAACGCCATAAGGGAAGGGGCAAATTACTAGCAAGAGAAAGAATAGAGGAATTGATTGATTCAGATACGCCTTTCTTGGAATTGTCAACTTTGGCAGCTCATGGCTTGTATAATGATGAAGTACCCTCTGCAGGAATAGTAACGGGTATAGGTGTTATTCATGGCAGGGAAGTGATGATTATTGCGAATGATGCTACCGTAAAAGGAGGAACTTATTACCCTTTAACAGTTAAGAAACATCTCAGAGCTCAGGAGATAGCCCAAGAGAATTGTTTACCCTGTATTTATCTTGTAGATTCAGGAGGAGCCTTCTTGCCAATGCAAGACGAAGTTTTTCCAGATAGAGATCACTTCGGAAGAATATTTTACAATCAATCTCAAATGTCAGCAAAAGGAATTGCCCAAATTGCAGTAGTTATGGGGTCGTGTACTGCAGGAGGAGCTTATGTTCCTGCAATGTCTGATGAAACTATTATAGTTAAGAAACAAGGCACTATTTTTCTTGGAGGCCCTCCTTTAGTTAAAGCTGCGACCGGCGAAGAGGTAAATTCCGAAGATTTAGGGGGGGCGGACGTCCATACGCGAAAGAGTGGTGTAGCAGATCATTATGCAATAAATGATTCACACGCTATAGAAATTGCTCGAGATATTGTTTCCAATCTTAATCGCTTACCAAAATCTAAATTGAATATCAAAGAGCCCGAAGATCCTATCTATAGCTCTGAAGATTTGTATGAGATTATACCTGAAGATTCAAGGCTACCATATGATGTCAAAGAGATTATTGCTCGCTTAGTTGATGGTTCTAAATTCCACGAATTCAAGTCAAATTATGGTAAAACTATAGTTTGTGGTTTCGCTAATATTATGGGTTATCCTATAGGTATTGTTGCAAATAATGGCGTGTTATTTTCAGAATCCTCTCTGAAAGCAACTCATTTCATTGAGATGTGTTGCCAGCGTAAAATACCTCTTGTTTTCTTGCAAAATATAGTTGGTTTTATGGTCGGTAAAGATTACGAATCAGGAGGCATAGCTAAAGATGGAGCAAAGATGGTAATGGCAGTTTCCAATGCTAAAGTTCCTAAATTTACAATAGTAATTGGAGGTTCATTCGGAGCTGGAAATTATGGCATGTGTGGAAGAGCATACCAACCACGTCAAATGTGGATGTGGCCTAATGCCAGAATTTCAGTTATGGGTGGAGAGCAGGCTGCAGACGTTTTAGCAACAATTAAGCAAGATCAGCTTAAGTCTAAAGGAAAGACTATGACAAAATCAGATATCAAGAAATTGAGAGACCCTATATTGGAAAAGTATGAGGCTGAAGGTAATCCCTATTATTCAACAGCAAGATTATGGGATGATGGAATTATAGATCCCATGGATACGCGTATGATTCTTGCATTGGGGATTTCTACTTCATTGAATGGGCCCTTGGAAGACACAGATTTTGGTGTTTTCAGAATGTAACTGTTAAATATAACCCTTAATCAGCTTTAAACAATGGAAGAATCCATATGCCGTATTGAATTGGAAATAGATGAACAGGTTTTCATAGCTAAGGTTCAAACAGATATGGGCGGTCCTCGTGAATATCAGAGTAAGCGCTTTGACAGACTCTTAACGCAATTGATGACCGAGTTACAGGCTGAATTTGAACCTGACTTTGAATGAGCCTTTTTCCATTTCTAGCCCCATTAAGTGTAGGTTTGAGTATTTTCTTTAGTTATTATTTAATGAAATATGTAGCTAAAAAAATGGGAAAGCCTATTCCAAATTTGGGTGAGTTAATGTACCCCATGCATCACAAAGATTCAAAAATAGATAAAAGGTATCGGAAGAATAAACCTTGATTGAATAATACCTTTTTATACTGAGTAACTACATTGGTATTGGTGTGTTTATGCATAAGCAAGCAATTTTTCTATTAGTCTGTTTGATATCAGTTGTTTTTCTTTCTAACGTTGAAGGAGAACCTGAAGTTTTTATGACAACTATTAATCCAAATAGTATTGATAATCAGCAAGACGAAGAAGTCAGTTTTGAAGGGGATTGTAATATTTGTACAGAAGATGAGTTGGGATATTTCTATTGGAACTCATCAATAGAGGGAGTTTTACATGAAGGTTCGAATCCTGCAGAAATTAATTTTATGCTTTTATCTTCTAATTTTCATACGGGTGAACACAATATTACTCTACAAGTTGGCGATAATTCGGGTATTTGGAGTTCCATAACTGATAATTCTACTGCAACATTGAATGTAGCAGGACGAGATGGAGGTGGGGGAGGAGATGGTTCCATAAATGTTAACTTCGCGATAACGCCTCCTTCTTTTCATCTAGGTGAAACTGCACGTTTTGAAGCATGTACAGAAATGCAGCCAGAACCTCAACCATGTCACGGCGACATAAATGCAGATCTAGATTTTAAATGGGAGATACAATGGGAAGGTGAAGAAAATTGGTCATATCTTAATGATCAAGAAGCTTTTGATTATATCAATTTTATTGAAGGTAATCATGTAGTGAAACTAACTATAACCGATAATTCAGATGGTAGTGAAGCATCAGATACTGAAGAAATTATAGTTTTCCCACCTATACCTAATGTTTCTATTTCAGGTAATGAACAGGTGACAATTAAGGAAGGCGAATCACTTGAGTTAATGGCTACTTGTTATGATAATAAAAATGAGGAAATTAATTGTACGTATGAATGGGAAATTTGGGAAAGTAAAGATAATGGAGATTTATTGTATACCTTTAGTACACAGACTATAACTCTTAATCAATTAACCAATGAAGTTAACCAATATGACATTATGGCTAGAGGATCAGATGAATTGGGTACTAATTCTGCATGGGCTCTTGTTTTTGTAACAGTAAACCCTCCTAACCAGGCACCTTCAGCAGTAATTACCATATTTCCGCAGTCATTGGGTGGTTTAACTCCTGAGTATTATCAGTATTCTAATCTGACTTTCAGTTCAGCTAATTCGGATGATTCTGATGGTAGTCTTGTGGCATTCAATTGGTGGTTCAACAATGAAATTGTTTCAACATCTGAGAATTGGGTTTCTTCGTTTTATGAAACTGGAATTTATCAAGTTAAGTTAGAAGTTAAAGATGATAGTGGTGTTTGGAGTTCTAAAGTATCCACAAATTTCAAAATAATTGAAAATACAGAACCTAAAGTAGACTTCACTTTTGAGCAAATAGGTAACTCTTTTGTTTTTAACTCAACTTCTAGTGATTTAGAAGGATATATTGCTAGCTATTTGTGGTGGAACTATGAAGATTTGTCTGCATTTTCAACTGAAGAAAATTTCACATGGAGTCCAGAAGAATCTGGAACTTATAGTATAACTTTTAGAGCTACTGATGATGGCGGTAGATCTTCAGAGATAACTAAGATAATTGAGGTAAAATTAGTAGAGAAGAAAAATTTTGTAGCTACTTTTAGTTCAAAGAATATTAATCCTGGCGACAGCTTCATTATTGATTTCTCAAATACAACCGGATCAGTAGAGTACTTTGAGATAGTAGTTACTTCTCCAAATGGTAGTAGAGAAACTTATGAAACTACAGCGTTTGCCTATACTATAGTATTTGACAATAAAGGAACATATGCATTAGATATCACTGTGATTTGGGAAGATGGTGATGCACAGGAGGGTCTTTCAGATTGGTATGGCCCTACAGTTTATGTGGGAACAGACGATGAAGAAGAGAAAGTAGACGACGGTGTTCCGGAAACTCCGTCCGAAGAAGATACAGGTTTACCATCAATTTCTATTCTAGTTTCGATGATTATTGCATCATTAGTAGCTATAGGTAGACGTCAAAGGTAAATTTTCTCTTTACGAATTTGCTGAGTCCAGTATCCTAAAACGGCACTCATGATTAGTTCAGATCCAGCTATTGCGAAAAATAGAGCCTCATTGTTGATAATATCGATAGAATCTTCTTCTTCATAATCAACAAAGAGAGTAAATTGCTTTATGATATAATTTTCGTCTTCGTAAAATGCAGTGAAAATGATATCATATCTCCCTTCAGCATAAATCACGTGTGAAACATTTGTTGCATTTGAATATCTAGTGTTAGGACCGCTTACATCTCTTCCAAAATCCCAAAGGATTGATTCAGTGTCTTCAGTGCTTGTTACACTGAAATTTACATTTTGTCCAGATTCAATAAAGGCAATGCCTGGAGCACCATAAGTGATATTCTCAGATGTTGCATTAATCGTAATCTCACTTGAAACTGTAGGTAGTAAAAGAATGGAGAAAATCAGAATAAAATTAAAGTTGAACTTTCCCATAAATTTTAGAAATTTTTCTTGGAACCCTTCTTCTTAATTCTTCAGACCATAGTTCGCCTTCTACAACCTTCAAAACATCATGAGTCACATTACATCTGGCAAAAACGACGCCATCGTTATCAGCATTGGTAGACAATTCAATAGCAGGTGAATTTTTAATCACGGTAGCTTGAATTAAATCATTAGATTGGTAAACATCAGTAATGTTGGATACATAATCTTTAGACATTTTTGCAACATGTAAAGTTCCGACAGTATAATTTCCTATTGAGCGTTTCTTACCCTTAACTTTTAAAATTTCTACAGAAGCCATACTTTCTCTAGTCATTTGAATTCTTCCAAAGACGGTGTCTCCTTCATTTATTTCTAAGGGAACTGAAACTGAAGGTTCAATACTGATTTTCATTTGCTTATTATCTTCTTTTACTTCACCGCAAACACCAGCAAACAATTCTCCATTTTCTTCGTAAACACCTTTGCCAGGCATGTATTCCATGGCACTTGCTAATTTATCGCCGGGTTGTTTCATACGATTATCGCAGAGAAGCTATGTGATAAAGTATTGCTTTCTCCTTCTTGCTTTCTTTAGTATGAAAAGGCATACTTCTTTTTATCATGAAATCAAACTCATAAGCTGAGATTATCTTTCCAGAGTTTTGTTTAACAAACCTTTCGATAAATTCTCTAGTCTCTCCAAGATGAATGGTCCAAATATTTTCAGCAATTTCTAGAGATTTTTTTAAAAAGCTGCGATCAGAACCTGGCCTTTGAGATCCAAAGGGTGGATTCATTAAAACAGTTTCAAACGGTTCTTCAATATTCTCAATAGCTAAATTAACCCATCTGATATCTAAATCTTCTTTTGTAGAATATTCTTTTGCAATATTTAATGCATCTTTATCAATTTCATATCCTGTGACATTTGCTCCAGTAATTGCAGCACCAATAGCTAATCTTCCAGTACCACATCCCAAGTCGGCAACGCTTGCAGACAAATGTCCCAACGATTTGGCTTGTTTTATTATTTCGAAAACAACATCTACGGGAGTAGCGTATTGTTCAAGTTCAGGCTTAGGGTGACTAAAATCGGGAGAATTGAATAATATCTTTGAGTTCATACATTTCTTACAAATTTATAATTATTCTCAAAAATTTCACCACTAGCATGTAATCCTTTGATTATTTGTTCTACTTTAGCCCTAGAATAGCCTTCTTCCTCCATAATATCACAAATTTCTTGCTCACCCACGCCTTGTTTTCCTTGTTCATCGATTATTGACAATACACGTGCTCTTGGGTCTATGTCTTTCTTTCTTTGTTCAGCATCCATTCCAGAGAATGCATAATCTACATCACCACGGAGAGTTACGGAGAGGAATAGGTCCATCATTTCAATGGCATGATCTGCGTGTTTGACTTCTACAGTCTCTGAAAGATACATTTTGGCATCAGCTTCAGATAATCGTATTATCGATTCAAGTTGTCTTGGTGTAATTGGCATTGTCTTATCTTGCTCATCAGTATTATGGTATCTATTTCGCAAACCGGTATAGTATACTTTTATTTTATATTGAGCTTCCGAAGTCATGACTGGCCTCAATTTTTTAGCATATGATATATACAATCTAAGTAATCTTTGATCTATAGGTCCTTCTAATGATCTAACAGCAAGCTGATCTTCATCAATAGCTTCACCAGGAATAAGTTCCTCACCAGCTCTGTGACTACTTAAAATCTTATCAGCTAATAAATTATCCCTTTCAGGATCAGGATCGTCTGTAATTATAAAGAAAATATCAAATCTACTTAGTAATGAGATTGGCATGTTAACTTGAGGTGGAAGAGGCATAGTCATGTCGAATCTACTTCTTTTTGGATTTGCTGCAGCAAGTACTGAACATTTTGATTTTAATTGGGCATTTATTCCTGCTTTAGCAATACTGATAGTTTGCTGTTCCATAGCTTCATGCATTGATGAACGATCTTCTTCAGACATTTTATCTATTTCATCAATACAAGCAATACCGCCAGAAGCTAATACCAAAGTTCCAGCTTCTAAACTCCATCTCCCTTCACCAAATTCATCTCTTACTGCGGCTGCAGTTAAACCGGCTGCAGAGGTAGATTTACCAGTAGCCATTACACCTCTTGGAGCTATTCTTGACGCCGAACGTAATAATTGAGATTTTGCTAAACCAGGATCACCCATCATCAGCATGTGAATATCTCCTCTTATTCTCGTACCGTCAGGAAGTTCCTTTGTTACACCTCCAAATTGTTGTAAAGCAACAGCCCTTTTTTCCCAGTTCATTCCAAAAATAGTCGGAGCAATAGAGTCTCTAATTCTTTCAGCTATATCTTCTTGAAGAGATAATTCTTTTATTTCTTTTAATTCGCTTGCAGTTGGTTCAACATTCTCTTCTTCTCCAATTTTCTCATCTATACTGTGTGCATACAGGTATATGTCAAATTCACTTTTTTGTCTTCGACCTTGAAATTGAGATTTTGGTTTAATTATACCAACAATTGCGACTCTATCTCCAGGCTGTATTTTATGGGCTAATGAACTTTCAAAATAAGCAGTTAATCTTTCAGGTTGAGCACCTGGTGGTAAGTCTTCAGGATATTCTTGTATTTCTACCTTTTGAGAGTCAATAAATTGAGATAAATTTTCTTTTAATTTAAACTCAGCACATTTGCATGTCTCAGCAGTACAACGGGTAGGTTCTCTCATGGTGAAGAAATCCTGGATATAGGAATTCTTATGATTTTCCCAATCACATTCGAAAATACCAATTTCCATTCTTGGTCTTACTGGAGTGGCTTTTCTTACTAATCCATTTAATCTAACAGTTCTGTAGAGGTGTTCTTTTCTTAAACCACTAATTTCTACATCATAAAGCTCGCCAGGTATTCCCATAGGGACTACATCTAGAGTTATCTTTGTTCGGTGTTCCTTTCTCACCCTTTTCTTTGTATCATCGTCAATGAATTCTTGTACTACTAGTTTGGCAGCTTCTAAGGCATCATCTAAGTTCCATCTTAAATTACTTGATAATCTTGCATTAAAATCAGTCACAGATTCCCAAGTGATCCGTATTGCCCTATCTCCATCAGGATATTCTTTTGCTATTTTTAAAATCTCATCGCTGTAAGTAGGTATGTTATTTTCATCAATACCCCTTCCTTCACACTCGGGGCATGTTATAGTATCAGGATCGTCTGTAGTTCTCTCATATTCAATTCGTCCTAGACCTCCGCATTTTACACACTTAGGTGCAGAAAATTCCTTCCCATTTCTATCTACAGGTCGATTCCGTGAGTCCTGAAAGAAGGAGCGCCAAAGCTCCATAAGTTCATCTACTGCAATGTCATTTTCCAAGGACCATAGCCATACGGCAACCCGTTAAATATCTATGGTAAAGAATTAATTTTTTATCCGCCAAAAAGACGTTTGAAAAAACTAGGTCTGTTTGCTTTAATTTCAGCTTCAAGATTTATTCTTGAATCTACAGCAGCCATAAAATTCGGATTAATTTCCAGCGCTTTATCAAAAGCAGCTAATGCCTTTTCTCTTTCTCCCATAGCCTTCCAGAGCACAGTACCTTTGTTTACCCAAGTGTCAACAACATAGGGATTCAAATCCAATGCTTTTTCAAAAGCTTCTAAAGCTTCTTCAGGTTTGTCTAATGCATACAAAATATTACCTTTATTTCGGTGTAAGGTATCATCATTTTTATGGGATTTTAAAGCATGGTTACAAACTTTAAGTGCAGCCTTATTGTCATCTTTCTTTCTAAGAACCATAACTAAATCATTGTGGGCTTCTTTCATGTCTGATTTGAATTTAATAGCATTCTTCAGACACTTTTCGGCGTCATCGTATTTCTGGACAAGCATTTTGGCATATCCTTTGTTATACCAAGCTTCTGCATCTCTTGCATTGAGTCTGAGAATAGCATTCCAACATTTATCAGCTTTACCAAATTTCTTCAATTTTGTTAATAAAATTCCCAAAGATTTCCATCCATCTATGTCCTTTGGTTTACTTTGAGTAGCCATGTGATAAGATCTAATTGCTTCTTCATAATCGCCTAACAATTCAGAAACTTCAGCCTTTCCTTTCAGTGCTTCAGCATGGTTTGGACTTTTTTTTAACACAGTTTCAAAGGTGCTTCGTGCATTGTCAGGATCGCCTAATTCATATTGAACACGTCCAAAAGCTACTCTTGCAGGAATATCTCCTGAATTATCTCTTAAGATACTGTCTAGTAAATTATAAGCACCATCAAGGTCTCCGTTATAGAGTAAATCATCTAATGTTTTTTGCCACTTTGCTGCCATGTTTATTTCTTATCAAATTTGAAGAGTCTTGTTTCCTCTCCTACCAATTCTTCTACCACACTATAAGGTTGTTGTAAGAGCCCTTCAAGTACTCCGGAGAGACATCCAGCAGTGAAATCACAATGATTCTCAGCTCCAATTATTCCAATCTCAAGTAAATTTTCTAGCTTAACAACTATGTGTTCCTTGTTTGAATCTAATACAAAAAGATGTCCTAATCCAGCTTCGGCCCATGCTTGGTTGAGTACCATATCTAAATCGTCAGTACCCATGCCAACATAGTTGACTGAAAGACTATTTCCTACAGTGTGCCCACAGTTGAAAAGAATTCTTCTAGCTTTTTCAGAACCCACTCCTTGCAATTCAGTCCATAAAGTACCAAGAAAGGTACTAGGCAAAACTAGGATATCAGATGTTTGAACGCCAACGTCCGTATCGTAGAAGTCATCCATAGGGCTTAGCCCTTCTATGACATTCCCTCAACCATCTTCTCAGAAATATTCTGAAAAGCTTCACCTACATTTCGACCATCTTTTGCAGAGGTCATCATGAACTGTGCGTTGAGTTTCTTTGATACTTCAGACATTTCTTTTTCGCCAAATAATGCTTTATCCATCAAATCACATTTATTAGCAAGCAATACTACAGGGATTTCTCCAGTTACCTGCATTAATGTCTTAATCCAATCGATAGTAGAAAGTAGAGTTTCTCTGCGAGTTATATCACAAACAATCATTGCGCCTTCTGAACCGCGGTAATAAGCTTGTTTGACATTTCCGAGTGTTTTTTGTCCAGCAACATCCCAAATCATGAGTGTTACATCAATATCTGGCTTTGCACCGCCAGATCTTAATTGGACCTCTTTCTTTACAATTTTAGCTCCAATTGTTGTTAAATATTTGTCATCGAAAGCGTTTATAACGAAACGACGAATCAAACTAGTCTTTCCTACAGCAGGATCGCCGAGCACAACAATCTTCTTTGATACTTTCTTAGCAGCCATCATGGTTCTCTACCTCGAGGTTTAATCATTGTTGAGACTCTATTTAATATTAATCAATATTTTAGATAATTTTTTGCTTATTTTCGCAAATGTGGGTACTTCTTTGCCCTACAATGATTCTTGTTACTGGTTTTTTACAGTGTGGGCAAGGCTCACCAGTCTTCCGGAATATTTTCAATTGCTTCCAAAAATCTCCTTTTTTACCTTCAGGACCTCTAAAAGTTAGGAACGTTGTCCCTCCATAACTTATCGATTTTTTTATTATATATCTTATATCTCTATGTAGTTGTTTTTTTTCGACCTTTGTTAAAGTATTGGCTTTTCGCATAGGATGTATTGACGATCTGAATAAAATTTCATCAGCTAAATAGTTTCCGATACCTGCTATAAATTGCTGATTCAATAGTAATGGTTTCATCATTCCAGTTCTTTTTTCTAGCATTTCTTCAAACTTGTTAGAAGTAAACTGCTTGCTTAGAGGTTCAATTCCAATATGTCCTACAATTTTGTTGATATTTTTAACAATCCAAACGCGTCCAAATTTCCTATAATCTACAAGGCATAATTTTTGGCCATCAGTAAAATTAATCTCCACAGTAGTATATTTTGGAGTCTCACCCTTTGTAATATCTATTCTCCCAGTCATTCTTAAATGGATTATGATATGGTGTGTGTTTAGATTGATTATTAGATATTTTCCTCTTCTGTCTAATCCAAATATTTTTTGCCCCTTCACAAGGTTAAAATTAGAATCAGATGCTCTATGCCAGAGAGCTTTCCCTCCGTTAGCTTCTAAACCAATTAATGGTTTAGCTAATCCAGTTCGATAAGAGTCAACCTCAGGTAATTCAGGCATGAAATCTTTAGGGCGAGACGGTTTTAATCTCCTGTCCCTACAAACTTGTGCTTAGATTGTATAATACAGCAAAACGCAAAATGGAAGACTTTCATCCGATAGAAGAAGGTAAAGTGGGAATGTATGTTTGTGGTTTAACTGTTTACAATGACATGCATTTAGGCCATGCACGCACGTACATTGCATTCGATGTAATTCGTAGATGGTTAGAGTATCTTGGTTACGAAGTAAATTTTGTGCAGAATCACACAGATATTGATGATAAAATTATTAAAAAAGCTAATGATGAAGGTCTCACTTCACATGATTTAGCTAATAAATATGTTAGTAGAACTATGGAAGATTTGAAAAGTCTTCAAGTTCGTCCTCCTACACATATGCCCAAAGCTACAGATTTCATTCCAGAAATGATTGAAATCATATCCGATTTAATTTCCAAAGGTAATGCTTACGTTACAGATCCAGCTCAGGGAGCACTTGCTTCAGACGTATATTTTGATGTAATATCAGCTTCTGAAACTTTTGGAACATTGACAGGACAGAAAATTGAAGACATGGAAGCTGGGGCTAGAGTTGCAGTAGATAGTAGAAAGAAGCATCCATCTGATTTTGTGTTGTGGAAAGGAGCTAAACCTAATGAGCCAAATTGGAAAAGTCCTTGGGGTTTAGGAAGGCCAGGCTGGCATATCGAGTGTTCAGCAATGTCTTTATCTCACTTAGGTCAGCATTTTGATATCCATGGAGGAGGTATAGATCTTAGATTCCCTCACCATGAATCCGAAATATTGCAATCTGAATGCCACACAGGGCATTCTCCAATGTCAAACTATTGGTTACATTCAGGGCATCTTACAGTTAATAATGCAAAAATGTCAAAATCATTGGATAATTTTTTCTTGGTAAGGGACGTCATGAAAGAATATAGTGCCCCAATACTTCGTTTTTATTTGTTAAATGGGCACTACCGCTCACCAATTGATTTCAGTGACAATAATTTGAAAGAATCTTTGTCTGCTTATAGACGGCTTGAAGGTTCCTATAATAGATTGTTGACAATAGAATCTAGTGGTTTAGAAAGGCCCTCATATTTAGTTGAAGCGACTAAAGCATGTAGAGATGATTTCATATCAGCTATGAATGATGACTTCAATACGCGTGAAGCTATTGCAGCTCTTTTTCAATTGTCACGTGTTTCAAATAATTGTGATTATTCCTTAATTGATACTGAATTGCTAAAAGAAGTAATAGAGATTTTTGAACTTTATGGAAACAAGGTATTAGGCTTATTTGGATTAGACGTATTAGATTCAAATTTAGAATCCGAAATTGAACAATTAATATTAGATAGAGATGAAGCCCGAAAATCCAAAAATTGGTCAAAATCAGACTTAATACGTGATAGACTAACGTCTATGGGTATTGAAATTCAAGATACTCCTGAAGGAACCAAGTGGCGTAAGATTTAGATTTAATTTCCTAAATTATTTTTTCTACGGTAGTTGTATCCTACAATCAAAAGAACGGAGGCTACAGGCATTAGGAGAGTTCCAAACTCAGGTATAGATTCCCAATCACTTACAGCTTGATCATTGTCCCCTTCAGTTGATAATTGAATATAATCTGCACCGCCTGCATTAACTGCAGTATTATGCGTCCAAATACCTGCACTTGGTAATAAATCACCGGAAGAGTTACAATCGCCATCATTGCCACTGCCATCATTCCAGCATACACCATCAATTACAAACATCTTATTGTCTTCATTGAAACCAGATTCAACTCCAGTTTCATCGTTTCCAGAATCACTATCTACCATGTAAACCATATCATCATTACCTAAAGTAAGCCCACTTGTACAAGTTGTCGTAGCTCCACTGTCTAGATTTCCAGATAAAGAACATCCAGTATCGTCGCTTACATCATCATAGATTTGAATTCCGTCTAAATTTATTTGTGCAGAGTTAGAGTTGAAGATAGTTACAGTATTTGTATCTGGATCAACTTTACTAATCATTAGACCACCTGCAAAGGCTTCTTTTTCATATGTATTCCATCTTACTTCATCAATTATCCCATTAAAGTTAGCAATAGAAGTAGATCCAGAAATATCTCCAGAACCGATATAATATTCTACATTACCAGCACTAGGATAGTTTGTAGTATCTTTAATATTGAAATTAATCAAATCAGGATCACCACTGTTACTTATTCTGACATTGTTAATGAAAACACTAATTCCATTCTTTATACCGTTACCATCATTATCATTTGAGACTGCAATGTGGTACCAAGTGCCAGTATTGAACTGGGTCTGACTGTTGAAATATTTTTTGTTAACATCACTATCGTCACACATGTCAAAACATAATTCCAGATATCCGTTTCTAATTCCTATCTGCAATTCGTCTTCACTTTCATCGATACTTCCTAGACCCTCACCATCTCCAATGAAAAGAATAGGCATACTTGTAGAACCATCTCCAATATCACTTGGATTAATCCAAGCTTCGAAAGACCAGTCGTTATTGTGGAACGAAGGCTGGTCTGCATTAGTAGCATAGTCGCCAGTTCCATCTAGAGTTAATCCATTACCCATTTTTCCAGAAGAACTAGTTGTTGGATCTCCGCCAGTTGTCAAAGTTCTATCATTACCTCCAGAATCAAGTAAATCATCGTTGAATCTGTAGTAAAAGTAAGTGTCTGTTTGAGCAACAAATCTTCCACCATCATTTATGGTTGTAAAAGATTTAGATGAATCTTCATCTCCATCCCATCCCACAATGTGAATCCAATAGTCACCTTTAACGATCTCTAATTCTATTTCACTGCCACTTGCTGCAGCATCAATTAATTCACCGGAAGTCCATTCCCAATCATTGTTGGTTTCTCCAGTCCATTCCTTCAAAACTCTTTTTGTTATAATTCCGTATTGACCTTTAATCTCGACCATCATTTCAGCACCAATACCCATTCCTATTGACGAATATCCAGTAGTGTAATCATTATCGGTATCAATCATAACAAAAATGGTGTCTTCATTAGTTAATACAGGTAAAGGTGTTGAAGCTTGATTTGAAGCTCCAGGTTCGCTATTTCCATTACTAGTTTGAGCTCCTGGAATTGATTTAGCACTGTAGGAAGGAACAGATACTCCATTCAATATATTTCCACTAACACTTAGATACATGAACGCGTTACTGTTTTTTTCTACAGCTGCATAATTCTGAATATCAATGTGTTCAGATTCAGCAGTAGAAATTATGTTGAATTGTTTTTCAACATTCATCCAGTCTCCAAAATAACCGTCAATAGTTATTTCTGAGCTTTCACTTTCAACGTTGTTGTTTGACATCTCCGCAATCATTTCAGATATTGCAAAATTATTGCCGTTTAGCAAGACGATAGTATCAGCTAAATCAAAGCTGTCTTTATTGTCTGTAGTTTGCCATACAACTTTAACTTCGCTTCCAGAAGTTAACCCTAGATCAAAGAGAGGTATTTGAGCTTCTATATTATTTCCAAGTGTGCGAGCATTAACTGAATTTAATAGATTAAAGCCATTCCAATCATTATTTTCTCTATTGTTGTTGAATGCATATAGTATTGAACTTAATACAACTTGTTCTTTACCATACATTTCAACCATATAATCCGCACCAATGCCCGGTATTGAGTATCCGGTATCTGAATTGTCATCAGTGTCAATCATAACTCTTAGTGTGTATCCTTCTGATGAGTAGAACATAGGTTCATCAGTAACTGTTAGAATTGATAAATAAATCGAATCTGCAAAAATCGAGGTGGACACAATGTCCATATTTGCGTTGTTTACATTTCCTTGTTGCTGTTCAGTAGATTCGATACCGTCCCAATCCCCTGAATCACCATCAACAGTTATCTGAGAGCTTTCATTCGTTTCCCAAAGCAATAGCAATGAAACTCCGGCAAATAAAAGGAGAAATGCTGAAATGGTTGCAGCCATTGCATTTCGGTTTGTAACTCGTACCAAGGGTATCCTGGAATATCCGCCGATACCTGCGCCATTGGTTAATCCGTTACCGT
>CACAGG010000003.1 GCA_902531985.1 uncultured marine group III euryarchaeote
GAAGTAAGAAGTCTTGCTGAATATCTAAATGTTTCAGTTTCCCAAAGACAACCATTTCCAGGTCCTGGATTAGCAGTTAGAGTGATGGGGGAGGCTACTCCCGAAAGAACAGAAATAGTTAGGCAAGCTTGTCATATTGCCGAAGAAGAAATGGAATTAGCAGCTAAAGAAGGAGTTATGGAACTGCCATGGCAATATTTTGCGGTAATTTTACCAGTTAAAACTGTAGGAGTACAGGGAGATGTTAGAGCATACGGTAATACAATAGCAGTTAGAGCAGTACATAGTTATGATGCCATGACTGCTCAAGCAGCAGAACTCCCTTATTCAGTACTGAAAAAAATATCTGAAAGAATTACGCGAGAATTAAAAAATGACGTTAATCGTGTAGTTTATGATATAACTGACAAACCACCAGGCACAATTGAATGGGAATAGTGGTGCCGGGGGCGGGGTTCGAACCCGCGGCCTTCGGATGTCCCAGGCATAGCCGGAACTATTTTTACCCTATGAGTCCGACGCTCTACCAGGCTGAGCCACCCCGGCTCCTTTGTGGTTGAATCAATAGGGGTTTTAAGTTTAAGTTTCGGTGATTCTTTATAACATCCCCTTAATCCGAGCAGTGATGGAAGGTTCAAGTTCTCAAAAGCGAACGCCAAACACAGGCAACTATGATCCTGTTTCTTTGGAGACGGAAGTAGCTGAGAGATGGAATAAAGAGAAAACATTTGAGAACAGTATAGAGCAGCGTAGAAATTCAGATCCTTTTACTTTTTTGGAAGGCCCGCCAACGGCTAATGGAAAGCCTGGAATTCATCATGTCTTATCGAGATTGTACAAAGATATGGTTTGTAGATGGAAAACCATGGAGGGTCATTTAGTAGAGAGAAAAGGTGGCTGGGATACTCACGGTTTACCTGTCGAAATTGAAGTTCAAAAACAATTGAATCTAATGTCTAATGAAGAGATAGAGGCTTATGGAATGGAAGCCTTTAATCAAAAATGTAAGGAAAGTGTTTGGACATACGAAGAAGCTTGGAGAGAAATGAGTGAGCGAATGGCTTTCTGGGTTGATATGGATAATCCATATGTTACATTACATGATGAATACATAGAATCTGCCTGGTGGTCACTTAAGCAAATGCACGATAAAGGCCTTCTTTTTAGAGGTCACAAGGTTTTACCTTATTGTCCACAAACAGGTACAAGTTATTCTTCGCATGAGGTTTCATTAGGATATAAAGAAGTAGCAGAACCTGCAGTTTACGTAAAATTCAAATTAGTTGACGATGACGCTTCGATACTTGCATGGACTACAACGCCTTGGACTCTTCCAGGTAACGTAGGTCTTGCAGTTGGACCTGATGTAACTTATTGTAGAGTTCGAATAACTGAATCACCTTCAGCAAACTGGGAAGGTCGAGGTGGTTCTGAGGTTGGAGAAGAATTAATTTTAGCTAAAGATTTGATGTCTGATGTATTACGTCACCAAGTTGAAATGATTGAAGAATTTCCAGGTTCAAGTATAGTTGGTAAAGCTTACCAGCCATTATTTCCTGGAGCAATAGAAAGAGGCGATTCAGATACGGCCTGGACAGTTGTTCCTGCAGATTTTGTTACGACAACAGATGGTACTGGTGTAGTTCATACAGCTGTGATGTATGGTGAGGATGATTACGCTCTAGGAATGGAAGTTGGTTTTCCAGCTCAGCATACAGTAGGTATGGATGGTAAATTTATTGCAGGTACTCACAAATCATTAGATGGTCGTTACGTTAAGGACTGCGATTCAGAAATCATTGATCTTTTAGAATCCGATAGTCAGCTTTATCGAGAGCATATTTACACACACGATTATCCACATTGTTGGAGAACAGATCATCCTTTGCTTTACTATGCTATGGATAGTTGGTTTGTTCGTATGACTGCTGTAAAAGATAAAATCATACAATTCAATTCAGAAGTCGAATGGGCTCCTGAATGGACCGGAACTGGGAGAGTTGGTGAATGGTTAAGAAACATCAAAGATTGGGCCATCAGTAGAGAAAGATATTGGGGAACTCCTATTCCCGTTTGGATTTGTGAAAAATGTGGACATGAGCATTGCATTGGTAGTATAGAAGAAATGAATTCTTTAAAAACAAATGATTCACCATCTCCAAAAGAATTGCACAGGCCTTATGTTGATGATGTTAAACTTCATTGTTCTAGTGAAAAATGTGATGGTTTAATGGTTAGAGAGCCATACGTTATGGATTGTTGGTTTGACTCAGGTTGTGCATCGTTTGCACAATGGCACTATCCTTTTGAAAATGAAGATAAATTCAAGGGTAGTTTTCCTGTAGATTACATATGTGAAGCAGTAGACCAAACACGTGGATGGTTCTATTCACTTCTTGCAGTTTCAACAACTGTATTTGACAGCATTTGTTACAATAGATGTCTTTCCTTGGGCCATATTTTAGATAGCGAAGGAAAGAAAATGAGTAAATCTAAAGGGAATGTAGTAAATCCATGGGATCATTTCAATAAAGAGGGAACAGACGCCATTCGATGGTACATGACTACTCAAAGTGCACCTTGGAATCCGATGAATTTTGATCCTAATGGTGTAAGAGAAACATATGCAAAGATGTTTCTTACTTTATGGAATGTACATCGTTTTCACGCAGACTATGCGGCATTAGACAATTTTGACCCCAATGATGAATCAACTTTTGTTCCAGTTGATAATAGAACTCCTTTAGATCAATGGATACTTTCTAGGATTACAACAGTTGCTCAAGATTATCATAATCAATTCGTGTCATGGGAATTTCACAAGGCAGGAAGAGATTTGGAAAATTTTGTAATTAATGATCTTTCAAATTGGTACGTTAGACGTTCACGTCGTAGATTGTGGGATGAAGCCGATAGTAATGACAAAAGTGCATGCCAACATACATTGTATGAGGTTTTATGCATTGTAAGTAAACTTATGGCACCAGTTTCTCCATTTATGTCTGATAGAATACACCATGATTTAACTGGTAAGTCAGTTCATATGGCCGATTGGCCGTTGGGATCTGCATTAGTTGAAAGGCATCTTCCTCCACAAAATCTAGATTTAGAACAAAAAATGGCTTTAGTTCGCACACTCACAGAAACAGGCCGTAGAATCCGTGTTGATTCAGATAGACGTCAAAGATTGCCTTGTAAATCTGGTTGGATTGTTGGCGGGACAAATTTGTCAGAATTTCACACAATTATTGCTGAAGAATTAAACGTAGAAAATTTAGAAACTGAGAATAATCTTGATAGATTCCAACGTGTAGAAGTAGTCCCAAATCACAAAGTATTAGGTAAAAAATGTAGGGCAGATTTACCTAAAGTTCTTTCAGAATTAGCTGAAATAGCTTCAGAATCTTTGTTGTCACAGATAGATAACAATGAAGCAAAATTAGCGGGTTATGAAATTACAATGGAAGATGTAATTTTACGTCGTATTGAAAAAGAAGGTTTTGCCGCGTCTACATTCGCAGATGAAAAATTAGGAGATATTTCTTTAGTTCTAGATATGGAGATTACAGACGATTTATTATCTAAAGGTTTAGCTAGAGAAATAACCAGAAGAGTTCAATCCAAACGTAAAGATTTGGATCTTGAGTTAGAAGATACAATTACTCTCAATGTTTGGCTTTCAGAAAATAGTCCAAAATTAAATACGCCCGATTGGGATTATATTAAATTTGAGACAAGAGCTAGTAATGCAGACTTACAATATGCAGAACCATCCGGCAAATCAGATAATTTTGAAGTAGATGGGATGAAAATAAGTTTTCATTTAGAAAAAAATAGTTAATTTTATTTTACTACTTTAAATCCAGGTTTCTTTTTTTCTACAGGCTTAAATTTCTTAGGTTTATCTCCGACAGCCTTGAACTGCGCAGGTTTTTTCTTTTCTTCAAATGAAGGTATGTCTTTAGACATTTCAAAGGTAGGGGCACTACTGATTCCGGATGTTTCTCCCCCCATCACCTTTACACCTCCAGAGCCACTTCCTAAAGATAAAGAACCAATACTGCCCGAACTAGTACCTAACATGCTATCAGCATCTAATTCGTTTAGCTCCATTGAACCTTTATTTTGGGTAGCTTTTGTTTCCGAGGATGGTGTAAATTGAGGTTTTTTATCTACTCCAGCTTCATTCATTTCTCTTATAGCTTCTGCAGCAGCATCTTTCACTTCTTTCGAACCATCACTTGTCAGAATAAGTGCTTGGTCCATGACTTCAGGCGGCATTTCCCAAGAAACGCCTTTTGCTATAGATGCTAGTGCAGTAATTGCAGTTGCTCTAATACGTGATTCTTTGTTTGAAGTTTCTTTCATTACCATTTCAATTAATTTGGTAAATTCTTCATATTTTAGATTACTAACTTCACTCCAGAATTTTTTTACAGCAAATAAATCAGCTTTCAATATAGGCCTCATATATTTTTTCAAGTTTATTTTACCGCCAACAGCTTTGAACTTTTTAGGTCCTTTTACTGCCTTCCTTATTATTTTTCTAGTAGGCCTGTTTCCTTTTCGTACGACGGTTTTTTTACCTGATAATTCTCGAACTTTGAATATTCTACTATTTGGCCTTCCTGAATTCTTAGGAGTTAATTTTCCTCCTTTTCTTTTAGCAGCAATATCAGATCCACTTTCAACTTCCAGTCCTACAGGGGGTGCAAACAAATCGTCATTATCATTAGCAATTGGTTTTGGTTCAGGAACTTTTTTTGCAGGTTCTTCAAATGTAACAACTGAGCTAAAAATATCTTCTAAGAAATCTTCAGGTGACATATTTGTATTGCCGTTGTTAAGTTCATTTTGCAAGAATTCTTCTCCGATTGACACAACAAACATGAATTTGTGTATGTCAAGGTAATTAGCCATAAAATCAGATATAGATGTGAAGGTACCAACCGGTGTTCTTTCCATTCCTTGTATAAGAATAACGAGTGGTTTCTTTTGAAGGCTGATAGACGCCAGCTTTTTCATCGATGAGTCAAATTGATGAATCAGTTCCACTCTATTTTCATTTGTTAAATGTGTACTTATTGTTGCAGGGGCAGTTTCGTTGATTAATTTTACAAGGTCTGCAGTAGCTCCGCTTGTATCTGTGTTCGATTTCAATTCAGTAATTATTTGTTGTACTAAAGGTTGTGATAAATCAGTCTCAGAAAGATAACGTCTTGCATTAAAATCAATAACACTTAATCCTGCACCATAGAGGTCACTTTCTAAATCAGACATTGCCGATTTTCTTTCTCCAAGAGATCCTCCATATAGGGCAACTAATGAAGGTGGATTTGCACTTCCAACCAGTTTTATTATTTTTGCAGTAGCCGCAGTCGTCATAGATTAGCTCCTTTCCCTATATTACAAATTACAATGAAGCTCTCTTTAAAGGTTCTCTACATGGCAAAAAAGCGCGGGGGTCGCATAGCCTGGCCAATTGCGCCGGACTTAAGATCCGGTCCTTAGTGGTACGAGGGTTCGAATCCCTCCCCCCGCACCATTACAGGTTCGTCATTAATTCGTTTAATCTCCAAAGGAAGAAGGTAGCAAAAATTAGTGCAAAAACTTGCCAATTTTGCCTGAGTGCTTCAGCCCAAGTTCTTTTTTCCATTGTAATGAGTGGTTCTATGCTAGTGAAAAGTCCAATGAACAATATAGAAATAGTAGTAAGAATAATCCAGAAGGAGATACCAGGCGTAAAAGTAGAAGTGTCGGTGTAAATTCTGTTGTCTATTTGTATAAGACATTCAGTTTCTCCCCAGATCTTTGGTTCATCCATCCAGCACGTTCCTGCTTTCTCTTCATCTTCATACAACAACCTGTCAGATTCTATTGTATTATCTATTAAGGATGTGAAAATTAACAAGCTAGCCATTGTGGTTACTAAAGATAAAGTAAAGAATATTGCAATACTTCTTCTATATTTTTCAGCTCTGAAATTTAGAATAAAAACTATAAAGCAGAACAATGCGGACAGTGTTAAAAATTGGTCGATAGTACCAAAAAGAGCGCTACGGGAATTACAGTTATAGACTTCCCTAATCTCATCAGTACATTTAGGATTTTCATATTCGTTAATTGTTACTGTAAATCCTTGTGTGGTGTTTCCAGTTGTAGTTTCCCAATTATTTGAAAAGTATTTGGCGTCGAAGTATATGGTCTCCTGGAGCACATCGGAGTTCAGCTCTTCTGATTCACCCTCTACTTGTAGCCAAGCTTGATTTGGGCCTAACAATAAACACGCTAAACAAATTAGTGAAATTATCAGAATACTCCTATCAGCTTCAGCATTAAAATTTTTGAAAGAAAATTTAAATCCATCAAATATAGATCCTGTTTCTTCAGTGTAAACTTTATCCTCTCCTAATTTATCATAGTCTACATTTTCAGTTTCTTCATCATTATCTAAATTCTTTTTAAAATCAGTTATGAATTCATCATCATCGTACAAAACGCTTCTGATTTTTTTTCTTTCCCAATAAAGAGCACTTCCAATAATTGCAACAATTGCGAAAAATAAATATTGAGCGAGATTAAATTTTGAAATTTTTTCTATGTAACTAATTTCATCATTAGTCATTTTGCTATCAATACATCCATCTTCGTTTAGGTCTTCACCCTCAGAGGGGGCTTCTCCAATACATTTGTCTTTATCATCTGTAATTCCATCTCCGTCTTCATCAGAAGTTATGAGCCTTGGTTCATCATTTCCAGCATAATATGGAAAGATAGCAATTAAGAAAAAGGCAAAAGCAATTGCAAGGAAAGGCCCTAATTTCATTACACTTCACACTGGCCATGGCAATGACGTCTTTTAGCTACTTGTTTGTAAATAAAGTCAAGCATTTGCATAGTTCCTGGTAAATGGGCTAAGGCCCAAAGAGGACTAGCCCACCAAATTTTTCTACAAATGTATACGATTGCTTTCGCCCCTCCGTAAACTTTGTGATCATCTCCAATAACTTTCATTTCAGGGAAATCATCACCTTCTTTCACATTTAGTATCTTCATTACAGTTTTATTTTGCAAAGGCTTAATTTTGCAATTTCTTTTATTAAGAGTTTTTTCGAAAGCATTTACTCCAGCAGTACAAAAAAGGCAAGAAGCATCATACAGCACCCATGTAGATTTCATGATATTGGTGAAATAGTCCAATACAGATTTGCTACGGCAAAAATAGCAGCAATAATTCCAAAGTAAGCATACTTACTCCAAACGATTATCTTCGATCCATCTAGTGGTTGAACAGGAATCATATTGAATCCACCAAGAATAAGGTTGATAATTACAATGAATCTGGCCAATTCCCCAACTAAAGAGATAGGTGATTCCAATCCTACTGTAAAAATGTAAATTGGAAACGCAACTAATGCAATTATAATATTACTAATCGGACCGACTGCCGCAATTATTCCATTCTGCCTTTCAGTTATTCTTCCTGAAACCATTACAGCACCAGGTGCAGCAAGTAAAAATCCAAAACTAGACATTAATAGCGCGAAAAGTAAACCGTTACGATTTCCTCTGTATTCAGCCCAGCAACCATATTGTTGCGCCATCCATTTGTGAGCTAATTCATGCAGTAGAAACCCAGTCATAACGGCTCCAAAGGCTAGAGGAAGAGTATTGAGTAAAATCTCAGGACTATTCATAACTGGAGCTAAACCGTCGCTTAGGGCAAGAGTAAATGCAATGGTCAATATTCCAATTGATTCAGTAAGTTGTTCTTTTTCATATTTAGAAAAAGACATTTTCGATCCAGGTCTTCGATTAATTTGAACAGGATCCCCCCATCCTTCAGACATAGTATATCTTACTTGAAAATTTTGATTTCCTCGTGACGGGTCTCTCCACATCAATTGATTCTATACAGCTCGTATTAAGATAGTTATGCAACTAATTGTTTAAACAGCGTTACATCTGTTAAAAGTATGAGTGAAGTTGAAGTTCTTAAAGAAAGAGTAAAAGCTCTTGAAACAGAACTTGAGCAACTTCGTTCGGATCACGAAAAAGAATTGAACAGAATTAAATCTGAGAATTATGATGCATTGGAAGCGTCTCAAACACGATACCAGGGCGAGCTCGAAATTCAACGGACTAATTTTCAGCGCCAAATTGAGAACCTAAAAGCTAAAATGAAATCATTTGAAGCTTAAGTCTCACATAATATTAAATTCTAGTGTTCTAAATTGAGTTTTAAGCTCTCGTGGTGTAGTCCGGCCCATCATCTCGGCCTTTCGAGCCGAATACCCGGGTTCAAATCCCGGCGAGAGCACCATTTTTTCTATTAAATATCTTAAGGACTTTTCATATACACGTACTGATTCTATGAATTAATGGGATCTGAAAACCTCCAGAGATCAATGGCGATTGCCATGTTTGGAGGAGTTGTAGTATCTTTTGCGCCTATTCTTTATGCACTTTCAGATGCAAATCCATTAACTGGAGCATTTTTCAGAATGGTTTACGCACTTCCTTTTCTTTTGATTATTATCTTGTTTAGGAAGGCAGAAGATACACGTTCTGTTAACACAAGATTAATTGCTCTTGTTGCAGGTTTTGCATTTTCTCTTGATTTCCTTGCTTACCACAGTACTGTTGATTGGATAGGAACGGGAATTGGTACTTTGATTGGTAATTCTCAAGTAATAATTGTAACGCTAATGAGTTGGCGGTTGTTTGGTGAAAGACCAAATTTATCGATACTAATTTCGTTGCCCATTGTGATGGTTGGATTAGTTCTCATATCGGGTGTTTTAGATGACGACCCTTATGGAGAATATCCAGTCCGAGGAGTGATTGCAGGAGTTTTTACAGCAATATTCTATTCAGCATTCTTAATTATCTATAGATTTGCTAACAGAGAATTAGCTCCTGCAGTAAATTTACAATTTGATTCAACAGCAGGATGTGCTCTTGGACTTCTGATTCTTAGTTTTTTACCTCTCAAGTCAATCTATGTTGAACCAATTGATTTCGAACCTAAATTCCCTACTCATGGTTGGTTACTAGCTTTAGCTATTTTGAGTCAAGTTATGGGTTGGTTAGCTATTGCTCATTCTTTACCAAGATTACCTGCAGCTTACACTTCATTCGCAATTCTTCTTCAACCTACATTTACAATAATTTGGGGAATATTACTGTTAGCTGAATCACCTTCTTTGCAGCAAGCCATAGGTATGTTTCTTATCCTCGGGTCAATAGTTGCAGTTACAACCAATGGTGCGGTAGAAAATGACACAAGCTGAAGATTATATTTGGGAGATTAATCGTGAAGTTCTCATTCATGCTCAAACTTCAAAAGTTTGGCATATTATTTCTTCAGAGGGGCATTTAGAAAAATTCCATCCTTTTTGTAAAAAAAATGAAGTCAAAGTATGGGACGGTTCTTCGCATGAAGATTCTATAGAATATTACAATAATCGTATTTTGTACCGTAATTTATATAATTGGTTTGAAGGTGAAGGGTTTGATTTAGTAATTGGAGACTCTAAAGGAAATGATTCTCATGTTTCTTGGAGGCTTTCAAAGACAGATCTGAATACTTTGGTATCAATTACAATTAAGCCTTATATTTACAATAAAGGTAGTAAATTGAAGAATTTTATTCCATATTTTACCTTTATTAGACCAAAGTTGGCTAATTATCTTTACTCAGTTTTGATGGGTCTTAAGCACTATTCAGAAACAGATCAGAAGGTTGTAAGAGATCAGTTTGGTAGCCATTCTTGGTTTTCTTAGTCCAAAGCTTTATGAAAACCTGACTAAATTTGGTATCATGCTCGAAGTAATGTGCATGGTTTGCAACGCTAAGCCTTTTGAGATAGAAATTCAGGAAGATAGTGAAGAAGTTCCTGATTTAAAGAAAGGAAATAAATATTGTTTGGATTGCTATAGTCCACTTCAAGAACAATTCAAATTGACATTAGAAGACGTAGCAGATATTTCTGCAGTTAGTAAAGACTAAAATTAGCGCAAAACACGTCGATTTTTCTCGAGCGCGCGCGTAGGACAGACAAAATAAAAGGTATATATGTCCCTAGACACTAAGACTCCGTGAGTAAGATTGAAGAAAAGTTAGCCGATAAGGCTGAGCCGATTTTAGGATTCAGGCCTTCTTCTAAAGTAAAGAGAGGACGAATTGGCATTATAATTAGCATAATTTGCTTGGTTTATGTAATAATTGAATTAATCAGATCAGGTATAATTTAAATTTAACATAAAATGGCGCCGAGGGCGAGATTTGAACTCGCGAGGGATTGCTCCCACGGGCTTTCCAGGCCCGCGCTATACCAGGCTAAGCGACCTCGGCTGAGTTACTTCACACAGTAGGGGGGTTTTACAATTATTCGAAGGCATACGTTTATTACGAGACCTTTCGCCTGAATAGACAGCTATAGAGGTAATTTTGGACGAAGATGAATACGTGATGACAGAAGAGCAGCAAAGAATTCATGATGAAAAAATGAAGAATTTGAAGATTAGAACTGCATCAGTAATTGAGATGTTAAAAGAAACATATTTTCCAGGTCATTCAACAACAGCTAAACGTGTCATAGAGCGTCATTTAATTAGAGAATTTGGACTAAAGCCTCGCGAAGCAACTTATCACGGTGGTTTGATTATTGATGCTTTACATCAGAGAGGTATAATCGAACATGTTCCCGAAGATACAGCACGAAATGCTTTGTTTAGAGTTAATCTAAGAGTTTTGCAGAAAGCTTAGATCTCAGAAGATATTTTTTCAAGTATTTCTTTAGATAAGTCAAATTTATTTCCTTCTGTCCAATTAGTATTTTTCTTATCTATAATTGCTATTTTACTGCTCTTAGCTCCCATTGCCTCAGAATAATTAGCAATCACGCAGTCAGAATGTTTGAGAAGTTTTTTTGCCTTTTCAGTTAGTTCTTTTTCTTTAATATTAGAACCTAATTTGAAGGAATACAAAATTCCCTTGTGTTTCTTTCGAATACTATCTATTATTTTAGGAGCCTTTTTCATTTTGAGAGAAATAGGTTTTGAAGAATCTAATTTTCCTTTTGTTTTTGTCGGTATAAAATCAGACAGAGCTGCAGGCATTATGACTGCATCATATTTTTTCATACTCTTAATCATATCTTTTAATTTTGCAAGGGTATCAAATCGTTTAGTCTCTACCCATTCTCCAGGTTGGTGAATTGCATTACCTAACCATAATTCAACATTGGAACCCATTGCAAAGGCAGTTTCTGATAAGGCCGTAGCCATGAATCCGCTTGATTTATTAGTAACAACTCGCACGTCATCGATTGGTTCGCTACTTCCTCCCCCTATCACTAATATTTTTTTTCCAACTAAATTATTTGGTCCAGTAACTTTGCAAACCTCAGCTACTATTCTTTCCTTAGAAGGTAACTTTGCTTTACCTTCTACCAGTATTGGTTCAATAACAGTACCTATTTTTTTAATATTCTGAAGGTTTTTTTGAACAATTGAAGATTTAGACATATTGCTGTCCATTGCTGGTGCAACAATCAGAGGTGTTTTTGCTCCAATACAAGTCAATGCAACTAACATAGGAGGGTTATCTCCAATGCCATTGATCATCTTACCCAAACTAGTTGCGCAACACGGCGCTATGAGTAGTAAATCAGCTTCATGTCCTGCGATTACATGTTCAACTTGTCCAGTAATTTCTTTGATGATTGGTTTTCCACAAGCAAATTCAAGTGCTTTTTCACCTACTAATTCAAGAGCAGCTCGATTTGCAACAATTGTTACGTCTGCTCCATATCTCAGAAGTTCTCTTGCTATTCCAACAGTTTCTACGCATGAAACAGATCCAGTTACACCCAGCCAAATCTTCTTTCCTTTGAGATAATCCCCTTTAGGAGTTACATTGTTGGCCGGATGGTTTGGGTTCATATCATTCCTTCAATTTAGTTATTGTCTTTTTGTATTTATCTAGTACTAATTCAGTTTGGGTTTCAATTTTCTGCCATCCCTTCTTTAGTGATCCCAATCTCAAATGGAATGCACTGGTAGGAGGTCCTCCGTCTGCAGCTCTACATCTTTCAATAAGTCCTAATGAAATTAGTCGATTCAAGTGCCTATATGCAGTAGGCCTAGTTGTTTCAATCCAAGCAGCGATTTCCTCGGCAGTCCATGCCCTATCAGGACGCTGAAAGAAGCATTCGTCTAAGATTTTGTATGGCATTGATTCGTGATACGGATAATGATGGTTTGATAGAAGTCCAATTCCTCTTCCAATTGCGCTTAAGTCGCTTTCGTAGCTTTCTTCTTCATCTCTCCTAATTTCTCTTAGCTCGATTTCAAAAGCTTCTTCTTTATCTAGCAAAATCATACCATCAGGTACAACCTCTTTTGATTCCTTTAAAGTGTTATTCAAATTATTAATAATTTCACGGTATGTTTCAAGACATATTCGAGCTCTATTTTCAACACCAGACCAAGCTTTTTCTAGGTCATAATGCCATAATCTTACTTTTTTTGGATCTTCAGCTTTTCCAGGAAAGTCTTCAGTCAAAAAGCCTACTTCTCTTAACCATTGTAAATGTCTGTAAACTCCTTGTAATGGAACTCCTAATTCTTTTGCAATTTCAGATGTTGTCCAAGATTTGTCGGGCTTTGGTATCAAACATTTTGTAAATAATAAAATTCCAGTTTTAGCTCTTTTTGTTTCTTTGGCTTTTGGTCCATCAGTTCCTAAGAACCCAATTGCTTGTAAGAAATCTGAAACTAATAGTTCCTTAGAAGACCCGTAAGATTCATTCAAATTTCGTATTCTTAGTTTAAACATTATTCCCACTCTTTAGCATCTAATTTTTCTAAAATTTTAGCTTTAAATTTCCTAGCTTTTTGATTTCCAGGATTAATGGCAAGTAGCTTGTGTATGTCTCCCATAGCATCTCCTAATTTCTTTGATTCAAAATGAGCCTCAGCTCTTTCCCACAAAGCAATTTCATCCTCAGAATCAATTTCTAATATTCTAGATAGAGCCATAATCAAAAGTTCAGCTTTGTCTTGAGCTTTGTAAACTTTAGTTAATTTTCTCCATCCGCGTTTTAAATCAGGTCTGATGTTAACAGCTCTTGAGTATCCTTTTGAATCTGCTCTTTCATAATCACCTAGGCCGAAATAAATGTCTCCTCTGACCATGTAAGGCCTGTAGTCTTCTTTTAGAATTGCAATTGATTTTTCAACAGATTTTAATGCATCTTTAATTTTCCCTAATTTAGATTGAGATCTTCCTAATCCGAGATGTGCTAATCCATGATTGCATTCTAATTCTAAAGCAATTAGATAACTTTCTTCGGCTTCATCTAATTTTTCGAGTCTTTCCTTGGTCTGAGCTAACCTTAGCCATGCACTTCCATGTGTGTATTCTATCTCTGTAGCGTTTTGGAAGCATATTTCAGCTTCAATCCATTGTTTTAATTTCCGATGTAAATTGCCTTTTTCAAACCATATTTCTTCATTTTTCTCTTCAATTTCAAGAGCCATTGAGTAGTAGGTGATTGATCGATCGTATTCTCTGTGACCAGTCAATGCTCTTGCTTTGCTTAGCCACATTCTTGCATCATGCATCAAAACACCGTCGCGCTGAGCTCGACTCATTAATCGATTTGAAACGTCTAAGGATTTGCTAGGATATCCGGTTTCTAAGAACTCACTTGCTTCATTAAGCATACTTTCTCTTGCTTCTCTGTCAGTCCTTCGAAGGATAAACAATAATCCAGACCCAGTCATTGGCAGCCCACCTCCTAAGAATCCTCCAGAAGCCAGATTTGGTTCAATTAACCATCCAATTCCTGCCAATCCAGAAATGTAACAACCTATTACGAAACCAGCCAATTGGTATCTTCTATGATGCAGCCCCGCTAATCCAAGTCCCAAGAATAATAGCGGTATCAATAGGAGCCAAACAGACTCTTCAATCCATTCAAAGGCAGACATAAGGAGAACAATTGTAAGTATTAGAGATCCTCCAAAAGAGATGGCTAAAGCATAGCCAATCAATGTACGCTGTAATAATCCTAATCCATAGATTAGCATTACAACTCCTAAACTACCTGCAAAGACTGCAACAGCAGTTATAGCCCTTAAAGAATCTACATTTACAGGATTACAATTTTCTTCTCTAAATTCGATGAGGCAAGGATTTTGGCTCAATTCATAAAACATTACAAAAACAGTTAGTAAAACACTTCCAGCAGATAATATAAATCCAGAAATGCGTACATCTTTGTTCTGATTTATTTCAATATTATAAACATTATATGAGATTAGAACTCCCAATGCACAGCCTAATAGCAGAACAAATGATAAAACAGTTCCAAAATATTCTAAGTAAGTGTAATTCGTGACATTCCATACGATGAAATTAATAATACTAATTAAGAAAACAACTAACGTTCCAATTACAACATTTCTACTTTTACCATCTAAATATTTGATAAGAGCATTGATATTTCTTACGAAGAAAGGATCCTCTTCCTCCTCTTCTTCTTCAGGACTCAACTTTTTAGAATAATCTATCGGCAATTGAGGCTTACTATCTTCATCTTCAAATTCAATATTTTCAGCATTTTCAATAATCTCATCAATGATTTCTTCAACGATCTCTTCGTCGTTATTTTCTTCAGCTAATTTGCTCTCTTCAGTCATGCTACCTTGTAAAGATATAATGGTAATATAATGCAAGTATTAAAACTGATTGCTTGCCGATTTAGTGACAGCCGCAGCCGCCACCGCCATTCTGTTGGGCTGGACTTGCCGAGGTACTACAGCTACCGCCGCTACCTCCACTACTGCAACCACAGCCGCCTCCAGTATTCTGTTGAGGAAGTGGTTGAGTATAGTAGGGATTCACTCCTTCTGAGTGATTTGTTAAATCTACAATTTCATTTATTTCATCTATTTTTGCAACAATATAGGATTCAACTCCTTGCTTCAATGTTACACTAGATGCACTACATCCTTGGCAACCTCCACCCATTGTTACGTATGCTTTTCCATCTTTTACATTGTGAAGAGTAATTATCCCTCCATGAGATGCAATGCTAGGATTAACATCATTTCTGATTAATTCGTTAACTTGATCAAACAAGACGCTATTTCCTGCACTCATAACCTCTTCAGTTACTGCAGGTTCACCGCTCTTAATTTGGTCTCTAATTACCCCGCCGATTTCTTTTCCGACAGCAGGCCAACTTTCGATATTATCTCCAGTTAGAGTAACTACTTGTCCGGAAATATTGACTTCAGCAATATATGGTAAATCTAAAAGATTCTTAGCTAAAGGAGCATTTTCAGTGTCAGATTCTAAGTTAAAAGATACTGATGCCCTTGAAAGAACTTCACTATCAAGCACAAATCTGCATTTCTGTGGATCTGCAGTTGGCTCTCCTCGGATTCTAATCTCCTGTGCTAACATATATGTTTAAAATTGAAATAGATTAATAAGATTTGCCCTCTAAACTTCGAAGGAGGCTTTCTCAACAGCTTCTTCACCCATTTTACGTAAAAATGAGAAGGTGTATATTCCGGCACCAGCCCCCGGACTTGGGTCATCAAAGGAGAATCTAACTCCATATCTGCCAACAGGTGCAGATTCCAAAATTTTCACATTTGCAGGCACGTCTTCTTCTTTAATCAATTTTTCTCCAGTTACTTCATCGACACAATGCGCACAAGGACACATATACCTTACATTAAACGCTGAAATTATGTGTTCCACATTATCTTGCCATTTGATCACTAAAGTTTGTCCATCGTTGGTAATATTCATTTCCTGAGGGGCAAAAGGAGATAGTTCTTCGTTAGTAACTACAACCATTGCTTCTACAGCGATCAAAGAGGCGATACTTTGGATATTTTCATCTGTAACAAATTTACCTTCATCCATTGCTTCTCTTAATTCTTGTTTAATTGATATTTTACCAAGTAACGGTAAATCAAATTCTTCTGCAGCTGAAGTTCCTCCACCTTCACCAAAAATATGGAAAACTTCGTCAGATCCAGGTGGAGTAAAACCAGCCATGTTCTCTATAATTCCTAGAATTGGAATTTTGACCTGCTGGAACATTCTTAATCCTTTTTCAGCTATTGTATGCGCAACTTCCTGAGGAGTTGTTACAATTACGGCACCAGTTAAAGGAACAGACTGCGACAATGTCAGTTGAATATCTCCCGTACCTGGTGGCATATCTACGAATAAATAATCTAAGTCTCCCCAGTCAACAGCTCCTAAGAATTGTTGTACAAGTTGTGAAGCAATTGGCCCCCTCCAGACCACTGGCGTATCTTTGTTAGCAAGGAATCCCATTGACATGATTTTCATACCATGAGCTTCTACAGGTTCCAAAACACCTTCATTTGCACCACTTAGCTGATGATCACCTAAACCAACCATGTTAGGAATACTTGGTCCATAAACATCAACATCTAGAATTCCAACTTTTGCTCCGGCGTTTGCAAATGCTTCAGCAATACAAACAGTTACGGTAGATTTTCCAACACCACCTTTTCCAGATGCAATTGCAATAATGTTCTTTACACCTCTCAAAGAATTTGGAGTATTGGGTGCATTTAGTGAAGGTAATTTTTGAACTTGCCAATCTTTTTTTATCTCTATTTCACCGATATTTGCTACATCTTTTAGTGCATCACGACATTTCTGGGCAAGTTCGTCATGGTTTGGCATAAGAGGTGCAGGTAATCTAAGTGAGAATCGTAGCGTATCATTCCCAATTGTCATTCCTTTAACATAGCCCAAGGTAATGATGTCTTTTTTGAAATAAGAATCTTTTACCGTGGCTAATGCATCAGTTACTTCTTTTGCATCCATGTTTCGATATTCAACTAGTGTGTCTATATGGAAGTTATCTTGAAAAAAAGTTGACGGCGTACTCGAGTTTCCGTGGGCTCGCGCACCACAGTACCATCGAATACGCGGGTGGGCTTAACTTCCGTGTTCGGAAAGGGAACGGGTGATCACCACCGCTATGGCCGTCAGACGATTTGCGATTTAGAGGCTGTATATATTATTTGACTTTAATCAGCCTTAGTTGTTGGGTTGTAGCCACACTATCGCACCGTAATAGAAAAATTAATTGATTCTATTTTTTAGCTTCAGCAGCAGCTTTTCTTGATTCTTTGATTTTCTCAGATGCTTTGCGTCTTGCTTCTCTTTCTATGCGCCTGGATTGTACTCTTTCAGTTATCAGTTTCATGTACATTGCATCGTGTTCCATCAATGGTGAATCAGAAATTACGATTACATTGTAATCGTTTTCTAATATTGCTTCTGCTAAATATTCAAACTTAATTTCGCCTTTCTTTATTGGAGAGTAATGTCTTTCATTTCCTTCGACATCGAACTCTACTCCTGAGAAATGCATGTAATATTTATCTAATCCCAAAGTTGCTTCAAGATAACTAAATACTCTCTTGAAACTGTCGCGATCGTTTAGCCAGCGTGCACCTCTAGCGTGAAGGTGAGGCCAATTTATTATCGGAATAACTCCTCTAACTCGGTGACAAAGTTCAGTCACTTCCCTTATACTTCCGAATAAGTCAGGTTTACCTGATAATTCGATTCCAAGTTGAGCACTGTAATTATTCTCTAAGAAGTGATTTCTTATTTCTCTGAAAACAGGGACTAATCTTTCGATTGCTTCTCTGGATGAAATTCCATGATATGGTCCGATGTGAGTAATGATAGTTCTTGCACCAAGTTTGTTTCCAACTTCTCCTGCGAATTCTAAGAATTTTCTTGATTTATTTCGCATATATCCATTACCTAAGAAATCCATGTAGTATGGGGCATGAATTGCCATGTGAATATCTAATGATTGAGCTATTCCACCTAATTCTTCAAAGTCATCTATCTCATCGACATATTTTCCTCTAACGAGTTGTATTTCCATACAGTGTAAACCTAAGGCGTGAATGTCTTCAATCCCATCCCTAATAGTTCTTCCTTTGCAGGAAAGAGGAATTCCTGCTGGCCCAAAACGTATCATCGTTCACCGCGGATTGAATGGTCCTATAATTACTATTGGTCACTTTTAGCCTATTTTGTGCTAATTTTTGAATCTGGATAGTAGTTTTGTAAGTTTTTAATCCTCCCCCTTCTCGCAGTATTGTGAATTCAAAGGCATTAGAATCAAAGTGGCAAAAAAAATGGGAAGAAGCCAAGGTTTTTGAATCAGAACCTAAGGATAGTCAGGACAAGTATTTCGTTAATTGTCCGTATCCTTACATGAATGGTTATTTGCACTTAGGTCATGCTTTTACTTATCTTAGAGCAGACATGGTTTCTCGCTATCAGAGAATGAAAGATAAGAATGTTCTTTTTCCTTTCGCTTTTCACTGTACTGGAACTCCTATTGTGGCGGCCGCTCAAAGAGTTAAAGAAGGAGAAAAAATCCAAATGAGTGCTCTAAAGCAAATGGGATTAGATGACAAACTTATTTCAAAATTTTCAGATCCTGAAGAATGGACAAAACATTTCCCGGATAAAGCAATTGAAGATCTGAAAAGATTTGGTTCTTCTATAGATTGGCGTCGAAGTTTCATAACTACGAGTTTGAATCCTCCATATGATAAATTTATTCGATGGCAATTTAATCAATTACTGAAAAATGATTATCTTATCAAAGGTACTTTTCCAGTTGTTTGGTGTCCAAAAAGGGAAACAGTAGTAGGAGACCATGACAGGCTTTCTGGAGAAGGAGAGACTCCGCAAGAATACACTCTTTTGAAATTCAAAGGCGATGGAGAATATCTTGTAGCTGCAACTTTACGCCCTGAAACAGTCTTCGGTCAAACAAATATTTGGGTTGACGGAGAAGGTACATACACAAAAGCAAAAGTTGGAGACGAGACTTGGATTATGTCCAAACAAATGCCTTTCAAATTAACGTTGCAAGGTCATAATGTAAAGGAAATTGGCGAAGTAAATGGTAAAGATTTAGTTGGTAAAAAATATGTTGCTCCTGAGATAAATACAGAAGTCATGGTTCTTCCTTCTAAATTTTGTGACGCCTCTATTGGTTCAGGTATTGTGACTTCAGTTCCAAGTGATTCACCAGATGATTACCAAGGTTTAATGGACTTGCAAAATTCCAAATCAGATTGTAAAAAATGGGGTTTAGATTATGATTTTGTTAAATCCCTTGAGCCTATTGCAATACTAGATTCAGGAGAAATGGGTACGTTACCAGCTCCAAAATTATGTAAAGAATTAGGAATAAAAGATCAAACACAACGTAAGAAATTGGAAAAAGCTAAACAAGATTTGTACATGCATAGTTTCAACAATGGAATAATGCTTGATTCAGCAGATTTCGTTGCAGGAAAGCCAGTTGAAGAGGCTAGAGAAATTGTAAGAAATAAATTAGTGGAAAAAGGCCAGGCAGCCATTTACTATGAATTAACCGGACCAGTTCAATCAAGATGGCTTGCAGATTGTGTTGTAAAAATTGTAGATAATCAATGGTTTTTGGCTTATGCTAATGAAGAATGGACTGAAACCACAGAAAAGGCACTAAAGGAAATGAATCTTTATCCAGAGAAAGCTCGAAATCAGTTTGAATATGTTCTTCAATGGTTAAAAAATTGGGCTTGCGTTCGTGAAAAAGGTCTAGGAACAAAGCTCCCATGGGATGATTCTTGGGTTATTGAATCATTAAGTGATTCAACAATTTACATGGCATATTATACCGTAGCTCATTATCTCCAGGAACTGAAAGAAGAACAACTCACAGAATCTCTTTTTGATGCAATTTTCGGTGCAGGAAACACAAAATTAGCTTCAGAAGAAACTGGCATTAATCAGTCTACAATACTAGGATGGAGGAACGAATTCAACTATTGGTATCCTTATGATCTTAGAATAAGCGGTAAAGATTTGATTCAGAATCATCTTTCCTTTAGTTTGTTCAATCACACGGCAATGTTTGATTCAGACAAATGGCCCAAAGGTTTTGCAGTAAATGGGTGGGTTCTTGTTGAAGGCGAAAAAATGTCTAAGTCTAAAGGTAATTTTTTCACTATGAAAGAATTGAATGAAAAATACGGTGCGGATGTTGTTAGGTTTACATTGTGTAATGCAGGAGAAGGTTTAGACGACCCAAATTGGGAAGTCTCATTTGCCGAAACTGCAGGAAAGAAGTTGTCGAATTGGTTGTCTTTTGTAAAAGATAGCAAGGGAAAAGGTCGAACTACAGATCATCCTGTAGACGAATGGTTCAGAGAAATTATGGCTGATGTTTCTTACAAAGCACATCAAGCTTCAGAACGATTAAAATTCAGAACTTCAACACGCCTTCTTTTCTTTGAATTACCTCAATATTTCAAATGGTATCTCCAAAGAACTGGTGAACCTCATGCTGAAATTTTAGAGGAATATATGTCCATTGTCACTAGAGGTATAGCCCCAATAGTGCCACATACTGCCGAAGAAGCCTGGTCGCTTTTAGGAAATGATGATTTTGTTCTAAATCAACCATTTCCCGAAGGACATGAGCCTAATTCTGACATAATTATGGGAGAAAATTTAGTTAAGCAAACATTAGAAGATACCCGAGCAATTCTAAACCTTGCTAAAATTGCTGAACCAGAAGAAATAGCCTTCATTGTGGCACCTAAGTGGAAATGGGATGCAGTTCGTACAGCTGGCGAATTAGCAGACGGCCGTGGCCAAGTTAAACTAAATCAGTTGATTTCGACAGTCATGCCTTCTATTCCAAATGAATCAAAAAAATTGGGAGCTGAATTTTTGAAGAAATGGGTTTTGAAAGACATACCTTCTTTGGGTCCTGATTGGCAGAAAAAGTACAGTCAAGAAGTCAATGAAGAAGCAATTTTGGCAGCATCTAAAGAATTTTTTAGCAACCTTTTTGGATGTAAAATAACAGTCGTTAATGCAGACAATGCTCGTTCGATAATGGTAGCTAAAGGTAATCAAAGTTCACCATTAAAACCAGCAATTTTCGTCTCTTAATACAGCTTTTATCGACCATAGAATAGTTTTGAAATCACCCTCAAAATAGTTACCAATCTTTATAAATGCCTCCCTTGTCCGGCGGACCCCAAGTGAGAGCATTTGCTCTCCGGAGATAAGAATATGACTGAAAAGCGTAATTCGCGAATAGCCTTGCTAGCCGTAGTAATGCTCCTGTCTGGAGCTTTGTTAGGGCTTATGTCTGAGGACTCTTCAGCTGCAGATAATAATGCAGTTGGATTCATTTCCTCAGCAGACCCATCTGGAGTAGATGTTACAATTATCAACCAAGCCACTGGCGAATCCAGCAGTGTAACTAGTGCTGATGACGGTTCCTATTCTTTTGAAGATTTAGCTAGTGGAGATTACTCAGTTAGATATTCAAAAGCAGGTTACTTGTCAGTTCTTAACAGCTGGAGTATTCCTTCAGACTTACCTTTAGCAGGTGTGTCTATGGAAGCAGCACCATCTGGTTCAGAAACCGTTACAATTAATGTTCAAGACGGGGCTGAAGGAAATGTTGAAGATGCAACTGTTTACCTCATGTCTTCTACTACGGAAGATTCATGGTGGTCAGGTGTTGATGTAGGATACACAGTATCTACAACCACAGGAGCAGATGGTAATGCAGACTTTTCAGACCTTGCAGCAGGCTCTTACGATGTTAGAGTTGAAGCTGAAGGGTATGCCACAGGTCTTGGATCTACGGATGATGTAGGTTCTTTCAATTTAGCAGAACTAGATGATACAAACAAACAAACAGTTCGTGTTTTTGACACTGCAGGAAATCCACTAGGCGATGCTTCAGTATTCATGTATGACGCAACTACATCTTCCTGGTATGACGCAGAAAAAGTAGGATACACCTACTATCTACACCCATCAACAGGATCTGAAGTTTACGTTTATGCATATCACGGTACACATAGTCCAGCAGTTGGAAAGATTGCATCTGTTGCAGGAACCGATAGTCACGATATGACTGTAGGCGATAATTCAGCAGCAGATTCAGATACAGTCTACATTAACGCAGCACCATCAAACGGAGGCCAGTCAATGGCACCAATGAAAGGTGATAAGATGGTAAAACTAAATCCAGGACCTTCAGCATCAGTTGATGTTTCAGGAACTACTGATTTAGATGGAAATCATGTTATAGCAGCAGGTTCAACAGTTAACTTCTCAGGTTCAGCTTCTACTTCACCAGTAGGTGGATTAGGATACAACTGGGGAGGATCAAGCGGAGCAGATTACTCAGCAGAATTTGAAGCAGGAGAGCACACAATTACTTTGACAGTAACTGATGCTTTCGGAGCAACAGATTCAGACTCAGTAACAATTACCGCAGACGGAGCCGCTCCAACACCAAGTTTCACAGCAATCGTCAAATCTAATACAGATGACGAAGGCGAAACTTACAATGGAAGTAATGTAGACGAAGATTTCGATACAGTAATTTTCAATGCTTCAGCATCAAGTGATGCAGTAGGCATTGACTCATATAGCTGGGATTTCGGCGATGAGAGCTCAGACACAGGAGATGTTGTAAGTCATATGTTTGAAGATCCAGGAACTCACACAGTTACTTTGACAGTAACTGATGCAGCAGGTAATTCAGCATCTGAATCAATGAGCATTTCTGTAAACGATGTAACACAACCTAGTGCAGAATTTAACTGGTCTTACACTAATGAAACTGGCGGAGTAGTTCTTAATTCAGCAATGGAAGGAGAAGCTACAAATTTCAACGCAGGTGGCTCTTCAGATAACTCAAATGGTGCTTTAACCTATACTTGGGACTTTGGAGACGGTAGTAATGTTAGCACAGGAGAAACTGTACCTCATACCTTTACAAGCATTCCAGAAGATGGATTCAATGTAGTCCTCACAGTAACAGATGCTTCTGGAAATGAAGATGTAACTTCTTACAACATAAAACCAGCACAAAAAGAAAGACCTGATTTATTCATTTCATCATTGACATTTAGTGATGATAATCCTGAAGCAGGCGACACAGTCACTATGGACGCAGTTGTCAAATTATTGGGATTAAGTATCAATGAATCTTTCGAAGTTGGTTTCTTCTTAGATACACTAGATGGTGAGCAAATCGGCAGTGTTTCTGTTGACGGAAGCAATCTAAGTGTAGGTATTGAAAACGGTTTCAATGTCTCAGCTAGTTGGAAAGCTACCTCTGGAGCTCACACTATCTATGTAATCGCAGATCACACAGATATAGTCGACGAAAGCGAAGAAAAGAATGAACTCTCTAAGGTAATCACTGTCAAGTCAGATAGCGACGAAGATGATGTAACCTCAATGGTAATGATTATTGCAGTAATCCTACTTGCAGTAGGTTCAGTTGGATATATTTACAGAGATAATCTCTTCAGTAAGTAAATTCAAAACAATAAGACAAAGGACTAGGTTATGGAAACAGACCTAGTTCTCGGCCTTACCTTAGCAGGTATAACTCTAGGTATAGTTGAAGGTGTAAAACCAGGACCACTTCTAACCACAGTAATCAAAGAAACATTGACTGCAGGTTTTAGAGGAGGAATGCGCGCAGCTTCCGCTCCAATCTTTACAGATGGACCATTGATTCTTTTCAGTATCTTTATGGCAGGTTGGATAGCAACTCAACCACTCGTATTCTGTGGAATTGCAATACTTGGAGCTATTTTCCTGACTAGGATGGGTATCGAATGTTTCTATCCTGAGATTCCAGATATTGATCCTAATGATGTAGATCTTTCCAAATCGCTGAAGCGAGGAATTCTGACAAATCTTCTGAATCCTAATGCTTACATTTTTTGGTTGTTAGTAGGCGGACCATTGATGGCTACAGCTGCAGACACAGAACCTATAGCGCCTTATGCCTACGCAGTATCATTCATTCTCAGTATTGTTTTAGTTAAGATGACAATAGCTTATTTCTTTAGCAAGGCACAAGTTAATTTTTCATCTAAAAATTATCAATTAGCTTTGAGAATATGTGGAATAGCTATGCTATTTTTTGCATCAACTCTAGTCTACAAAGCATTTGAATTGTGGCAGAATGGCCTTTAATGCATTCACAAATTTAGGAAATTGATATATAATCTGTAAGTTTAAGGAATTTATGGCAAAAGATGATGGTGGATTAAGTTTTGGAGCTAAATCTTTTTTATATGTGCATGGAGGACTCATAATAATTTGGATTGTTCGACATGTGTTACTTTATTTCGGATTAATATGAGGGGTCCAAACTTTACCCACCCCTTTTTGACCCCTACCAAATTAGGGAGATATGAGCAAGGTGTTCTTGTTGACAATTTGCCTGCTTTTGACCTCTTTTACAGGATGTATAGAAACTGAAGATAATAATGATACTACGGTAATTGAGGAAACTGAAGATAATAATGATACTACGGTAATTGAGGAAACAGAAGAAAGACCCACCGAACAATGGACCTTTTACCGCGACTTTGTTGAATGTGATCCAAATAATGATTCCATAGTAGCTTACGGTGAATTTGTCGATTGTCTAAATATGGATTTGATGAATGATGGAGAATCTGTGGTTGCTGCATCGTCAGAATTTGCTAATGAGATGTTTAACATTGCTGATTTAGATATGGATGGAAAATTAACTTCGTCAGAATTTGATTACATTAAGAATTATCCTCATGAATTGATAAAGGGTTGTATGAATTCTACTGCTAATAATTACAATGCAAATGCTACAGAGGAAGATAATACGTGCGACTATGATCTGGATGATGATGGAGTATTAGATACAGATGAAATTCTTGGATGTACTGATTCTACTGCTAATAACTATAATCCAGAGGCTACAGAGGAAGATAATACATGCGACTATGATCTAGATGATGATGGGGTATTAGATACTGATGAGATCCTAGGATGTACAGATTCTAATGCCAATAACTACAATGCAGAGGCTACAGAGGAAGATAATACATGTGCGTTTAATTTTCAACCTGAAAACAGAGATGAGCTCAAGACTGCAGTAGATGAATGGATAGCTAATTCAACTGACGCAAATTCAACTTATGGTCATATCAACACCTGGGACACATCATTGATTACAGATATGTCTGAATTATTTTACTATAAGTATACATTTAACGATAATATTTCAAATTGGGATGTTTCAAGTGTATATGATATGAGGAGTATGTTTCAGGCTTCAGGTTTCAATCAAGATATAGGTAGCTGGGATGTTTCAAGTGTAGCTGAAATGAGTTTTATGTTTCATCATGCACATAGTTTCAATCAGGATATCTCAGATTGGGATGTGTCAAGCGTAACTTACATGGAGAGTATGTTTAATTTTGCAGGTAGTTTCAATCAAGATTTATCAGATTGGAATGTTTCAAGTGTGACTAATATCAAAGGTATGTTTTACGAAGCTGGAAGTTTCAATCAAGATATTGGTGATTGGGACGTGTCAAGCGTGATTTATATGGGTTATATGTTTCAGTATGCAGATAATTTCAATCAAGATATTGGCGACTGGGATGTGTCTAGTGTAACCACTATGGATGGTATATTTAATGGAGCTGCGAATTTCAATCAAGATATTGGTGATTGGGATGTTTCAAATGTAACTGATATGAGTTATATGTTTTATGGAGCTGAAAGCTTTAATCAAAATATTTCAGATTGGGATGTTTCAAGTGTAACTTCTATGGGTGGTATGTATTCAATGTTTGCTTTAGCAGAGAAATTCAACCAAGATATTTCCGCTTGGGATGTTTCAAGTGTAATTGAAATGAGGAGTATGTTTGATTATGCAAATGATTTGTCAGATAATAACAAATGCGCAATTCATACAGAATTTAGTTCTAATGAAAATTGGCCTTATGATTGGGAAGATTATTGTCCCTCACAATACTTCCAACCTGAAACCAGAGATGAGCTCAAGACTGCAGTAGATGAGTGGATAGCTAATTCAACTGACGCAAATTCAACTTATGGACATATCAGCACTTGGGATACATCATTGGTTACAGATATGACTGAATTATTTTACTATAACCAGACATTTAATGATGATATTTCAAATTGGGATGTTTCAAGTGTAACTACTACGGAAAAAATGTTCAAATTTGCTGAAAGTTTCGATCAAGATCTATCAGGGTGGGATGTTTCAAATGTGGTTTACATGAATGAGATGTTTTACTACGCTACCGATTTTGATCAAGATATTGGATATTGGGATGTTTCAAGTGTTACTGATATGGAAGGCATGTTCTTTGCTGCTACCTCTTTTAATCAAGATTTAGTAGGCTGGGATGTTTCTAAAGTAACTGATACCAACGGAATGTTTTATGCTGCTATAGATTTTAACGGTGATATTTCACATTGGGATACTTCTAGTGTGACTAAGCTAAATTCAATGTTTTATGCTGCTACCAGTTTCAACCAAGATATTTCAGGTTGGGATGTTTCAAATGTAAATGATTGGTACGGTATGAACTCAATGTTCTATGGTGCTGAGAACTTTAACCAAGATATTTCAGGTTGGGATGTTTCAAATGTGAACAATATGTATGGAATGTTTTACAATGCTAATAGTTTCAACCAAGATATATCAAGTTGGGATGTTTCTGGTTCAATTAATATGAATGATATGTTTGAGGGTACAGATGACTTGTCTGATGATAACAAATGTTCTATTCATGGTTCATTCAGTTCTAACGATAATTGGAACTATGATTGGGATGAATATTGCAGCGATTAGTAAAGATTTTACAAATTTTACTTTAGTTTTAATGTCCGCGTTTTGCCATCTTAGTTTCAAGGCTTGATTCTTCTAATCCAGGCATTGACTCTCCAAGATTTCTAGAAACATCTCCGACTAATTTAGCGTCTTCAAAGTGGGCTGTAGCTTCTACAATAGCTTTAGCCATAGTGGTTGGATCTTCAGATTTGAAAATACCTGAACCAACAAAAACCCCATCCATTCCAAACTGCATCATCAGTGCAGCATCTGCAGGAGTTGCTATTCCTCCAGCTGTAAATGTAACAACAGGTAATCTACCTAATCTCTTGATATCCTCTAAGATTCCAACGATTTCACTTTCTATTGTTGCTTTATCCTTTCCAAATGGATTGAAATCGGTTGATTCCCCTAAATTTTCTTTAGCTTCATGGTCTAGAACAAAGAATTTTTCTACAATTCTCTTTGCAATTTTACCTAGAGTTTTAGATTGTTTAACGACTTCAATTTCGGCTTGCAACAATCGTGCATGCCTCATTGCAGCAACAACATTGCCGGTTCCAGCTTCACCTTTAGTTCTAATCATAGCTGCACCTTCCCAAATTCTCCTGACAGCTTCTCCTAAGGAAGTAGCTCCACATACGAATGGCACTGTGAAATCGTCTTTTACGACGTGATAGTAAGGATCAGCAGGTGTCAAAACTTCAGATTCATCGATCATATCAACACCCAAAGCTTCCAAAACCTTAGCTTCGGCAGTGTGCCCAATTCGGCATTTTGCCATAACAGGAATACTAGTATGGTCTACAATCTCTGTAATCATAGTTGGATTTGACATTCTAGCCACTCCACCATCTGCACGAATATCAGAAGGCACTCTTTCGAGAGCCATAACTGCAACAGCTCCGGCTTTTTCAGCTATATCAGCTTGCTCAGCATTAACAACATCCATGATGACTCCCCCCTTTTGCATTCTTGCAAAGCCTCGTTTAACGAGCTCTTTGCCGTGTCTTAGCGATTCCAAATCTAGTTCCATAGTCATTTCATTTCCTCAATGGTTAGTTTGTCTTTCCGGGCAGACAAATATAACCTTGCATATAGTGTCTAAAAAATTTATGTCTAAATGACACCCATTGCTTCCAGATGTTTTGCAGCAGCATTACTCAAATCATCATAAAGATCCTCGTCCTCAACATTGGAATAAGATACATCTCCGCCTTTTTTACGTTCCATTTTCATTATTTCAAATTCAGGATTAAAACTATCTGCGTATGACATAATTGCATATTCTATGCCTTCAACTTCAAGGGCACCATGTACTTTCATTCGTACTTCTTCCCCTTCTTCATTTTCAAAGATTTCTAAGTCTTCATCATCAATAATTGGCTTTGGTTCCTCTTTTGCTTTAGAATTAAAGAGTGAGCTCATCCATCCTTTTACTTCACTTTCTTCTTTAGTAATCTTTCTTCCCATTCCATTAGACCAAGCATCTAAAATTTCTTTCTTGTTCATACCGGTCTTTGCTTCAGCTTTTTTCCAGTTATTTAGAATCCATGGAGGAGTTTCAAACTTTGTAGCTAAAGCCTGTAAGAACATTTTCAAGTCATTAGGATTATCAGAACCTAATTTTATCTCAATCAGCGAATTACTAGGAGTACCGAATAGTCCTTTGTATTTCATCGCGCTCAATCTGGCCTTGTATCCTGCGAAGCGGAACGATACACTCCAATTCATCTCATCAAAACCGCTAGTTCTAAGTCTCAGTTTTGCATTATCATCAACAGTTGTGCAAGCTTCCCAAAACTTTTCTCCAAAATCAGTAAACCATAGAAGACCGAAGGTTCCACTGGTCTTACTTACATACTTTCCAGTTTTTAGCGGTCCCGTCTTGAGAAAAGGGTATTTGCTACGTGGTTGAGCTATCAAAGTGACAGATTGCACTAATTTAGCACGAATAGGCGTGCATAAAATATCACCGCTAGTTTTAATAACGCCACACTACCAGCAAAGTTAGGCCATTAGGTCATTTACGGTAATCAATTCACAACCAGCTCTTAGTTTTTGACTTTGGGCTTTTACACGGATTAATCCGCACTTGGTTTAGGGCTGAAAAGTAAAAAGTGGTTAAAATGAATATAGACCCAACAAGTAGTAAATACGTAATTAAAGCTTCAATTCGGGCTAACGGCGTCGTTAACAAATCAGACGTTGTAGGTGCCGTTTTTGGTCAAACAGAAGGATTATTAGGTGACGAATTAGATCTTCGTGATCTTCAGAAAAGCGGACGAATGGGCCGTGTTGAAGTAGACATAAGAAGCGATAAAGGCAAGTCAACAGGAGAAATAGTAATTTCTTCTAGTATGGATCAAGTTGAAACATCTGTTTTTGCAGCAGCATTAGAAACTGTAGAAAGAGTTGGACCTTGTAAAGCAACTGTAAAAGTTACATCATTAGATGACAGTCGTGCAACCAAGCGTGAAGTAATCATTGAACGTGCAAGATCATTATTGATTAGTTTAATCAAGGATTCACGAAGTGCAGGTTCTAACATTACAGACACAGTCCGTCAAGTTCTTCAAACAGAAGAAATTGTTCGTTACAAAGGCAAATTGCCAGCAGGTCCTAATGTAGAATCTAGCGATGCAGTAATTGTTGTCGAAGGTCGAGGAGATGTTCTTAATTTGTTAAGGCACGGAATTAAAAATTCAGTCGCAGTAGAAGGTACTAATGTACCTAAAGAAGTTGTAGGCCTAAGTAAGGAAAGAACAGTTACAGCTTTTGTTGACGGAGATAGAGGTGGCGAAATGATTATTCAAGAATTGTTGCAAGTTGCAGAAATTGATTTCATAGCTCGCGCACCAGATAACACTGAAGTTGAACATTTGACTCATAAGCAAATTATGAAGTCTCTGAGAGACAAAGTTACAGCAGAATTGTTCATGGAGCAAAACAAATGGGCTAGACCTGGATCTAACTCTAAAGCTTCAGCAAAGAAACCTCCTGCTAAAGGTGGTAAAGCTAAAGCTGCTAAAAAGCCTGCAAAGGAAGCAAAAGCAGCAGCTCCAGCAAGTGAGGCTAAGCCAGAACCTGCAGTAGCAAGTCCACATTTCTTAGAACAATTGGATCAATTAGATGGTTCAAAAAATGCTAGGTTATTGATGGGTGAAGAATTAGCAGATGAAGTTTTGATTGTAGGACTTCCTGAAATTCTTGAATCTCACAAGAACAATGGAGTTGACACATTAATTATGGATGGTGTAATTACGCCTCATTTAGTCGATTTAGCTCCTAAGGCAGGAATCAAAACAATTGTCGCTAAAGGAAAGGCAGTTCTCCCTAGAGAACCAATAGGTCTTTCTTTGTTTACAAGAGACGATTTAGCATAAATCCTGCAAGTATTTAGTTAGCCAAATGGTTATATCTAGCTCTAGTGGTGAGCTTATGCTATGGCCGATGAAGTTAACATAGATGAAGAAGGTTTAAGACGTTCAGCTCGAAGTCAGATTATAGTTGATACTATCGAACGCAGTTTGGAAAAAATGATGTTCGTAGAATCGAATCTTGGCAAAGAGATGGAACCTCAGGATCTTTTCCAAGTAAAAAGAGAAGCAGTAGCTTCAGTTGCTGAACTCAAGTATGCGATTTCAATACTAACCGGGAAGCTCGAGATTTAATGTCTTCACGGCTTGTACTCGCCTTGGATGAAACAGATCCAGCGCGTGCTCTAGAGATTGCTAAACAAGTATCTCCTTTTGTCGCTAAAATAAAAATCAATTATCCTTTAGTATTATCTGCAGGTTTAGAAATAGTAACTGAAATTTCTAAATTTTCTCCAGTAATTTGTGATTTTAAGGTCGCAGATATTCCAAATACTAACCGACTTATTGCAGAAGCTGCATTCAATGCAGGAGCTTCAGGAATTATTGCACATGCATTTCCAGGTCCCGAATCATTGAAAGCATTAAGAGAAGTTGATGCGTCAAAAGATTTGTACGTAGTTATCACAATGTCTCACCCTAAAGGCGGACATTTCTTCGATATCGAAAGTTTCTGTTCACTTGCTCTTGAGATAGGTGCTACTGGTGTTGTTGCACCCGCAACTAGGCCTGAGGATGTATCTAAAGTTAGAAGCTTAATTGGAGATTTGGAAATCATTTCTCCAGGAGTAGGCGCGCAAGGTGGGAGTTCTAAAGATACACTAAAAGCAGGTGCGAATTTCATAATAGTTGGTCGTGGAATTTATCAGTCAGATGATCCTGCTGCAGCTGCAGAAAAATATAGTAAAGAATTGGTTTAGATGATTAAATTAAATGCATTTTTCAAATCTTTTGGACCTAAGAAAGTATTACGTGGATTAAATTTAGAGACTGAATCGGGTGAAATCGTAACTTTAGTAGGAAACAATGGAAGTGGTAAGACAACACTTCTTCGAATCCTAACTACATTAGACGTTCCAGACAGCTATAATATTGCTGAAATTGATGGTTTTGATTTGTCAACTAATAGAGAAGAAGTTCGGTCACGTATAGGTTATCTTTCTCACAATCCACCATATTATCCTGAGTTAACAGGAGTTGAAAATCTAAAATTCTGGTTAGACTTGAATTCAATTGAGAATTCGGAAGAGAAAGCTCGTAATTTACTCGCTCAAGTTGGTTTGATTTCTTTTAGTGATGATTTATCAGGTAATTATTCCAGAGGAATGATCCAAAGGTTGGGTTTTTCGATGGCAATTTCTCATTCCCCAACAACACTTCTATTGGATGAGCCATTCACAGGTTTGGATAGTGAAGGAACAGAAATAATAAAAGAATTGTTATTGAAACAGAAAGAAGATGGTTGCAGTATAGTCATAGTTTCTCATGATGAACTTTCTTATTCAGATCGAACAATAAAATTAGAGAGAGGTGAAATCGCTTGAATCCTCTAATAGTTCTAATTAGAAAAGAATTGAAAGTTGAGTTCCGTTCCTTACAAGGAATTGTATCGTCAGCTTTACTTTCTTTTATGATATTAATGACTTTTAAATTTTCAATGTCTTTAGATTCTAGTTTTGAAGGAACTGGTGTTCTTTGGTCAGTAATTCTGTTGACTGGTTTAGGATTGATTACTCATATTTCAACCAGAGAATCAGAGCGTGGGACATTTGAGCTTCTCAAATTGTCTTCCATAACAAGGTATCAATTATTTTTGGGAAGAATGGCCGGTTCTCTTCTTCTTCTTTGGATATTGAGCACAATAATTACAATTCTCTACGTTATCTTATTTGAAAATCAATTTGGAAATAATTTGCCGTTAGCTTATCTGGTAGTTTTAGTTGGATGCGTTGGAATAGCTGCAGTAGGCACCTTAGCAGCTAGCACAGCAACACCATTGCATGGTGGGTGGATGATCACATCTCTTTTTTCCATTCCAATATTACTTTTCACAGTAATAGAAGCATCATTGAGAGCCACAGATTCGTTGATTACCAATGATTCAGACTTTCAATTAGCCTTCATGTTATTGATTTTGTACAACCTAGCTTTTGTGACTGGTGGAGCTTGGTTGAGCGAACTTTCTGAGTAAAATAGTTAATATTTAATATAACAAGAATATCTGTAATTTGCATGCAAGTAAAAGTTAATCCTGGCGAAATGATCACGCCAGCTCTGTTGACTTATTTAATTTTATTAGTTGTAGTGTGGTATTTTTGGCCTGAGAATGTAGAAACTAATCCTGCAGAGATTATAATTTTCTCAGTAGGTGTTTTTGTTGGGGCGGCGTTAGTTCATGCTTTTTATTATTTGAGTTTTGACGAAAAACAAGAAGAAGTTGATGAGTTCTTGACTAAATCAGAGATAGATATCAATCAAAAAAAGTCTGAATTGAAATTGCACATAGGTCATGTAAAAGACAGAGAAGAGTTTTTGCTAGAAGCAATTGATAGATTAAATACAGAATCTAATGAGTACACCCCCAGTCCCGAACCTGAAGAAGTGAAAGAACCAGAAGAGGAGCCTGAAGAAGTGAAAGAACCAGAAGAGGAGCCTGAAGAAGTGAAAGAATCAGAAGAGGAAGTTGATTACAAATTAATGACAGTAGCTCAACTTAAGGAAATTTTAAAGGAAAAAGGAATGTCGACATCTGGTAAGAAGACTGAGCTAGTTTCTAGACTGAAAAAATAGAATACTTCCTTTTTGTCTATACTTTAGATGAAAAATACCGAAATTTTGATAAATTAAATTCTCAAAAGACTAGATTTACCTATCTGTCTATAGTTTAATTAAGCGTAAAGAGATAATTTTGTCGACGACGTCTATAGTTTATTTCAATCTCATTGAAGCTGAATTAATACAGTACCTTAATCCAGTTGGTTCAGGCCCATCATCGAACAAATGTCCTAGGTGAGAGTCGCATTTTGAGCATACAACCTCAATTCTTTTCATTCCAAACGAAACATCTTCCTTTTCACCAATTATTGTGTCATTTGCAGGTTTGTAAAAGCTAGGCCATCCAGTTCCAGAGTCAAATTTGTGTTCAGATTCAAATAATACTTCATCGCAACAGACACAATGATATTTTCCGCTATCTTTACAATCCCAATATTCGTTATCGAACGGAGGCTCAGTAGCACTACATCTACAAACTTGATATTGTTCTGGCGTTAACTTGTCCTTCCATTCATCTTCGCTCATCAATTAACACCTTTAATCACAGTAAAATAGTTTATTCTACTTTCTAATCAAGAATTATGTCTGAAATTAATGGAATTGTGGAAGCATCTTGTGGTCAATGTCTATTTGATATGAAAGAGAAGGAAGGCTGTGATCTAGCCATTCGGATTGACGGTAAACCTTACTTTGTGGATGGTGCACACATAGACGATTTTGGTGATGCTCACGCAGAAGATGGTTTTTGTTCAACAATTCGTAAGGCTGAAGTGGAAGGTGAGTTGAAAAATTCTACATTCTACACAAAATCATTCAAGATAATATAAAGTTAAAGAATTATTTTCCTAATATTTCCTTCTTCATCTGCTTGAACTCGTCGTCTTCAATATGGCCTTTCTCTTTCATTTCAGTCAGTTTTTCTAATCTGGCGAATCTGTCATCTCCACCAGTTCCAATATTAGAACGATTGATTACACTGTCCTTAACAATAGTATCACGGTCATCGACGTAGTCTCCGTGAACTACAGTTTGGTCCACTCTTTTCTGGTCAAGAATCTTTTGCCTTAGTCTTTTGGCATCCTCTAATTTTCCAAATTTTTCGTAAGCAGCTATTGCTGAGTTATAGTCTAATCTTTCTTCTAATATCTCACCTTGTCGAGATTTAATCAATTTGGTTAATTTTTTATAAGGACTTCTTGCGGTTTCAGAGTGCAATACAATTTGGTTCACTCCTACTGCGTTTGGTGGTTTTTGCCCTTCAGATAAATAGACTAACTGCTCATTCACAGCTTTTGTTATCGGCCCAAAAAAGATCCCTCCATCTTCTATGACTTCGTCTATATCCATTTTATCTAATCCGAGTGTGCCTATGTCATATGTATACGTTCCTTCTCTTGGCGCGATTAGATGTCGCTTTTCTAATTTAGAATTATCTAATTTTGGTACTATCACTCTAATAATAGTGTCGTAGATCTCTATTATTTCATATTCTTCGCACTTAAATCTTTCTAGGGGTTTGTTTTCTACCACGATACAGATTAATGAGATGTATTTAAATTATTAATTTTAAACTGCAATGTCTAAATAATCACCAGGTGCATTGGTAAAATTTTGGTCTAATCCCGGAAGTATTCATTTATCCAATAATCTCCTTCTTTATTTTTTCAAATTCTTCATCACTAATAAGTCCTTCAGCAAGCATTTCTTTGAGTTCTTTGAGTTTTGTAAATTTATCTTCTCCACCAGAGCCAATATTTGATTTGTTGACTACGCTGTCTTTAATTTCAGTTTTGGTAACTTCGTCACCGTGGACCACTTTCTGAGAAACTTTTACTCGCTTCTCAGCCAATAATTTATTGTTTATTCTTTCAATGTCTTCGTGATACAGATTGTTTTCTATGGGCTTAAACTCTTTGTATAACCTATCAGCTTCTCTGTAATTCTCTAATGCTTGATTGTAATCATTTAAGTCTTCAGATATTCTTCCATCCTCGTATGCAGTCTTCGCCATTCCTTCTAAGTCTGGCCAAATTTCTTCAGAAATAGTTGATAACCCAAAACCTATAAGAATCATTAACCCAAAGATTACTAATAGAAGAAATCCCATTACAATCAGAAACACTATTACGCCACTAGCAGTCATTTCCCCAGAATCTCCTTCTTCATCTGCTTGAACTCGTTGTCGTCAATAAGACCTTCTTTTTTCATTTCAGTCAGTTTTTCTAATCTAGCGAATTTGTCATTTCCACCAGAGCCTATCGTTGAGCGATTTAATATGCTATCTTTGATGACTGTATCGCGGTCATCTACATAGTCACCTTTAATGTAATTTCCTTTGACAACAGTTTGTTGTTTTGATAATTTTTCATAGTTTACTTTTGCCCTCATTACTAGGCTTTCTACCTCACTCCATTTCCTTTTGTTTCTGAATGCATCATCGCTTTTAAAGTAAATTATATGATTATGATTATATTTTTCATTTTTACCGAATTGTATGTGACCATGTGAATTACCAAAAAAGCTAAACGATGGTTTAAGATGACTTATTGAAATATTATCAAAGCTTATGTGGGCTTTGTATCCATTGCCGTGTTGACCAAACTGCGGCATAGGCCAAGATTCAGTCCAACCAAATCGTTTAATTTCTATTTCGATATGATCTTCAAATATAGTTAGTGTATCTCCTCTTTCGTTTGTAAATTCATATAATAGGTACCCTTTATCGGTGTCAGCTTGTTTCTGTAAAAAATCGTCAAAACTCATTTGCCCAGAATCTCCTTCTTCATCTGCTTGAACTCTTCGTCGTCAATCAGGCCTTCTGCAAGCATTTCTTTCAGTTCCTTCAATTTTGTAAATTTGTCGTCGCCACCAGAGCCAATACTAGATTTACTGACGACGCTATCTTTGATTTCGGTTTTGGTGACTTGGTCTCCGTGGACAACTGTTTGATCCACTTTTTTCAGATCTGTAACAATTTTTCTCACTCGCGCAGCTTCCTCTGGTTTACCCATCTTATCATAAATTTCTATAGCTCGTTTATAGTCAAGATGTTCTTCACACTGTTTTGCTTTTTGTATGCGGGCCTTTGGTAAAAGGTCCTCTAAATGAGCTTGTGCTTCTTTTATTGACTTACTCCCCATTAATATGAAACTTGTGTACGTTCCATCATCATCTAATGCATCAAAGCTAGGGCACTCCAAGTGTTTATTGAAAGTAAATGAATCTATATTTCCCAAAGAGACTATCAGTGACTTCTCTTTTGCTTCGAAAATAATCCGTTGATTTGTAATGTAAAGCGAACCTGGTTTATATTTGTCACGAGGTTTTCCTTCAATAATCAGAGGTTTACACAAAACGGTATGTCCTGAAAAAAAACCTGATTTATTATGTTTTACAAATATTACGTGTTCCCCTGTATGTAGATCAGTTTTCATTTCCCTAGAATCTCCTTCTTCATCTTTTCATAGTCATCTTCATTGATTAATCCTTCATCGAGCAGGGATTTCGCCTCGCGTAATTCTTCAGCCTTAGATGATTTTCCGCCAATATTGGAACGATTGAGAACACTGTCTTTGATTTCTGTTTTGGTTATTTGGTCTCCTTGAATTACGGTTTGATCTACTTTCTTCTGATCAATTATTATTTGTCGGATTCTTTTTGCTTCTTCATGATTGTTCATATATTCCCATAATTGGATTGCTTCATCGAATCGAAGTAAGTTTTCAAGTTCTTTGGCTTTTATTTCTCGGAGTCGGTTTCCCTCTTCATCAATTATTTCTTTAGCTTTGATTCTGTAGTTCTTTATGTCTGAGATTGTTTTTTCATCCATTCCATATGTATGGTGTTTTAGTATTTTTATTGCTTCTTCAATTTTATCCAAGTCATGAGAATCAATATATGTTTTCGCTTTTTCCAGCGAATCATCCCAATATTTCCGGAATTTTTTGATTGCCTCCTCGTTGTCATCCTGAACTTTAGATGATTTAGAGTTTCCGAACCAGCCCATTATTTCCCCAGAATCTCCTTCTTCATAAAATATTTACTGCACAGCAATAATTATTTCAATCATATTATTCCAGCAGATTTGCCGCCTTTCTCAAATGCATTCAGTGCATGATCTAAATCTTCTTTTTCTAATCCAGCACTCATCATTACCCTAATTCTTGATTTATCTGGAGCAACCATTGGGAAAACAATTGGTAATGCAAATACATCCATATCCAGTAATTTTGCACTTAATTCTTTAGCTTTGTGTGATTCTCCACACATTACTGGAATAATTGGAGTTTCAGATACTCCTGTATCGAATCCCATAGATTGAACTTCTTTTCTGAAATATTCTGTATTAGACCATAATTTCTCGACGTGCTCAGGTTCGCTTTCCAATACTTCTATCGAAGCTTTACAAGCTGCAATAGTAGCAGGAGGTGCTGAACCAGATAGTAACATTGTTCTTGATTTATTGAAAGCGTAGTCTACCATGTGCTTTTCACCAGCAACAAGGCCACCTACGACTCCAAATGCTTTGGAGAAAGATCCCGATTCCATATCTACTTCATCCTCAACGCCAAAGTGAGCTCCAATTCCTCTTCCACCAGCCAAAACACCTTCACCATGGCAGTCATCAATGTAGGTCATAGCACCATACTCTCTAGCTAATTTTGTTATTTCATCAAGTGGTGCAATATCTCCATCCATAGAGAATACTCCATCGCTAATTACTAGAGTTTTTTCACTTTTCTTTGTGGCTTCCTTTAACCTATCTTCTAATTCACCCATATCATTGTGAGCATAGATTGTTCGATTTTCTTTTCTCACACCAGATAACCTCACTCCGTCAATGATTGATCCATGATTTAGCTGATCAGAAATAATAGAATCATTTTTCCCTGCTAATTGAGGAATCAGCCCTGAATTAACTGCAAATCCTGTTTGATAATACAATGCAGCTTCCCGATTTTTAAATCTAGCAATTGTATCTTCAAGTTCATTGTGAATGTCCATGTTACCAGCAATAGGTCTAACACTTCCACTTCCCGCTCCGTGTGATTTTACAGCATCAATAGCTGCCTGTTTGACTTTAGGATGATTACTCATGCTGAGATAATTATTTGCACAAAGCATGATTCGTTCTTTGTCATCAATAATAGCTCTACCAGTTGATGGCCCGCCTATTACGGGAGGTTTCCAATCAAAACCTTTCTTAACTAATTCGTCATATTCACTTTTCATCCAGTCTGTCGGGCTACTCATTTAGTCTCCTTAGATTCGTAATCATTTCCTCAGTCATTTTTGATATATCAAATTTTGGTTCCCATTTCCAATCATTTCTTGCGTCCTCGTCATTTATTGAAATTGGCCAAGTATTTGCAATATCTTGCCTGTAATCAGGTTGGTAAGTACATTCAAAATCGATATGAGAAGAAATTTCATCAGCTAATTCTTTAGCTGAAAAACTCATACTAGACAGATTATAGTTAGAATGGTAATTCAATGAATCTAGAGGAGCATCCATTAATTCAAGAGTTGCCCTTATTGCATCGTCCATGAACATCATAGGTAATCGGGTGTCTTCGCTCACAAAGCATTCATATTTTCCATTTTCAATTGCATCAAAGTACATTTCAACGGCATAGTCAGTTGTTCCTCCAGTAGGTCTGTGTTTCCAACTAATTAATCCTGGATATCTTATCCCTCTAACGTCAATATTGTGTTCATTGAAATATAGATCACACAATTCTTCCCCCTTAACTTTAGTTATACCATAAACAGTTTCAGGATTTAATTCAACATTTTGTGGTGTATTTTCTCTTGGAACATCAGGTCCGAAGACAGCTATTGAGCTTGGACAAAATAGGCGTTGATTGCATTTCTTTGCAACTTTAAGAACATTCTCTAAACCATTAACGTTGACTTTCCTGCACAATTCAGGATTCTTTTCGCCTGTTGCAGAGAGTATAGCGGCTAAATGGTAAACAATTTTGATTCCATTCTCGTCATTTATTTTATCATAGGAATTCAAATCTGTAACATCACATTTTACAAATTCGCCATTATAATTTCCGGGTTCTTTCAAGTCTGAAGCAATTATTTTGTCTTTACCGTATTTTTCTTGTAACGCAAGGACTAATTCAGTTCCAATTTGCCCTAAAGCTCCAGTTACAAGAATCATTTTAGTTAATAGATAGATTCCTTTATATTGATTCCCAAAGGGTCATTAAATGCGCGTTTCATGGGATATTATGCGTGATGGTCTTCCAATCATAATTGTTAATCTCAAAACGTACGAGCAAGGTTACGGTGCAGACGGTTTCGAACTCTGTAAGATAATGGAAGAAATATCCTTAGAGCATAATGTAAACCTAGCAGCTGCAGTTTCAGCAATAGACTTAATCGATTACAGTGATAATTTGAAAATACCAATCTTTGCACAACATGTTGACGGAGTAACTTACGGTTCGAACACTGGTTCTATACTTCCTGAAGCAGTCAAATATTCAGGAGCAGTCGGCACTCTGGTAAATCACGCAGAATGTCAAATGAGCTGGGAGGAGATTGAGAAGACAATAAATCGTTGTAAAGAGCTTGGTCTCTCGACTGTACTTTGTACGGCTGATCTAGAGTCTTCAGAGAAAGGATCGCATTTGAATCCCGACATGATTGCAGTTGAACCTCCTGAATTGATAGGTGGAGATATCTCAGTTTCATCAGCAAAACCTGAGATCATTTCAGATACTGTAGAAATAGTAAAGGAGATTAATTCAGAAATTTCAGTTCTTTGTGGTGCAGGTGTTAAAAACCAAGAAGATGTTTCCAAAGCAATATCTCTGGGTTCCGAAGGAATTCTTCTTGCATCAGGAGTAGTAAAATCTTCAGAGCCTCGAAAAGTTTTAATGGATTTAATTAAAGGATTATAATCAATTTTATATAGGGGCTGGAGTAGACAACCTCAGGTTGCCTACTGCTTGTAATTGTTACAACTCGTCAGGCCAGCCTATCCTTAAAATGGAGGAAAAAAAATGTCGATAGGAATTGAACCTTTAGGAGAGATGGTTCTCATTGAGCTAGAACAAGCAGCTGAGAAGACAGCTAGCGGATTTATGCTACCAGAAGCAGCAAGAGAAAAGATGAATGTTGGAACTGTGGTTTCAGCAGGTCCAGAATCAGAAAATGTCAAAGCTGGTGACAAAGTAGTATACAAGAAATATGCAGGAACAGAATTAACCTGGGAAGACAAAGAATATCTATTGGTAAAATCAGAAGATCTTCAAGCAAAGGTAATGTGAGGTAATAAAAATGGCAAAACAGATGATTTATGGTGAAGAAGCAAGAAAAAAGTTGTTGGATGGAATAACTGCCGCAACAGATGCAATTAAGGTTACACTTGGACCAAAAGCACGTACAGTCGTTTTAGACAAGTCTTTTGGAAGTCCAACTATTATCAATGATGGAGTTACTATTGCAAAAGATATCGAACTACCTGATGCTTACGAAAATATGGGAGCTCAGTTAGTTAAGGAAGTTGCAAGTAAAGCACAAGATAATGCAGGAGACGGTACGTCAACAGCAGCAGTCTTGGCACAATCACTTTCATCATATGGTTTGAGAAATGTTTCAGCAGGAATGTCTCCTGTAAACTTGAAAAGTGGATTTGACAAAGCAATAGAGAATGTAGTTACAGATTTGAAAAAAGCATCTAAGCCAGTAGAATCTGGTGAGGTTATCAAACAAGTAGCTTCAATTTCAGCAAACAATGATTCAGAAATTGGTACTTTGATTGCAGACGCAGTTGAGAAAGTAGGACATGATGGAATTATAACAGTTGAAGAAGCAAAATCAATGGAAACCAGTCTCAAAGTTGTAGAAGGAATGGAGTTCGATAAAGGATACGTTTCACCTTATATGATTACAGACCGTGAGAAGAGAGAAGCAGTTTTAGAAAATCCTAAGATTCTTTTAACAGATCACACTGTCGCTTCAGCTCAGGATTTAATTCCAGCATTGGAAGTTGCAGTTAAACAAAGCAAAGCACCTCTTTTGATTGTATCTAAAGATTTAGAAGGAGAAGCACTAGCAACTCTTGTTTTGAACGTAGCTTCTAAAGTTGTAAAAGCTTGCGCAGTAAAAGCACCAGGATTTGGTGATGAGCAAGGCGAGCAATTAGAAGATTTAGCTATCTTAACAGGCGGAACTGTTATTGTTAAAGATCAAGGTTCAGAATTGAAAGATATAACTGAAATGCATCTTGGAACTGCCGAGAAAGTAATTATTGCTAAGAATAAAACAACAATTATTTCTGGTGGCGGAGATAAGAAAGGAATAGAAGATAGAGTATCTATTTTGAGAAGCCAATCTAAAGTCTCATCAAGCAAGTGGGACAAAGAAAAGTTGGACAAGCGAATTGGCCGTCTAAGCGGGGGTGTAGCAGTTCTAGAAATTGGTGCAGCTACCGAAACTGAAATGAAAGAAAAGAAAGCACGTGTAGATGATGCTTTGAATGCTACAAGAGCAGCTATGGCAGAAGGCGTCGTAGCAGGTGGCGGTGTTGCATTACTCAGAGCTTCAGAGTCCTTGGACAAACTTGCAGGAAAATTAGCTGATGAAGAAGCAGTAGGTGTTAGAATTGTAAAAGATGCACTTGCTATTCCGGCACGTCAAATTGCAGAAAATGCAGGAGAAGATGGTTCAGTTGTCGTCTCTAAGATTAGAGAAGGAAAAAATCATTTTGGATTTAATGCAAGAACAAACACTTATGAAGATTTGATGAAAGCTGGAGTTGTAGATCCTGTCAAAGTTACAAGAAATGCAATCCAAGCAGCTGGATCAATAGCTGGTTTAGTATTAACCACAGAAACCTTAGTCTCAGATATCCCTGATGAAAATGGCGGTGCAGGAATGCCAGCCATGCCAGATATGGGTGGTATGGGAGGCATGGGTGGAATGGGCGGTATGATGTAAGGATTTTATCCTTTCAATTCAATAAGTCTTTCCAAAACAGCTTCTGCGTGACCTTTAGCCTTTACTTTAGTCCAGGCTTCAGCAATTTCACCAGCAGGATTAATCAGGTAAGTAGTTCTTACTACTCCCATGTAGGTTTTACCATACATCGATTTTTCTTGCCATACTCCATAATCAGAAAGCATAGTTTTCTCAGTATCTGCTAAAAGCTCTACAGATAAATCATGTTTTTCAATAAATTTACAATGTTTGGCTTCAGTATCGGGACTTATTCCGTATATTGCAGCTCCATGTTCCTTGAATTTATCGCTTAAATCAGAGAATTCCTTTGCTTCTACAGTACAACCTGGAGTATCATCTCTAGGATAGAAATAGACTACAGTCCATTTGTCTAATAAATGTTCTAATTCAATTGTTTTTCCATTTTGATCTGGTATCGAAAAATTTGGAGCCTTTTGACCCGCTTCTAAAATTTCAGTCATACACTTCAACTAGATAGAGGATAATTAAAATTTACAGAGGAATATTACCATGCTTTCTTTTTGGCATTTCTTCTCTTTTACTTCCGTATCTTTCTAGGGCTACAATCAATTCATTTCTTGTATCGCGTGGGAAAATTACTCGGTCAATATATCCTCGTTCTGCTGCGATGTAAGGGGATGCAAATTTTTCTTTGTATTCGTCAGTCAATTCCTTGTGTTTCTTTTCAGGATCTTCAGCCTCGCCAATTTCCTTTCTAAAAATAATATTAACAGCACCATCAGACCCCATCACTGCAATTTCAGCAGTGGGCCATGCAACATTTAGATCTGCACGTATGTGTTTTGACGACATAACATCGTATGCACCACCGTAGGCTTTCCTGGTGATTACAGTTAATTTAGGCACAGATGCTTCTGAAAAAGCATACAATAATTTCGCACCATGCCGAATTATGCCTCCGTGTTCCTGTGCAGTTCCAGGCAAAAATCCTGGAACATCAACGAAAGTTACTATTGGAATATTGAAAGCATCACAAAATCGAACAAATCGGGCAGCCTTTGTTGAAGCATCAATATCTAGACATCCAGCCAAGACAGCAGGCTGGTTTGCTACAATACCTACAGGATGTCCTTTTAATCTTGTAAAACCAGTAATTATATTTTTAGCCCAGTGAGGTTGTAATTCGAATAATCTTTCATCAAATATTAGATTGATAACATCCCTCATATCGTAAGGTTCATTTGAATTATTTGGAATAATTGAATCCAATTCTTTTATTCCTTTAAGTTCCTGTTTATCATAGTTAGAAATAGGTACTCCCTCAGCATTATTTTGAGGAATATAGCTCATTAATTCTCTGAGTGAATCAAACATATCTTCCTCAGAATCACATGCTAAGTGTGCAACTCCCGAAGTTGAGTTATGAGTCATAGCACCTCCTAAATCCTCAAAAGTAACATCTTCATGAGTTACAGTTTTGATCACATCAGGCCCTGTAATGAACATATGACTTGTATTCTTAACCATCAAAGTAAAATCCGTCATGGCCGGACTGTACACAGCACCTCCAGCACATGGTCCAAGTATCAGAGAGAATTGAGGAATAACTCCTGAGGATTTTACGTTTCGATAGAAAATTTCCGCATATCCTCCTAAACTTGCTACACCTTCTTGAATTCTAGCCCCACCTGAATCATTAAGCCCAATGATAGGACATCCTGTTTTTGCAGCCATATCCATAACTTTGCATATTTTTTGTGCATGGGCCTCTCCTAAAGCCCCCCCGAAAACAGTAAAATCTTGAGCGAAAACGTAGACAGTTCTACCATTAATTGTACCATGACCAGTAATTACTCCATCTCCATCAGGTTTTTTCTTGTCTAATCCAAAATTAGAACTTCTATGCTTGACAAGTGCATCAAGTTCAACGAATGAGTCGGAATCTAATAACGAGTTAATCCTCTCTCGTGCAGTCATCTTACCTGCATTATGTTGTTTTTCGATTCTCTTAGGGTCTCCTTTAGATATTTCTTCTAATTTTTTCTCAAGATTTTCAATCTTCTCTGATGTACCCATTAAACTCCTATCGAAGGAGTTCTATAACTTTGTGCCTACTATTGTGTGGATGCCCAAAGCACTTATCATATGGCTTCAATAACACTACGTGACTCAAGGCGTACGTGGCACTCGAGATTTCTATCCTGAGGATATGAGATTGAGAAATTGGCTGTTTGACAATTTCATTGCAGCTTCGCTTTTACATGGTTTCGAAGAATATGATGCTCCTGTTTTAGAGCATGAAGGATTGTATACTCGAAAACAGGGAGAGGAAATAACAAAGCAACTATACAATTTCCAAGATAAGGGAGAACGTAAGGTAGCTCTTCGTCCGGAAATGACACCTTCGTTAGCTCGTATGGTTATGGCCAGAGCTGGAAGTTTACCAATGCCAATCAAATGGTTTTCAATTCCACAATGCTGGCGCTATGAAAGAACGCAAAGGGGCCGTGGGCGCGAACATTATCAGTGGAATGTAGATATTTGGGGAACAACAGAATTATCAGCAGATGCTGAATTGATTTCAGTTATTGTAACATTTTTTGAGGAAATAGGTTTAACATCAGAGGATATTGTAATTCGAGTAAGTAGTCGTAAAGTATTGGAAGAGGTCCTAGGATCATTGGGTGTTGAGGGAGATTTGTTTGCTAAAACATGTATTATAGTAGATAAGATGGACAAATTATCTTCAGAAGTAATTGAAGAACAATTATCTGACTTAGGCCATTCATCAGAAGTTATAGGAAAAATCCAGTCAGTTCTTGGAATAAAAGATATGAGTAATTTAGTCGATGCATTGGGAAAAGAAAGTGCAGCAATTGCCGAATTGACTACATTATTTGATTTAATTGATTCATATGGAATGTCTGAATGGATTCAATTCGATGCCTCTATTGTCAGAGGCCTTGCATACTACACAGGTTCTGTTTTCGAAGCCCATGATAGAGAAGGTAAATTCAGAGCAATATGCGGTGGTGGAAGGTACGATAATCTTCTATCAACATTAGGAGGAAAAGATTTACCAGCAACAGGTTTTGGCTTTGGAGACATGGTAATTATGGAATTATTAGCTGATAAAAATTTAGTTCCTGAACTAATCGGTGGAGTGGACGATATCGTTCTTCCTTTAAACCAAGATTTAAGAGATATTGCAGTTAGAGTGGCAGCAGCATTACGACTTTCAGATCGAACTGTTGATTTAGTCTTAGAGGACAAAAAAATGAAATGGGCTTTCAAGCATGCTGAACGAGTTGGTGCTAAACGTTTAGTTCTTCTAGCTCCCGATGAGTGGTCTCGTAAGATGATTAAGGTTAAAGATTTAGAAACTGGTGAAGAAAAAGAAGTATCTTTGAAAGATCTTTAGACTTCACATTCGTTTAGTGGTTTGTCATCACGAGTTCGAATGATAATAGGAAATTCAAAACATAATTGTCCTTTATCATTTCTTTCTTGTCTACTTTGATATTCTAATTCGACAGCAAACCAATCTTTTTCATTTAGTTGAGTGTCCTCTAAAGTATATCCTTTTTGAATTAATTCAGAAGTCAGATTATCCATATTTTCTTCACCTAAACGACCGCCGCCAGCCCATCCACAGTCTACTAGAACAGGTTCATCAAAAAATGGGCTTTTTTCATACTGCCCAAGCCTAAATCGTGCAAATCGAACCTCGTGTTTACCTGAACCTGGACAGACTCTGGTTACAATACAATCGGTAGTTTCAATGAATTTAAATTTGTAAGCCCCTTTTCGCTTAGGTTTTCCATTCATTGTAAAAGTTATAGTATCTTCAGCTTGTCTTAGAATGAATCCTTCCCATTCTTCTTTCTTTGCTTGGGCTGCCATGTTTTCAGTGAAAGTACTAATTTCACGTTCTCCGAAAAATTTAGTTATCTCTAATCTTTCCAAAAAGGATCTATCAGTAACATCCTCACCATACCAAAAGATAACATCGAATACATTGTATCTGAATTTGTATCCTTCCGATACTAGCGATTCATATTTTGATTTGGCCTTTGCTTCAGTAGTAGTTTCTGTAGTAACTGCTTTCAAAACTTTAGGATCTTCATCTCCATTATTATCAAATGCTACTAATTCTCCAATGATTAAGGATTCATCAGGTAATTTATTCAAATTAGTTCTTAATTCTTTAACAACAGATAAGATTTCAGTTATTGGTTTTATTCTTCTTGTATAGCCTATACGCTCTTTTCCAGTATTATGTAGTAAAATACAGGATCCATTGTATTTTCTTTCAGCCAGCCAAGTTTCATCATATGGGTCATCTTTGTCTTTGATTTTGCTGATTGGCTTACATGGAGCAAACGATTGTGTCAAGGTCGAACTTACGACTATTTCTTCGCCAACTATTGCGTCTTCCTTGTTTTCAACATACCCTTCTTCTTTTTTCTTCTTCACTTTTCTTTCAAATTCTAAAATAGTTTGTTCATCATCTGAGGTTTCATTTGATCGACCTTTATTTTTGCCATGTACCGTTTCTTTAGTTTTCTGTTTTTTACCGTCTTCGTCTTCCTTTGATGTCCACCATTCAGTAATTATTTCATTTCCTTTTGCTTCTATTACCATATGTTTCAATCTTCCGGTAAGATGTAATTGGTACAGAGTTGTCTTCATCGTTAATCTCCCATAATTTAGGACTATAAAAAATGGGGCGAAGCCCGGGAATCGAACCCGGGACGAGGGAACCACAATCCCCCAGTTTAACCAAACTAGCCTAGCTTCGCCAAGTCATTGCAAAGAAGCAGGGGATTAGATAAAATTACGTGAGATTACAAAATTTCTTTTGGGCGATATTCTCCCCAAACTTTTCGCAGGGAATTACAAACTTCACCAATAGTTACTTTGTTACTTACTGCTTCAATAATATAAGGCATCAAATTTTCATCAGTGGATGCTATTTCTTCAATTTTTTGAATATATTTTGAAACTTCTCCTCTTTCTTTTCTTAAAACAGATAATTTACTGATTTGTTCTTTTATTGCTTCTTCATCTATCTTTGTAATTTCTTCACTCCCACCTTCATCATCTTCCAAATATTCATTAACACCTACTATGATTCTTTCTTTTGCTTCAACTTCCTTTTGAAATCTGTAGGCAGAATCCATGATTTGTGATTGAACCCATCCTTCTTCGATACATTCTAGCATTCCTCCCTTATCATCTATTTCCGTGATTAAAGCCATAGAACTGTCATAAAGTTCTTGAGTCATTTTTTCTATAGTGTAGGAACCTGCTAAAGGATCTACAGTGTAAGGAACTCCTGATTCCTCTGCGATTATTTGTTGTGTTCTAAGGGCTACCTTTGCAGCTTTTTCAGATGGAAGCCCTAATGCTTCATCTAAGGCATTAGTGTGTAAACTCTGAGTTCCTCCTAATACTGCAGAAAGTGCTTGTATTGCAGTTCTAACCACATTGTTGTGAGGTTGTTGTGCAGTTAGCGTAGATCCTCCTGTTTGAGTGTGAAATTTCATAGTCATTGATTTTTCATTTTTAGAACCAAATCTCTTTGATATGATATTAGCCCACAGTTTCCTTGCAGCTCTAAATTTCGCAATTTCATAAAGAAAATCATTATGTCCGTTAAAGAAGAAAGTCATCCTAGGAGCAAAGTCATCGATATCTAATCCTTTTTCGATTGCAGCTTCAACATATGCGATTCCATTAGCAATTGTGAAAGCTAATTCTTGTTCAGCAGTACATCCAGCTTCTCTTATGTGGTATCCAGAAACAGATATTGTGTTCCAGTTAGGAACTTTTTTAGCACAGTATTCAAACACATCAGTCGTCAACCTCATGGATTGTTTAGGAGGGAAAATGTAAGTTCCTCTTGCAATGTATTCTTTTAAAATATCATTTTGAATTGTTCCTCTTAATTTTTCTTGAGAAACTCCCTGATTTACACCACTAGCAATGTACATTGCTAATAGAATCGATGCAGGAGCATTAATTGTCATACTAGTTGATACCTTATCGAGAGGAACTTGATCGAACAGAGCATCCATGTCTTCAACAGAATCGATTGCGACTCCTACTTTTCCAACTTCTCCCATAGCCATGGCATCATCACTATCATAACCAATTTGAGTTGGTAAATCAAATGCTACAGATAATCCACTTTGACCCTCAGCCAACAAATATCGGAATCTTTCGTTTGTTTCCTTCGCAGTACCAAATCCTGCATATTGCCTCATGGTCCAAAGTCTGCCTCTGTATCCGGTCGCGTGTATGCCTCTTGTGTAAGGAAATTTTCCAGGTAATTCTAGTTTAGAATCATTTACATCTTCAGGAGTGTCTAGTATCTCGCGTTCATCCAATAACGTTTCTTTTCTTTCGGGATATTTGTCCAGAGTTGGCTTGAGTGTTTCTTCTTCCCATCGTTTCTTACTCATCTCTAGCTTTCTCAAATCTCCTGATATATATTAGCATTTTTTTATGCAATTCATCTGCCTTTTTTTGCGCATCTCCAGGGCCAACTTTCATTGGTTTCAGCCAAAAACAATATGCATTAGTTTTAACATCATTCATGTAGAAATCAAGCATACTTCTGAAAAGATCTTTTTCAGTACCATTACTGCCCCAATCTACCATAGGATTATCATAGCAAAAAACTAAAGGTTGAATCATGTGTCCGCTATTTTCAGCAGCCTTGAAAACTCCCATCTTAAAAGGATCTAATTTACCAAAGGAAGAAGTAGTTCCTTCTGGAAAAATCCAAAGTGGATTGTTAGTTGCATCCCATCTATTCAGTAAGTCAATCACTCCTTTTCTTGACTTACGATTTTCTCTATTTACCCATAAAGTTCCAATTTTTTCCCCAATAGCTCCAAATAGCAAGTAACTTTTAACTTCCATTTTAGCAACAGCACCACCTGCTTTGAGTGCTAAGACGACTATAGGATCTAGATAGCTGGTATGGTTGGCAGCTAGAAAGCCAGGTTGGGGTTTTCCATGAACATATAATCTTGTATTGTAGCGTTTTACTAATTTTCTAGCCCTGTACGTTACTAATTTTTTGTATTGTTCCCTATCATAAAATTGCGTTTCTAACCTGAGCAAAAGCAAAATGTAAAGAAAGTACAATACTTTGAACAACACAATTTGCCTATGGCTTAGTTGTTAAAAAGAAAACTCTTTATCTAAATTAAAGGAGCTTCATAATCGTCAATGGTTTCTTCAAGTTCACCATCTGCCGGTAATTCGCCTTTCATTCTTAGTATTTCTCTTGCCATTAACCAATAAATTAAGGCTAACGATCTCCTACCTTTGTTGTTTCCAGGAACTATGATATCAATATCTGTAGTCAAATTATTAGAATCGCACATTGCTATAACTGGAACATCTATGTTTACAGCTTCTCTGAAAGCCTGAGCATCTGCAGCAGGATCAGTCAAAACTATAACTTTAGGTTCAATAAAGAAACGCATTTCGGGATTCGTTAGCCTTCCAGGAGTAAATCTACCAGCTATGCAAACAAATCCACAAGCGTCTGCAAATTTCTTTGCAGGTTTCCATCCGTATTGTCTGGCTGAAACTACAAGAACATCTTTTGGCTCATAATCCTTTAGGAAAGTAGCAGCTTCAGTGATTTTTTCAGATGTTAGATTAACGTTTAAAATTCGAAGTCCGTCGTCTCTTACTTTGTAGACGTAAGGTTCCATATCTTTGCTTTTCTGTTTTGTTCCAATGTGAACACCACATGTTAGGAATGTGTCCTCGTCAATCAGCAAATTTTTCTCTTCGGTTTCAGTCATCTGAGTTGCTCGCTGATTCGGACCAGTTCATTAAGCTTTGCAATCCTTTCACCGCCCATTATTCCAGTTTTTATTGCATGCGATCCAAACGCTACGCCGAGGTGTGCAATAGTAGAATCAGTTGTTTCACCACTTCTATGGGATATGACAGTTGCCATGTCTGCTTTATGTGCTAAATCAACAGCTTTTTGGGTGTCCGTTAAGGTACCTATTTGATTTGGTTTAATTAGAATTGAATTTGTAGATTTCATCTCGATTCCCTTTTGCAATCTTTCAGAATTGGTAACATATAAATCATCTCCAATAATTAGTGCATCAGTTTGTTCAGTTAATGAAGCCCATGATTTGAAATCTTCTTGTTCAACCTTATTAGCAGCTTTAGCGACTAATTCGAGCGCTTCAACATTTTCCAAAGGTGCAACCCATGCTCCTTCGTCCCCTTTTCCAAGAGCTATGTTAGGGAATTTCTCTTTTAGTAATGATTTAACAGTTTTATGAACTAAGGAATTCGCTTCAATTGCAGTAGAAAAATCATCATGGAATGCAGTTACTAAGTATTCTTGTATGTCAGTACCTCCTACTGCATGAGCACCTCCACCAAGTACATTTGCCATCGGTGCTGGTAAAGAATAATCATTATCTTTACTCAAGTACTTAAATAGAGGAATTCCTTTTGTGTTTGATGCGGCTTTTGCAGTAGCCAATGACAATGCTACAGCTACATTCCCGCCTAAATTGGAAAAGTTAGCAGTATTATCAATATCCTTGAGACGCTGATCAAATTCTTCTTGTCTGTCTGCAGATAAGCCAATTATCTTTGGAATTGTCTTTTCCTCTGCAAATTTCATTCCCTTTGATACGCTTCCTTCAGGCCAAGCCATTACTTCATGTGTTCCTGTCGATGCTCCAGCAGGAGCTGCAGCCCTTCCAAATCCACCTTCAGTAGTCACATCAGCTTCTACTGTAGGATTTCCTCTTGAATCTATAATTCTACGTATCTTAATATTTTTGATAATCACTTGTTCTCACGATCAACAATATCTATAGGAATTACATTTTGGTCATATTCCATTTGTGCAATTATTACTGGATCAATAATATCTTTAGGCACTTTAATGTCTACTGGAGCTCCCATAGAAATCTGGAGTGCTCTGGCACCTATGACTCGTGCTTTTTCAAATCTTGAATGTTCTCTCAAATTTCGACCTTCTACCCAAACAATAAAGGGGTATGTTTCCTAATGACCCAACTATAAAAGGTTTCCTAATAATCAGAATTGTAAAAAATAAATTCTAGGCTCATACTGCATTTTTCAGAACCTTTTTAAATACGTGTTATGATGAGATAAGTTACCCTGCGTCTATGATGTAGGGTTTTTTAGGACGCAAAAAAGGTGAAATAATGGAACAAAATGCAAGAAATTTTGGTGTAATCCTCGCTACTTTAGCTTTGATTGCATCAGTTTTAGTAATGCCTAATGTAAGTGCAGACCATGGTGGAGATCTTCACGTCTCTGTTAGTGGAGATGATGGAGTAACTTCCTATGCATCTTCATATGGACATGCCTCATTTACGGCAGAAATAACTAGCGATGCCACAAATACAAATGTAGTATTGTCAGCAAGTTTTGCTGAAGGCTCTGGTTGGGTTGCAGATCAAGCAAACTTTACAGATTGCTCAGATGATGCAGTAGGAACAAGCACATACGATGCAGGTGACATGATTGGTGGAGATACAATGACAGTTTGTATTACAGTCAGTGTAGCTGAATCTAATTCTGAACCTGGCGATGATGCAGAAATGACTATTTCAATTTCATCAGACGAAGATACAGATGGCTTTTCAACTAACGCAAGAATTGCAGTTTCCGATTGGAGAGCATATTCGAATGATCCAGTTCAAAATTATAGCGAAAATGCAACTAACACATACACTATAACGGTTGAAAATATAAAAGTAGACATGGATGGAGATGGAGTCGCTCTTGAAGATGACGTATTCATCAGTTTATCTAATGCAGGCGAAGGTTGGAATATAGACAGTGAGAATAGTGCTTGGGATAAGATGGAGTTGAAGGCAACTGTAAGTTACATTACTGCAGGAGGCACTTTTGACTTAGAATTAGACATACAGTTAGTAGGAGGTATTGTTCCAGCTTCTTCTTACATTAACAGTAATTCTAATATTGTATTCAGTGCAAATGATGATGGTGGAGTTTACCAATTAGTTACTCTGGAAGCTAATGTTGCAGATAATTTTGCATTAAGTTCAACAGGCTCAGGTAATGAATATGTTGATAACGGGTGTGATGCAGATGATACGGCATCTCTCGGATGGACACCTTCTATCAAGAATTTCGGTAATACATTAGACAGTTTCAGTGTTACTTTTGATACCTCAGATGCAGGTGCAGCAGGTTGGCAAGTAGACAATGCAGATAATTTCAACACAGGTAGTTTATTACCTAAATTCGAAGGTGGAAGTTATGGTTTTAATGTAGGATTACAAGTTCCAGGAGGATTGGCTGCAGGAACTTCACATGGTTTCTCAATGACAATTACTTCAGATAGTGATTCATCACAAACTCAAACACAAACTTTCTCAGCTACAGTTAACCAATGTTATGGAATGACTTTAGCAGTTGATAAGAACAGTGATAACGCAGATCCTGGGGCTTCAGTAGACTTTACTATAACAGTAACTAACGACGGTAATGGCGAAGATACAATGGATTACCAAACAATGGGTGCTGCAGAATGGTCTCCTTCTTTATCTGAATCGTCATCAACAATAGCTAGCGGAGAATCAGCACAGATTGTTTTCACATTAACAGTTCCAAGTGATGCCAGTGCTAATGCACAAAGTGGAATGGCAATGGTACATGTTTATTCAGAAGCATGTGGTGATGATAAGATGGGGTGTGATTTCGAAGAACACGTGAGTGTCTCAGTTAAAGCTAATCAAGTTTATGACATAACTGCAGGTTACTATACTAATGAAACAGGCGAAGTCAAGAATAGCGCATCAGTTCAAGAAGGTATGGCGGTTCAAATGAAATTTACTTTAACAAACAATGGTAATGGTAATGATGAAGTTGCTCTTTCTCTAGTCGATGCACCAAGTTGGGTTGCTCTAGGATCAGATAGTGATGTATCATTGATTGGCCCAGGTCAAACAGCAACATTAACAGTTGATGTTTTGGCTCCAGCTTCTGATGCACTTGGCGATCATACTTTCCAAATTTTAGCTACTTCAGCAGATGGTACAGCTACCTCAACGACAGATATTTTCACAATCACAGTTGTTGAAAAATCAACTGGTAGCTCAGGTCCATCTACAGAAGATGTAGAGGAAGATGATAGTCCAGGCTTTGGAATATTATCTGCAATAGCTGCTTTGAGTGCAGTACTCTTGTTAAGACGTAGGTCTTAAGGAGATATTAGATGAAAATTAATAGAAGGCAAACCTTGCCGTTTGTCGCTGCATTGATTATGCTAGTGTCAGCGTTCACTTTTGCACCAGTAAGCGGTGAATCAGGGTTTACAGTAAGCGCTTCCGGGTTTTACAACCATTATTCGTTTGCTTCACATAATGGAACGGCAACTTATACCTTGAATATGGAAAATACAGGAGATTCAGATATTAATGATGTAGTTATAACTCCCGAATTTCCAGATACAAGCTGGTTTCCTGATAATGTAACTTTTTCAGATGGTTCATCTGAAGAGCTAGGGTTCTTTGCAATAGAGACATTTGCAGCAGGCACAACACAGCAGCTTACAGCTTCCGTTACAGTTGGTTATGGTGTGAAAGTGGATTATCCTGAAGTTTCTGTAGTATTTAATGCAGATTCAGGTAGTTCTACTATAGGCTCAACTGATGTAGTTTTAGTGATAACTAATTGGATAGCTTATGAATCTAATTACCCAGATACACCAGATGCAGAAGTTTATTCAGTAGGGCAAAATCATACTTATCAATTGACAGTAGACAATATTGCAGTTGTTAAAAATTCAGATAATACAACTTCACCTATGGCAATAAGAGATGCTATCCAAGTTCAGTATTCAGGAATTTCAGGTTGGTCTGTAACTAGCGATGATGAAACTTGGCATCCATTTTATGGAGGCCAGTTAGCAGGAATGGACGCTGGTGCCAGTAAAACATGGGATGTTAAAGTTGAATTGACAGGTACTGTTAAAGCAGGCCCAGACGTAATTAATTTCCAAGCATCAAGTACAGATCCTGATGATCCAATGGGCGGAATGCCCTACTATCAACCATATGGTTTGTCAGTTATACCAGTTTCAGCAGCTGAAGCATATGGAGTTGATGTTTCAGGTTCAGGTATGAGGAATGCCGATGTTAGCGAAGGTTCATCCTTACAAGACTGGCAAGTTGGAATTCACAACATAGGGAATACAGAAGACACTTTTACTCTAACATGGGATGTGACAAATGTACCTATGGGTTGGACAATTAGCGCCTTACCCGATACTTCTGGAGAGATAGGTTGGCAAGGGTCTTACAACTTTGATGTGGCACTTACAGTTCCATCAGATGCCTTAGCAGGATCCTCAGCTTCTTTTACAATGACTGCAGATTCATTTAATTCAGATGAAAGTGCTACGCAAACATTTGAAGTGATGGTAGATCAACATTATGGTCTGTCATTATCAGCAGATTCTACATCAATGGAGGCTAATCCAGGTTCTACTGTAGATTTCAATTTTGCACTTTCAAATACAGGTAATGGCGAGGATACATTTGGAATAAGCATAGAGGGTCCGGCTTATTGGTCCCCTGTTACTAGCGTTTCTAATTTAACAGTAGGCGCAGTAAGTGATGGTCAATTTTTGGCATCAGTTACAATTCCAGAAGATAGAGATGCAGGGGCCGAAAGTGGAGATATAGTAGTAACAGTATCATCATCAGATGGAGAAACAACAGCTAATATGACAATATCAGCTATGGCTTCCCAAGTATTTGATATATCTATGGAGCACACCTCCGGTTCAGATGGTAAAGTATCTATTATACAAGACACTTCAAAACAAGTCATTATGAATGTAACTAACAATGGTAATGGCGTAGATACCTTATCATTAAAATTGGTTGATGCACCTAGTTGGGCATCTTTGGGCGCTACCTCTTTAGATATTGGT
>CACAGG010000004.1 GCA_902531985.1 uncultured marine group III euryarchaeote
CAGTAGTGATTATGCTATTGGCAGCTTTGCCTTTTTCTCCTCTGGTATCTTTTAAATCATCACAGCACATTGATTTTCAATCTGCAACTACAGATTCTAATCTTCCCACTAAGGACAGCGACAATGACGGAATGCCTGATTGGTGGGAGATGGATTTTGGCTTGGATCCATATGATGCTTCAGATGCAGCACTAGATTCAGATAGTGATGGACATGATAGGAATAGAAATGGAGTTTTAGAAGTAGAAGAATATTTCACTAATTTGATGGAATATGAAATGGATTTGCTAATAGGTAATAGCACAAATCCAATTGAAAGAGATACAGATAAGGATGGCATACCGGATGGTTGGGAAGTTTACTACAATCTTAATCCGCAGTATTTTCCAGATGGTGATGAAGATAATGATGAGGATGGATATGATGTTAATCGTGATTTGTATCTGAGTGCGGATGAAAAACACACTAATTTAGAGGAATATCTCGCAGGAACAAGTCCTTGGGAATACGATACAGACAGTGACACTATGCCAGACGGTTGGGAGTTATTTTATGGCTTAGATCCGTTAATGTCTGCAGATGCCTGGTATGATACAGATGCAGATGGTTGGGATGCTAATTTCAATTCAGATTTAGAATATGAAGAGAGATATTTCAATTATATGGAATATTACAATGATACTAATCCACTTGTGGCAGATACAGACGGTGACACTATGCATGATGGTTGGGAAGTATATTTTGGGTTAGAACCTCTAAGAGCCTCAGACAACTTTGAAGATAAAGAAGCAGACGGTTTGCCCAATGTTTATGAATACAATAATAGTTTAGTTAACACAGGATGGGTTGATAATGATGGCATTTTCACGACTCGTCCAGATTTTAATGATACTGATGAAGACACAATTTCTGATAACGATGAATTATTTATTCATTTAACAGATCCAACATCAAATGATACAGATGGAGATGGGATGCCAGATGGATGGGAAGTAAGATATGGTCTGAATCCTATTTCAGCATTGGATGCTGCATATGATTCTGATAATGATGGTTGGGATTTTAACAGAAATTTCAACATAACTGGCGATGAATTATTCACTAACCTTGAAGAATATCTTAATGGAACTGATCCTTCCAAAAATGATACAGATGGTGATGGTATGCCTGATGGTTGGGAAGGATACTATGGACTTCAACCAACAGATCCCTCTGATGCAACTCAAGATTTTGACGGAGATGGTTATGATATTAACCGAGACGGTTTCATTTCTTTTTCAGAGAGATTCACTAATTATGAAGAATTTAAAAATGACACCGCTCCAAATAGCAATGATACAGATGAGGACGGCATGTGGGATGGTTGGGAAGTTTATTACAATTTAAATCCTCTAGACGCTTTCGATGCTACAGTTGACAATGATGAGGATGGGTTTGATGCTAATTATAATGGAACTCTTGAGGAAGACGAGGAGCATAACAATATTCTTGAATTTCAAGCAGATACACACCCTTACATTGAGGACACTGATGCAGATGGAATGTTGGATGGATGGGAATGGCTCTATGGTCTTAATCCATTGAATCCATTAGATGCGAATGCAGATAGTGATAATGATGGAGTAATTAATCGTCTAGAATATAACAACAGTGCAGCAGGGCCTTACATTGAAGTTGACAACATAACTTCATCGATGCCCAACAATAATGATACTGATGGGGATGGGCTTTTGGATGGTCAAGAATTATTCATACATCTAACTGATCCAACATACGCAGATACAGATGGTGATGGAATGCCTGATGGTTGGGAAGTCAAATACGGACTAAATCCCTTAGATTCTGGAGATGCTTTACTTGATACAGACAATGATAGCTTTGATACAGATTGGAATGATAACCTAACAGAGTCTGAAATATATGCAAACTTATATGAATATTTGAATGGCACAGATCCCACAAATGGAGATACAGATAATGATGGAATGTCCGATGGCTGGGAAGTTTATTGGGGGTTTCAGCCCTTAAATTCTAGTGATGCTACTGATGATCCTGACAATGATTCGCTCATCAACCTTTATGAATTTGACAATTCAAGGGTTGAAGGGTTTGATGATAACGTTTACAGTATTGATAATATTACAGGCTCCAATCCTCTTTTAAGAGACACAGATGCAGATCTGATTAGTGATGGTGAAGAATGTGTTTTTGGCGAAGATGGTTATGTTACAGATCCGTCAAATCCTGATTCAGACGGTGATGGAATGCCAGACGGCTGGGAAATGCTACATGGTTTAGATCCTTTTGATCCAAGTGATGGTGAATTAGATTCAGATAGTGACGGTTGGGATTTTGATAGAAATGGAACTATAGAGCAATGGGAAAAATTCACTAATTATGAAGAATATCTGAATGGTACTGATCCAAACGATAATGATACCGATGACGATGGTATGGTAGATGGTTGGGAAGGTTATTACGGATTAAATCCTAGATCTTCAGAAGATAGAGATTGGGATTCAGATGGAGATGGTTATGATTCAGATAGGGATGGTGAACTGTCACCAGATGAGAAATTTACTAATTATGAAGAATATTTAATGGATACAAATCCAGTTAGGACAGATACTGATGGAGATAATTGTACGGATGGATGGGAAATATATTGGAATGAAAATAAGCCCGTAAACGAAACAAGAACTTTGAATCCATTAGATGCTACTGATGGTTTCTTAGATTATGATGATGACGGATGGGAAGATTGGGAAGGACTCCAGTATAACTTTCCTAATTGGCGCGAGGAGCAAGCAGATACTAATCCTTGGAATCCAGACACAGATGATGATGGAATGACAGATGGTTTCGAGGCGGATAACTAATGCATAACTCGATACAATACCTTTATTTACGAGTAAAAGGATATCTACGCGTAGGTGAAGCATGTTAGTAAAGAAAGCTCTTGCATTATTTTTGGTCTCTTTAATGCTAATTTCACCTTTAACTAGTTTACCAGTTACGGCAGATATTGATCCGGATGAAGATAATGATTCAGATGGCTATGATGCCAATAGGGATGGAGTTTTATCTGACGATGAAAAATACACTAATTTAGAGGAATATTACAACAATACTAATCCTAATGATGAAGATACTGACGATGGAGGTGCTTGGGATGGCTGGGAAGTTTACTATGGATTTAATCCACGTAATTCCTCAGATGATTCTCTTGATTCAGATAGCGATTCCCTAGTGAATAATCTAGAGTTCTTCTGGGATGCAGACCCTTTTAGCTCAGATACTGACCAAGATGGAATGCCGGATGGTTGGGAAGATTTCTACTCAGACAGAATGCCAGATGGCTGTGGACTTAGTCCAATAGTTTCAAGTGATAAATTCGGTGATCCTGATGGAGATGGATCCGATAATTTGAGAGAATATCAGGAAGGTACCAATCCTTGTGACGAAGATAGTGATGATGATGGAGATCCAGATGGAGAGGATCCGCCACCAGTCGACCCTGGTGATGATGATGAAGGTAATCCAGATACGGGTGCTACAGATGGAAATGTAACAATCTACGAAATTTTTGACCCCGTTCTTGGTACTGCTAAGAGGTGGAATGCTTTGGATGGCTTACTTTACGATGATCAAGCTTCTAATCCAGATGATATGTATACGATGTATAATTTTGATTCAGATAAGTATGAAATATTTCCAACAAATTATGAAAGCTATTCAAATATATTTGAAGGCTGGATATGGATGGGAATCCAAGTTACCACTGATGATTATACTCGGATTCCTTCAGTTTCTCCAGACGCAGACATCATAGACTATGATCCCAACGCTACAGGTGTAACAGTTAGTTTTTTCAAAGACGGGGCTGATAATTACTATGTTCAAGGTAGTGAAAATATTGTAATTGATTTGAAATATCGAATGGGCACTAATGGTTCATATTTCAACAGACCTATCTCAGAAGATTTAACACTCGATGACATTCCTGATGAAGCAATAAGGCAAATTAATGGAGCTAATCAAGTTAAAGAAAATGTAAAAGATTTCCTACAATATAAGCATGATAATGGTACAATTGCCAATGAGCCACTTTATTGGCTTTGGCCTGAAAATGGTACTCCTGAAACTAATTTAGCGTTAATAATCAACAATTTAACATGGTATTTTTCAGCTTTCATAGAAGGTGATGGTGATGTTCCAGACGCAGAGGAACCGTGGGATGTTTATCAATCGATTTGTATCAACGGCATTGGGGCTTGTAGGCATCGTTCTTTTGGTTTTTTCGTAACAGCTTTGGCACTGGGAGCTCCAACTAGATATGTTTCAAATGAAGCTCATGCTTTTGTCGAAGTTTATGTTCCTGAAGATAATGAAACTTTTTCAGCAAGTCATTGGAAGAGAATTGACTTAGGAGGGACTGGAAGCAGTACAACCCTTGACAGGCCTGATGATGAGGAAGATGATGGTGATATTTTTGATTTTGATGATATGGATCCAGATGATATTGAGAACATGACTGGGGAACCAGTTACAATTGTAATTACTCAAATTTCACCTGACGACAGAGTTGATAAGGGTGAAGAGATAACTATCAGAGGATATGCAGAAGATCAAAATGGAACTAGGATTTCTAACTTTAATGTTGGATTTGGAATGTGGGATAAGGAACATTCAGAGCCTGCTTTTGAAATAGGTCAAACAGTTACTAATTCCTCAGGTAATTTTGAATTTAATACAACTGAATTTCTATCGGCCCTGCTCGGTGAAAATGAGATTTATGCAGCAGCATATGAACAAGGGTTTTTGGGACTTGATGGTCCAGAAGATATAGAAATATACTCAGATTCAAACTTAGTATTAGACAATCCTGAGTCTGTAGGTAAGGGTCAAGATTTGATAGCTTCTGGTAATCTACTTGATGTAGGTGGAGTTCCAGTTGAAGGTGCTACCATTAGCGTTTGGCTTTGGGAAGATGGATACGTTTCTTGGCGTCAAAATTGTGATGATGATTGGTCAGGTATATTATGTAACATAGGTGAGATTGAAGGAGAGCCAGTTACTGACGAGTTTGGTAATTTTGTATTTAGTTGGACAGTTCCTGAAGATGGCCAACCTACTGCAGGCACAGACTATCATATTTACATCGCCTATAATGCTCCAGATGCTGACGATAACGATTTACCCGATGATTATGTTTATTCCACAAGTCAATCAACGGATTTAATTATTCTGGATTCAACTGTAGACTTGCAAGCTTCACTTGAACCAAGTAAGGAATATGTAGGAAATAAATTCTGGGTAAATGGAACTATATCTGATTCAGCAGTTGATAATGGTAAGATTAGTGTTGAACTTTCAGGATTTGAGCTTTCCGTAATTGACGTTGTACAAACGGATTGGTCCATGGAAATAACAGTTCCAGAAGATTTATCAGCAGGAAACTATACGGTTATAATTTCATTTGAAAGTAGTGAAGCAACTTTACCAGATGAGAGAGTTAATTTAAATTTCACAGTATTAGGAACAAGTCGCATAATATTAGATACAGATAGTCTGAAATTTACTAGAGGACAAAATGCTACGCTTGAAGGGGAGCTTTTAGACCATCTGGATCAGCCGATTGCAGATCAGAGTATCGATTTAATATGGGATGGAGTCACTATAGCCACAGTAACTACCGAGATTGATGGGGATTTCATATTTACACATAATATACCAGAGGACCATACATTAGGTAATACAAGTTGGTTAGCGAAATTTGAAGGTAATAACCTTTACATGGGTTCTAATAAGTCACAAGTTTCTGAGGTTTTCCAGCAGTCAGTTGTATCACTTCAGTCAGACGATAGACATTTTTATGCCGGAGAAAGCATGATTTTGAGTGGAAGTCTTACATATGATAATGAGACTTTGTTACCAGGAATACTATCAATTTATTTCGGCGGTAACTTTTTGCAGTCTTTTGCTACTAACGGAACTTTTAGTTTTGAATATAGTCCAGACGCCTCTTATCTTGATGTAGGTGAGCATACAATAGAAATTAAATATAGTGAAAATGGCTATAATTTGGCCGACACGGCATACGTAGACGTCTATCTTCATCGTAAAGTTTTCTTGTCGTTGGAAGAAGATCAAGTTCTCAGAGATACTGAAATTACTATGACTGGTTTTGCGAGAGATGAGTCCTCATTTGGAATATCGGGAATTGGCTTATCCTTCATTTGGGGCGAAAATTCACTAGATGATGTAGCTACTACGACATTTGGAGGTTCATACACTAAGACATATTTGGTTCCAAATGCTCAAGTTTTAGGTAAGGTTGAAGTTCAAGTTATTTTTGATAATACAACTTCGCCTTATTATGATAATTCTACAGAAATTTTTGAGTTTACTGTAGTTTCAGAGACTGTTATCAATCTTCCTGATTTAGAGATAATAAGAGGGGAAGAAATATGGTTTAATGGCTCTGTTTTTGATGACAGAGGTCAAGCTGTAGAGGAAATTGAAGTTAATGTATTTTGGGAGGATGATTACCTAAGAAGAGTAACTGGAGATACGAACGGTAGTTTCAGTTTCATTTGCTCAGATGAGTGGTCATGTTCTGACTCAGAGCATCCAGTAGGGATTGTTCCAGTGGAATTGTCATTTGGGGGTTTCGGTTATTATTTACCTTCAACCTATGTTGCAAATTACACGATATGGGGAAATACAAATATTACAATTCTTGAATATAGTGAAGTAGTTGTTGCGGGACAAAATGTAACGTTTAGCGGTTTTATAGAAAATGATTTAGAAGTACCACTGGACAGAGAGGTCACACTTCTTTGGGATGGTATAACAAGAACAACAGTCAATTCGATTAATGGAGAATTCATGGGTACTTTTGTTCTTCCTTCTAATACTATGGCAGGAAATCATACTTTATCTGCTGAAATTGATGATCAAAATTTCCTCAGGGGGACTTCGGATGATGCTGAAATTTTGGTCATGCGCGAAACTGAATTAACAGTTCAGTGGTTAGGAGGATTTAGAAATTCAACTTCAGTTGTTTCAGGTTATCTACGTGATGTTGTAGGTGTTGGTCTTCCAGGCTATCAACTTGAGATGTATTTTGACGATGAATATGTAGGAAATGTCACTACAGGTGAGTCAGGTCTTTTTGTTTACAGTTTATTCGTTGATAGAGAAACTGAATTAGGTATTCACAATGTGGCAATTATGTTCGAAGGATCTTACTTTTATTTACCTTCGGAAGTAGCAACAAATTCTGAGATTTTAGCTAAAACCTATTTTGTAACAGAACCTTTAGAGGTATTAAGATTGCAAGAATTTTATCTTGAATCTTACTTGCTTGATGATTTAGGTAATCCAATGTTAAACCAATCAGTAAATGTTACCTTTGAAGGCCAAACGTATCAATTATTTACAGATTTAGAAGGTTATGTTAAGAAAAATTTGACATTATCATCTGCACATTCTCTTGGAATTTATACGGCTTCATGGAGTTTTGTTGGTCATGATTACTATCTTCCCTCAGATAATATTCAAACAATAGTGGTTGTAGCTTCTACTAGTATAAGTATTGAATCGGATTCGGAGGTTATAGTTGGTGAATCTTTTGAGTTTAGTGGAAGAATTATTGATGATATGGGGAATCCATTAAGTACAAATTTAAATTTCCTTTTCCAAGGACAATACGTTGAGGGCCTAGTTACGGACAGTGACGGTCGTTTTTCACATCAATATTTAGTTCCACATTACACTGACGCAGGATCAAATACTATTACTGTAAATTATGTTGCAGAAGAGTATTATCTTCCATCTTCTTCAATATGGCAACTTCAAGTATTTCACAATACACGTATTGAGATGAATGAATTTGAAACTCTTTTGAATTCCACAGTACCTATTACTGGTTTCGTCTATGATAAAGCAGATAGACCAATCGAAGGACTGAGTGTGAGATTAGTTATGGATTCTAATTTTCCAATAGATGGTGTAACCGACAGTAATGGTGAATTTAGTATACCTCTCAATGTTCCATTTGGAACTGAATTAGGATATCACAATTTGACAGTTTCATTTGCAGGTAATGACCAATATATTGATAATTCTACAGAATCAAAAATTTTTATCATGGGTGAAACCACCTTAAGCCTTGAAATTCCAAGTACTTTAGAATATCAACAATCCTATACGGGAAAAGTGACTTTGACAATGCTCGATGGAAGTCCAGTTTCCGGAGCTCCATTGCTTGTAGCCTTTCAGCCAAATGGAGTAACTTCTATGGTTATCACGGATTCAAACGGTACTGCTTCTTTTGATTCAGTATTTTCAGGGAACGATACAGTACCTATGACTGTTAAGGTTACCTACACGGGTGACGAACATTACATAGGTAATGAAGTTGAATCTACAATTATATTTAGGCCACCTACTCAAGAAGCAAATTATTCATTTTGGATAATTCTAGCAGCTACATTGGTAGGGGGTTCGGGAGTGATGCTAGGTTGGAAATGGTATCGCGAGAGACACTTAAGAGAAATAAGAAGAATATTGGAATCAACTGCTTTAGCTCTTGAAGCCAATATGGATTATAGAGATTCAGTTGTACATTCTTACAAAGAAATGTGTAAGATATTGAATGGCTACGGATATTTGAGGCAGCATTTCGAGACAGTGAGAGAGTTCCAAAGAGCTTTAGAGGAAGCTCTGCCTTTAGATCATAGCTCAGTTGCTAACCTTACTTTGCTTTATGAAGAAGCAGATTACACTACTAAAAGTTTAGATGATGATCATAGGCTTAATGCAGTGTCATCGCTTAGAACGATTATCGAAAGTTTAGATTCAAGTAATGAAAATATAGAGGAATGATATGGCAGTTTCTAGCCGCTCTGGTGTAATAATATTATTTGCTACTATAGCAGTATGTACTTTGATTTTATTCCCTATTTTACAAATTGTTGTGGAAAGAGATCCTCAATTGTCAGCTTATGATGATGATTGGAATGATATTTCACAATTTAGGGAAGCTTTAGAAAATGAGCCTGAAACATCATACAATGTTAGTGCCATATTATCAAATCCAGCAGTACTCGACGAAGTTAGTAATCCATCCTCCACTTTACTTGTAATAGCTGGAACTGAATCACCATATACTACTCTTGAATTGGAAATACTTGTAAGCTTCATGGAAAAAGGAGGTAGCATTTTAGTTTTTGGAGATTTTGATTATTCCAATACCATAGCCGATTTGTTTGCAATAGAGTATGTAAAGCATAAACTTTGGGATAGAAATTACAAAGGCAATGTTTCTTTGATTGAAACAACGGCATTTGTTGATGGTCAATCATACAATGTTCTTTTGAATGAGCCAGTTGCGATAAAAGCTTTAGATAGTCAGGAATTGAATCTTTGGAGCTCAGGTTTCGAGTGGTCAAGGAATGTTTTCATGACTACATCTAGTAATTCTTGGATTGATTCAGATGACGATGGTGCTATAACACCAGAAGATGAAGTTGCACCATTATCTGGTTTTACTTTGGGCATGAGTTGTGGTATGAAATCTATGGGAGAGCCTCTCGGTTCAGCAGTTTTCATTTCAGATTCCAGTTTACCAATAAATGACATGTGGTCCGAAGGTCAAAATTCACAATTTCTTTTAGCTTTAGTAGATTCCATTATTGGAAGCAGCGGTGTTATTCTATTTGATGAGTCAAGACATACACAAGACTCGTTTGGAGCTAGTCTTTTTCAGGCAGCTTTAGGTTTTTACTTTCTTTTATCTGGAGATACCTTAATCCTTCAAATTATAAGGTTAAATGTTCTTGTTGCAGTTATTATTCTAACTATGGCCTTATCAATGAGACAACCAGAGCCAAAGCGTTGGTTTCATATTTTTGACATACGTAGGCCGAGACCTTTCCGCTCCTATGGCCATAATTTAGATAATTCGATACTCGCTTTGCAAGAAACTTTGTTAGAACGTATGAGACTAAAGTACCAAATATATGAATTTGATGAAAAATCTAGGAAAGATAGATTAGAATATTTACCTAATGTGGTTAAAAGTTATAATATACCCTTAGATGATGATTTTAAGATGCTTCTGGGTGCGCCTACTAAGGTAGGGCCCAATGACCTGCGAAACATCGCTAAAAAATTGAGTGTGTGGTGAAATTGAGCGAAGGCAAAAAAGAAACCGGAAAAGCGATTTCCATAGAGGAAACTAATAAGGCAGCTAAGTCTATTTCTGATGAAGTATCAAACGTAGTTTTGGGTAAGGAACAAACCATAGAAATGGTGATGGCTGGAGTTCTTGCAAATGGTAATATTTTGTTTGAGGATTTTCCCGGTTTAGCAAAAACCTTGATGTCCAATACATTGGCAGATGCTTTAGGTTGTGAATTTAAGAGAATACAATTCACTCCAGATTTACTCCCGGCAGATATTACAGGTTCCTATTTTTATGATCCAGAAAAGAATAAATTTACTTTCAGAAAAGGACCTATTTTTTGTAATATATTGTTGGCGGATGAAATTAATAGAGCACCTCCAAAAACTCAAGCGGCACTGCTAGAGGCAATGCAAGAGAAACAAATTACTATAGAGGGAACTACTCACAAATTGTCTCAACCCTTTATTGTTTTAGCCACTCAAAATCCTATTGAATATGAAGGAACTTATCCACTACCGGAAGCTCAAATGGATCGATTTTTGATCAAGCTTAGTGTGGGTTATCCAGATGAAGACGTAGAAACTGGTATTTTGCAAGGCCGTTCAGAACGTAAAAAAGATTCTTTTTCAGTTAAGGCAAGGGCCTCACCCGATAAAGTAACCGCAATGCATGATTCGATAGAGGAAGTTTATGTTAAGAAAGAAGTGATGCGTTACATTGTAAGTTTGGTTCAGGCAACCCGGCGTGATCCTCGTGTTGCAGTCGGCTCAAGTCCCCGTGGAAGTTTAGGTTTGTTTAAGTTATCAAGAGCTCTGGCAGTATTATCTGGCAGGGATTACGTAGTGCCTGATGATATTAAGAGAGCTGCACTTCCAGTTCTTGGCCATAGGGTAATTTTGAAACCTGAGGCCCGTATTCGTGGCGTTAAGGTTGAAGAAATTTTGTCTGAATTATTAATGACAGTTGAAGTTCCTGCTGTTACAGTGGAATAATACCATAAATGTGGACTCGTAAGGCCGTAGTATATGTTGGCCTTGGAACAATTTTAGTTCTATTTTCTCCATTTATTAATAATCTTCAACTATTCTTATTAGGTACAACCATACTGGGTTTCGTAGCCATTCATAGCCTAGTTAATACTAGTCCAATTGATGTTAAAATAACAAGAACGTTTGATTCAGATCAAGTATTTGAAAATAGTAATGTCAGTGTTGATTTAATTATACAAAATAAGGGGCGTTCGGTTGGTTTTCTAGAAATATATGACAATTTACCTTCGGAGGTCGAGGTCAATAATGGATTAAATCATACAATTATAAAGCTAAGAAAAGAAGAATTAGTAATCAACAAGTACAATTTGGATTGTCGACTTCGTGGTCAATATAGATTAGGAAATCCTAGTTTAAGAATTTACAATCCATCATTCCTATTTTATTACGAATCAGATATTGATTCTAAGTCCAGTTTAGTTGTTTTACCACAGATTGAGCAAATAGAAGGAGTGGATTTGTCTACAGATTTCCCCAAAATGTATCAGGGAGCCATGCCTATCAGAAGAATAGGGACAAGTGGAGAGTTTTACGGAATTCGTGAATATATGCCAGGCGATGATTTTAAGAATATTAATTGGAGAGTTTTTGGACGAACTAGAAAATTGATGGTTAATCAATTCGAAAGAGAAGATATTTCAGATATCATGCTTGTACTTGATGCTAGGGAAATTTCAGGAACAGGTACAATACTGAGAAATCCATTAAATTATTCTTGCAGAGCTGCAGCCTCTTTGACTAGTTTCTTTTTGAGAGCCCGTAATAGAGTAGGTTTAACGATTTATGGAGAAACTGTTAATGTAATTCCTCCAGATACTGGAGAGAGACATCTTTACCGTATTTTAACAGCTTTAGCTGAGGTTAAACCAACCGGTGGATTAGGATTGCATACAGTGCTGGGAGATTTGCGTAATTTCACGCCTAGATCTCCAGTAATGGTTCTTTCTACACTGGAAAGTGATCCAACTAGCACAACAGCTCTTAGGGAAATCACTGCTAGAGGTTTCAAGTTGACAGTGATAGCTCCAGATACATTGGATTATGATCGTGAGGCTCGCATAATATCACCTACAGTTTATTTCACAGCCTCAGCATCTTTAGACAACAAAATCACAGAGGCTCGTTCTCTTGGGGCTAGAGCTATGCGTTGGGATCCTGAAAGTGTTTTATCAACTTCATTGGCGGAGGTTGTAATTTGAATACAAATAATAGTTTATCTTTAATGCAAGGCATTGCAACTTTTTCTTTAATGTTTAGTTTGGGCCTTGCTTACGTAATAAATCCTATAGATGAATCACTTTTTTTCAAAGCATTAGATGGAATAGTTTCAGGGATTTATGGAACTGACGTGTTAGATGAATTAAATAGTTCAGCAGTTGCAGGAATGTTAGTGGGGCTTTTTGCTGGTACTTTATTTGTTTTTTTGAGTATTAATAAAAAAGTTTATAATTATTCAATATTAATTTTGTTTATTTCCACAATTCTAGTTTTTTTAGCAGACATAATGAATTATGATTCATTTCCATACCAAGTAACTCAGCAATTATTCCTTTGGTCCTGGATAGGACTCCCAATATTTATTGGAATAATAGGAATATGGCAAGATTACATAGGTAACCAAATTGTTGCAGCTTTTTTAGTTTTGGTAATGCCTTTAGGATTGTCAGGAAATACTAATGAGCAAATTTATCCAATTCTTGGATTTGTATTTTCTTTCATGCTTTATATTGAGTTGAGTTATGGACATACAAGGTACAGTCGGCTTGCAAGAGTAATGTATTATTCTAAAGAATATGAAACAGTTTTACAATGGTTTTTAGTTACTTTAGTGATAACTTTGGCCTTGACTACAGGGTTAACATCAATAGCCTTTTTATTTCATGATTTCCTTAGTGATTTACTTCCTTACAGCTTTAGTAATTCTATAGAATTTAATACAATATATGGACAAGCATTATCAGTTATGGTATTTTTTATGATTTGGGCAGTTATTCAAACACTTTTCTCACGTGGTTATCTTGCTCGGCAAGTAGAAGACTAAAACAGAAACTTCAAAAACACATATACCTGTAAATGTATTACATGGATAGTCCATCAGCGTTAAAAAAGGATTACAATTATTGGGAAATTACTAAGGATTTGATAGATCAATGTATTGATATCACCCTTAATTTAAGTCAAAGTGGGCACCCTGGTGGTTCACGTTCCAAAGTTCACGGAATGTTAATTACACTCTTATCAGGAGCTATGAGGTGGGATATACGCGACCCCACGAAACGTTTTGCAGATAGATTTGTTCTAGTTGCAGGACATGATAATCCAGTGGTTTATGCAACATTAGCAATACTAAATGAGGCATTAAGATTGAAATATGATCAAACTAAAGATTCTAAGTACCTTGTTAGAAACGGAGAAGAATTTCAGTTAGTGTGGGAAGATTTACTCACACTTCGTAAAAATAAGGGTCTTCCAGGGCACGCCGAAATGGAAGGTAAGACACTTTTTTTCAAATTTAATACTGGACCAAGCGGGCACGGTTCACCTGCTGCAGCTGGAGAGGCTTTGGCTCATAAATTGGCAGGCACGGATCAGGTCAAAGTATTTGCATTTGAAGGGGAAGGCGGATTGAGTACTGGAGCAACACATGAAACTTTGAATTCCTCCTGGGGATTGGGCCTTGGAAACATAGTCTATTATATTGACTGGAATGATTTTGGAATAGATAGCCGTCCTTTTAGTTCAATTGTAAAATCGACTCCTCAAGAATTGTTTGAAACTAGCGGTTGGCATGTTGAAGGAACTGATGATAATGAAGATTGGGATTCATTCACTAATGCATATTATGACCTTTTAGTAGGAAACGCTGAGAAAAACATTCCAAAGATGATTTATGCAAAATCACGAAAAGGTAGAGGTTACCATGTTTTTGATGAAAAATCGCATGGAGTTCCGCATAAACGCAATTCTAAGTTATTCTGGAAAACTAAGGATGATTTCGCAAAGAAGTATGATTTTTCTTTCTCTAATTTTGGTGAAGAAGAATCCCCAACTCGTGAGGAACAGGTAGAACAAGCAAGAAAATATTTCCATGAAGTCATATCAGTAATGCATAACAATCAATCTTTAGTTGATTACTTAGCAGATAGGTTGGTAGAAATCGGAGATTCAGTCCCTCAATCGATTGATGGCTGTATAGTTTCAGAATCAAATCCTCTTACTGATAAATCACTTTTTGATTATGCTAACTATCCTAAAGAGTTATTCGTAGAACCGGGTACAAAAATCCCAAATCGTGTAGGTTTTTCTAAAGTTGCATCTTGGTTAAATTCACATAGTCGCAAAAATTATGGAAGGCCTTTATTCGTTGCAATGTCTGCAGATTTGGCAGATTCAACTAATATTTCAGGTTTTGCAAAAGGTTGGGACAATATGGATGATTTAGGGATGTATGATAAATTAACAAATACAGATTCACCATTGATGCCTCAAGGAATAACTGAATTTACTAATTCAGGAATGATGGCTGGATTATCTACTGTTAATTTCAATAAAGATACACTTGAAAGATATAATGGATTTATTGGATCATTTAGTACATATGGTTCTTTTAGTTATTTGAAATACGGCCCAATAAGATTATTCAGTCAAGTAGCTCAAGATTCCCAAATTAAGGTAGGAAAATTATTGTGGGTTGCAGGCCACTCAGGACCAGAAACGGCAGAAGATAGTAGAACACATTTTGGTATTTTTGCACCAGGAGTCACACAATTGTTTCCAGATGGCCACATAATAAATCTACACCCTTGGGAGCACAATGATGTTGCTCCAGCTTTAGCAGCAGCTTTTGCAACAGAGGTGCCTATCGTTGCTTTACATCTGACTAGACCTGCAATAGAAGTGCCAGACAGAGCAAAATTAGGTATTGCTAGTCACTTTGATGCATCAAAAGGGGCATATCTGATTAGAGATTATGACTTTAGACCTAAAGAAGGAGTTGTGATAGTAAGAGGGACAAGTTCTACAAATACGATTATTTCTATTCTTGAAGAATTAGGTACTAAACATAATGTAAAAATTGTATCTGCAATATCATGGGAATTATTTAACAGGCAGAGTCAGTCTTACAAAGATTCTATTATTTCAGAAAAAGAATGGCCAGATTCAATGATTATTACCAACACAGGTCTTAGAATTATGCAGAAATGGATTTCAAATCGTATAGTCTCAGAATATTCAGTTTCTCCAGATTGGGACAATAATTGGAGAACTGGTGGAAGTGTTGATGAAATTATTGATGAAGCTCATCTAAGTCCTCGTTGGGTTTTAGAAGCTATAGAAAAATTTGCTTCTGAGCGTAATATTAGATTAGAAAGACTTAACAACCAACTTCCAAACTAGGATTAATGTCTTACGAAAATTTCCCTGTAGCTGTTGTTGATAATGGGGGTCAATGGACTCACAGGGAATATAGAGTTCTGAATTATTTAGGTTGTAGAGCTGAGATTGTCTCTAATGTCACTCCAATAGAGGAATTAGAGAGATTCAAGGCACTAGTTCTCTCAGGTGGAGCTCCTAGAATTGAAACTGAATCAGAGGCACTTGGTTTGACTTCTGAATACATTGATTCAGAAAAATGGCCTATACTTGGAATATGCGTAGGTCACCAATACATGGCTACTCATTTTGGAGGTAAAGCAGGTCCTGCAGAAATTCCAGAATTTGGTTCTTCACTATTAACACTGATTGACGAAGGCTGGATTTTGGCTGGTTTTCCCAAAGAGTTCAATGTTTGGGAGTCACACAATGATGAAGTTCACGAAATGCCAAAAGGTTTTAGGTTGTTAGCTTCCTCAGACGCTTGTCAAGTTCAAGTAATAGAGCATGAGAGTTTACCTTACGCAGGCGTCCAATATCATCCAGAAGTTGAACACAGCGAATATGGTTCAGAACTTTTTCAAAATTTCCTTAACAAAGCAATTGAGTGGAATGAATAAGGTATATATTTGGTGTTTTTTTTTCTGAAACACACAGGTAATCTATATTTAAACTGGGTGTTCCTGTTAAGTTATGGCCGATTTAATTACTAGATTGTTTAGCCTAGGTTCCAAATTAAAAAATCTTCCCGATGATAAAGAAAAAGCTATCAGCGGTTATGGGTTCTATGATTGGGGTAAGTCAGCTTTTGAATGCAGCGTTACTTTAGCAATTATTCCCGTCTGGTATACCGTTTTATTCCTTAAAGCTAATGGACTTACAGTTTCACTTTTTTCACAGTCAATGACTGCTGATGCTGTGTTGTCACTGGTTGTAGCAATTTCTACACTTTCTGTAGCTATAATTAGTCCTCCATTAGGAGTTATTGCAGATCGTAGACTTGTTAAAATGCGCTGGTTAAAAATCCTCACAATAGTTGGTGCTGGCGGTACTTTCCTTATTGCTTTCGCGCCTCTTTTTGGAAATGCGTCTTGGATTTGGATTATGGTTATGTATTTTGTAGCCAATGTAGGGCTTAACGGTGCTGGAGTTTTTTACAATGCCTTACTTCCTCATTTGGGTGAGCAAGATGAGTTGGATGATATTTCCAATAGAGCTTTTGCTTATGGGTATCTTGGAGGCGGACTTCTTCTTGTAATCCATCTTGTAGTTTTAATGTCCACAGATTTTGCAGATTGGGCTATTCAGTTTTCAATGGCTACAGCTGGTATCTGGTGGTACGGATTTGCCTTGATTACTTTTGCATGGGTACCTGAGCCTCCAGTTGAAAATGAGATGGAAAAGTTAAAGTTTAGAGACGCTGCAAGATTTGCGATTGGAGAAGTCAGTCAAACATTGAAAGATTACAAAGACTTTCCACATTTATTCCTTTACATGCTTGCTTATTTCTTATTTATTGATGGAATAAATACAGTAACCGCTCTTGCAGGAGTTTATGGAACTACAGTTCTAGGTATAGGATTTACCGGGTTGATTATTGCCCTTCTAGTTGTTCAATTTATTGCAGCTCCATCAGCCATATTGTTTACTAAAATAGCTGAGAGAAAAGGTACTAAACAGGCTTTAATGATTTCGATAAGTGGCTGGGTAGTTTTGTGTTTTGCAGGTCTTTGTTTTGCACCGTTGGAGTTGGAAACACATGAAGAGTATGATATCTTATATGAGTGGAATGATGAAGACAATGCATACTCAGTTTATGTTTCATGGTCTGCAAATGATTTAGCTCAAAAATTGGATTATGAAGATGATGAATTTAACGAGCAAGCTTGGGCTAAAGAGTGGTCATATATTCTTCCTACCAAAGTTAATGAGGATGATGAGGATATTTTAGAATGGTCTTGGGGAGTTGATGAGGATGAGCCAAATATGATTAAGCTCATAGGAATTTCAAACGAAAATATAACTTCTTTTCTGTCTTCGATAGATAATACTCGGTTTAGTGCAAGTGTATTGGGAGGAGAATTAGGAGGTGAAGCAAATGTTGGTGAGGATCATCCAACCAATTTAGGAGATGGCGTTTTGGATAGTATTCCTATTTGGGCTAGAGATAATGTTTGGAAACCACTAGGAATGGGTGTTTTCCTCCAGTTCATAGTTCTCGGTTGTTTTATGGGGACTTTACTCGGAGGTTCACAAGGTCTTGCACGTAGTTTGTTTGGTCAAATTGTTCCTGAAACTAGGAGCACAGAATTCTACAGTTTCCTCGGATTCTTTAACAAGGTTGCTGCTTTTGTAGGTCCAACACTTTATTTCTTTATGACTGTAATTTATGATAGTAGAGCCGGAATTTTTAGCATAGCATTTTTACTATTATTAGGCGCCATTCTACTTTACCGAGTCGATATTGAGGCAGGTAAAAAAGATGCTAAAGCTGAAGATATTAGAATAAGGAAACTGTTAGAGGAATCTTAAGAATTAGATTTAGATTCCATGCACAATAAAGAATAGAGATGAGTCGCGCTAAAAAAATATTAGAAGCCCCAAGGAAGATTAAAGAAAAGTTAAAGGACTTTAACGAAGAAAGAAAAAAACCAAAGGAGCCTATAACTACCAAAGCTTCATTGTTTAGTATTTTTTCTTGGGCATTTTATGATCTTGGTAATACTATCTTTTCGGTACTTATTGTATCATTTTACTTCAGTCTGTGGGTTGTTAGTGATGAAGTGGGAGGATCTGATGCAGATTATGGATATGCTAATGCCGCATCAATGGCACTTGTTTTCCTTACAGCACCTCTGATTGGTGCTTTATCTGATCAAGCCAGACGTCGGATGCCTTTCCTTTTCGTTACTACTCTAGCTTGCGTTGCTTTTACAGCACTTTTAGGATACGAAAGAGATGGTTGGAGTAAGAGTACAGTTTTGACAGCCTCTCTGGTTTTTTTTGTAATAGCTAACTATTTCTATCAAGCAGGTCTTATTTTTTACGATTCTACTTTAGCTACAATTTCAACTCCAGGTAATAAGGGTCGTATAGGAGGTATAGGTATAGGCGTAGGTTACGTTGGAGCACTTATTGGAATATTATCTGCACTTTACATTACTTCAGTTCTAGGTTTCCCATATACTGCAGTATTCCAAGCCACAGCTATGCTTTTCCTAATATTTGCAATTCCTTGTTTTATCTTTGTTAAAGAAAGTCCTGATGATAATTTTTGGCCTAGTTTGATGATTTTAATGGCTATTTTGTTTGGCCTTAATGCTTGGTTAATTAGTGGAACTATACAGTATGCTACCATTTTTTTCGCAATAATTTGTGTTATTTCATCTATTAACACTAAGACATCCCCTTTATTCCGAGATGGTTCAATTGTGACTGCAGTTTCGGGAACTTTTACACAATTGAAAGGCACATTATCAATGTTAGATGATTTCCCTGGTTTATCTCGATTTTTGGTTGGCCGTGTGTTTTACACAGATGCAGCTAATACTTCCATTACATTTGCAGCAATTTACGTTAGGGAGGAATTTGGTATGGAAGATTCTGAAATTGCAGTTTACACCTTAATTGGTGTTTTCTCATCTATTGTAAGTGGGTTTGTCTGGGGATATTTGGTTGATATTATTGGTCCAAAGTCTACACTTAATGCAGTTCTTTGGTTTTGGTTTGCTTCTTTTACACTATTGATTTCGACAGTTTGGCTAGGATTGCCAGTTTGGATGATATGGCTTGCACCATTTTTAGCAGGTGTAGCCTTGGGAGGAACTTGGTGCGCAGACAGGCCATATATGTTAGTCTTGACTCCACCTCGTTACATAGGTCAATTCTATGGTTTGTATAGTATGGTTGGGCGTTTTGCCACAATTATAGGTCCTCTATCTTGGGCAATAATTGTTGATGAATTAGGTTTCGGAAGGCCTGCAGCAATTGGTTTCTTATTCATAATTATGATCATTGGTTACATTATTCTTCAAGGTGTAGATGATAAGCCAAGGGAGTGGCCTCCAGAGTTACAAGCAGATTATGAGCCTGAACCTCCACGTGGCGCAATTGGAAGGTCACGATAACCACTTTAACAGATATCTTTGTGACAAATTCATGGAACGTCGCTTAGACCACTATTTGGAAAGATTGGTATCTCCAGATTCAATGACATTTTACAAAGCACTGTGTGACTTTGCAGATGAAAGAATAGAGCCGAATTATCTTGAATGGGAAAGAAATCATGACTTACTTCCTCAGGAAATCATTGATGAAATGGGGCAAATGGGTCTTTTTGGAGTTACAGTATCTGAAGAATTTGGTGGACAAGGAGGAAATCAATTAGATTTGATTCTAATGGGATTAGCTCTCGGTTATCATTCTCAATCATTGGCGATAACGCCAGGTGCAGCTATGTCTCTAGGAGCTAAGCCATTACAATTATTCGGAACTGAAGAACAAAAAGCAGCCCATCTTCCAGATTTGGCAGCTGGAAAGAGAATGTTTGTTTTTGGTTTGTCAGAACCTGGCAGAGGCTCGGATGCTACCAACCCGCAAGTTACAGCTAAGAAAGAGGGTAATGATTGGGTTATCAAAGGTGAGAAATGTTGGTCTACGAATGCAAAATGGTCTAGCCATGTCGTGGTACACGCTCTGACAGATCCTGATTCTAAGCCAGGACACAGAACTACCTGTTTCATTGTTCCAATGGATAATCCTAATGTTTCATACCAGGAAATGGCCGGAAAAGATTTGTGGAGCCAGTCTTCGACAGGTTCAATTACTTTTGATGATGTTCGAGTTTCTGATGACGCGATTCTTGGAAAAAAGAATGAAGGTTTCAAAGTTATGGCTAAGACTTTGAATGGTGGTCGACTATTCATTGCAGGCATGTCTTTGGCTTCATTGGCCTTTGCTTTAGACAAATGTAGAATATATTCTCAAGAAAGAGAGCAATTCGGAGTTCCTATCGGTAGTTTTCAGAGAGTTCAGGATGTCATAATTGATATGGATATTACACTGGAACAAGGTTTGACATGGCTGATTGATTTAACAAACAGATACAACGATAATACATTAGATCGAGAATCTGCAGCCAAAGTAAAGATTGAATGTTCACGTAAAGCTTCAGATCATTTAACAATGGCAATGGAAATTTGTGGGGGTGTCTCATCATTGGATGAGTTTGGATTGATTAGACATCATAGAGACTTGTTTGTTTGTAGGGTTGGAGAAGGAAGTAATTTTGCATTGAAAGGTTTTGCTACAAGACCCTTAATGCCAGATATTACTTTACAGTAACATAGTTAAAGGGGCCTATCTTTACTAAAATGTGGATTTTAACGAGATAGTTTGCTACAGCCAAACAATCATTTTAATTTTGTTGTTAATAGGTGCTCTTCTAAATTTCCGAAAGGACTTAAGCTCAACTAAGGAGAAAGTTAAATCAAAATGTCCTTCTTGTGGTTACAACATTATTGGATCCGATGTTCAATATTGTGCTAAGTGCGGAGATCTGTTGTCTCAATCTGATGGTTTAGGATTAGATAAATAACCCTCATATCTTTAAGTATAACAATTTCTATTGGCATAAATGAAGCGCAGAAAAATCTATTTTTCTAACGATGATAAGGAAATATGTGGTGTTATAGGCTGTAATAAAATTCCAAAACGCTCGATTCCTCGTAAAAGGGTTGAAAAAGTAGGTATTTTGAATCTTCGCGGGTCTAGTCGTAAAGTACAACTTTGTTCTGACTGCTATCGAATTTTTAAGAAAGAGACTAAGAAAGACAGAGCTATGGAGTCTTTAGGTAGATGAGTATCACATATGCTATTTTTGAAGCTGAATTTAGGACTGCTTTTCGTAAGAATATCCAAGGGTTAAAGAAGAGGATTGCAGGCACATTTTTCATTTTTTTCGTAGGTTTGATATTTTCTTTTGCTTGTATACGTCTTATAAAATTTGTAATAGATAATCCTGAATTATTTCCAGAAGGATCTAATGAAGGATACGGGACAATATTATTGATTTTTTTTGCATTATTTACTCTAAGAACAGCAGGACTTACATATAGGAAAATAATTAAGTCAAAGCGCATGGATTTGCATTTAGTACAACCGATTACTCCCAGGCAAATAATGCTCGGAATGTGTTTTTCTATCCTAATTCCAAATTTTCTATTATCACTTTCATTATTAGGACTGTTTTATCTTGGAAATATTGTAACAAATACTGGTATAGTGCTGAGTAATGATTTTCTGATATTGTATTTTCTTCTTAGTATTTTATCATCTTTAAGTGGATATATTTTCTCGATTGCAGGCGCTTTGCATCCATTTTCACGTAAACTGGCTTTTCTCATAATATTATCTCCTATCTTAGTTGTGGTAATGTTAGTCTCAAATGAATCCCATCTTTATCCAACAGTAGCTATAATAGTTTGTTTAGTTTGTCTTTTGTTTCTATCAGTGTTCTTTTATTTCATGGATGGTATTTTCGTTGAGGCCTTGGAATCATATAAGATAAATTCTTCATCGCACAAAAACCCTATTAGGATTCTACAATTTAATTGGTTAAATTCTATAATTGGAGTTAGGGCTTCTTCAATATGTTCTAAAGAAGTAATATCTTCAATAAGAGAACGAGATGTTCTTAGTTCTGCTTTTTCTACTTTTTCACTTGCATTTATCCTTGTTTTTTGGTGGCTTAAAGTAGGCATTCCAAACGAGCCTCTAGGTGATTTACCCACTACTCTATATTATCCAGGCATGCTTGCAATGAGTCTGTACATGGGTGCTTTACTTCAATGTACAATGCTAGGTTCAACAATATTGGGAGTTGAAGGTAAACGCATGTGGATTATGAAGTCTAATCCTGTTGAATCGGTATTGATAATGAAGGGAAAGGCTACAGCCTTAGTTATGATGGCGCTTCCTGGTCTAATAGCTATTTGGCTTCCAATATGTCTTTTAGCTCAATTTCCATTAAAAGTTACGTTATTTTTTGGTGAATGTCTCTTGATACTTCTCTTTTGCAATACAGGCCTGGGTGTTTGGGCAGGTAGTACCTTTGCAAATTTTGATGAAAGTGACAGAGGTAATCCCGATATTTTGGTTCAATTTATGTTAATGGGTACTTCAGCACTTTTATCTGGAATAATTTTAATTCTTCCAGCAACTATTATGCTCTGGGATCATAATGCAGGTTTGCTAGCAGGCTTGGTATTTTCGTTTGTATCGCTTGGATTTCTATTTGCAGGAATCCGTTCAGCAGCATCGGCATATAGGACAATTTTTGTTGATAGTTATGGTGTATAGTATAGCCGAATAGAATAATAATAGGCACTCTATAGTGTGATGTGGTACTTGTCGCATCCGATAAAATGGAGTCCTATTTTCGGAATTTAGAAAAGAAAGCTGATGAATGTTATGATTTAGTTTCTAAAGCACGTAAAGCAGGTTTTGATCCTTCACTAGAGCCGGAGATTCCCCGAGCCAAGGATTTAGCGGAAAGAGTTGAAGCGCAGGTTGGTCCCAAGGGTATCGCACCAAGAATACGCGAAGTGGCAGAGACTAGCGACAGAGAGTCTACTGCATTAATGATAGCTAAAGAATTGGCAAGAGACTTAAAAGAAAAGGAAGGGGTTGCCTTCGCACTCGAGCAGGCAGTTAGAACTTCACTTTCAATACTTACAGAAGGAGTACTTGTAGCACCTACAGAAGGTGTTGTAAAAGTGAGTACTTTAGAAAATAATAATGGCACCACTTGTGCTTCGATTTACTATGCAGGACCGATTAGAGCGGCTGGAGGGACTGCGCAGGCTTTATCTGTTTTGATAGCTGATGTAGTAAGGCGTGAATTGGGTTTAGATTCATACATACCAACACCTGCTGAAGTTGAAAGATATAAGGAAGAGATTCCGCTTTACAAGAGGGCCGTCAATCTTCAGTATGTTCCTAGTTCTGAAGAGATTGAAAGTATAGTAACTTCTTGCCCTATATGCGTTACTGGAGAGAGAACAGATAGACTTGAGGTGGCAGGTAACAGAGATTTGCCTCGTGTTGAAACCAATTCATTGAGAGGCGGGGCCTGTTTGGTTCTCGCTGAAGGTCTTTGCCTTAAGGCTGCTAAAATAATGAAACACGTAGATAATTTATCCATTAGCGGTTGGGATTTTCTTAGAAAATACACTGAGAAAAAAAAGAGCAGTGCTTCCCTAGATAGCAAAGAACATAAATATTTGAAAGACGTAATTGCAGGTAGACCTATCTTTGCATTTCCAGATGAGCCGGGAGCTTTCCGCTTAAGATATGGTAGATCACGATCATCTGGTTTGGCATCAATGTCTTTACATCCTTCAACCATGCTAGTTGTAGACTCATTTGCAGCTATAGGTACTCAAATTAAGCTTCAACTTCCAGGTAAAGCAACAGCTGCGAATCCTTGCGATTCCATAGAGGGCCCATCAGTGATTTTGAAAAATGGTAAATATTTGAGACTTGACAAGTATGAGGAAGCTGAAAAAGTAATTGATCAAATCGAGCAGATTGTAGATCTTGGAGAAATTTTAATTCCTGTAGGAGAGTTTGTTGAAAACAATCATAATTTGGAACCTTCAGGCTGGTGTAATGAATGGTGGGAGGCTATAATAGAAAGTCATAAATTACCAAAATATAAGGGAGATTATGATTTTGATTCCCTGTTAAAATATAGCAGAAATAATAGTATTCCCCTTCATCCTAAATATACTTATTTTTGGGCAGATATAGGTGTTAATGAGATAAAAGATCTAAGAGATCAATTGATTAAGGATTCTGAGGAAGTAATTAAAAATCAATTTAAGTTAATTTACAAAGAGATATTTTTGAAATTAGGTTTGTTTTATGAAGTAGATAATCAAAGATTAATATTAAAGGACGGCTTCCAGCCTTTGGTAACTCAATTAGGTTTACAAGAACAGGATTCTAAATTGGTTTCAATATCAGAGATAAATACAACAGATGATGTTACTGAATTAGTTTCTTCATTATCAGGCGTTGAAATTAAAAATCGTGCACCCACAAGAGTAGGTGCAAGTATGGGGCGCCCAGAGAAGGCAAATGAGCGCAGAATGAAACCTCCACCTCATGTTTTATTCCCTCTTGGCAATTCTGGAGGCAATCAAAGATTAGTTAATAGTGCATTAACTGCAAACGCACCAAACAGAGGTTTTTCCCAGGGTAGATCAGGACGTATTGAAATGGAAGTTCAATTACGATTTTGTAAAAAGTGCAACGATGAAACCGTTTCGCTAAATTGCTGTAATTCACAGACAATGGTGAAGGAATCTCCTAAGCGACGTTTAGTCGATATTTCAGAATTGGTAACTAAGGCAATGAATAATACTAAAACAGGAATTCTTCCGAAAGTGAAAGGTACGGATATTCTTAAATCAAAAAATAAAATACCTGAATGTTTAGAAAAAGGAATACTAAGAGCTAAAAGAGATTTAAGAGTTTACAAGGATGGAACTTTGAGGTATGATATGATCGATTTGCCAATAACCCATTTCTATCCAAGAGAAATAGGCTTAACTTTGGAAAAAGTTAAGGAATTAGGATATACTGAAGATATTGACGGTAAAGAATTAATTTCTTCAGATCAGTTAGTAGAAATAAAGGTACAAGACTTAATTGTTTCTGAAAGGGCTGGAAATTGGCTAGTAAAAGTATCTAATTTTGTCGATGATGAACTTTCAAAATTGTATGGTTTAGAGCCTTTCTACAATTTAAGTCCAAATTCTAAACCAGAAGATCTAATTGGAAATCTCCTAATTTGTTTGAGCCCTCATACATCAGCAGGAGTTTTAACGCGTTTGATTGGTTTTACTTCTGCAAAAGCGCAGTATGGCCATCCTTTCTTGCATGCAGCTAAGAGGAGAAATTGTGATGGAGATGAGGATTCAATAATGCTTCTTTTGGATGGATTACTGAATTATTCAGATAGTTTTGTGCCTACTACAAGAGGCGGTACGATGGATATTCCAAGAGTCTTATCTACAAGAATAGACCCCACAGAGATTGATAGTGAGGCACACAATGTTGAATTAAACAGAATCTATCCATTAGAGCTTTATGAAAATGCAGAAAAGAAAGTTCCCTCTGGATCAATAACTAACCTCTTGGATATGGTTTCCAATCGACTTGAGAGTCCTAATCAATATGAAAATTACAATTTCACCCATGATTCATCAAGCATCAACATGGGTCCGGTTGAATCACGCTATGTGACATTAGATTCTATGGCAGACAAAGCTTTGGCTTCTCTAGACTTAGCTTCAAAGACAAGAGCCTCAAATGCCACCTATGTTGCAGATCAAACGATTGAAAAACATTTGATTAGAGATTTAATTGGAAATTTACGTGCATTTTCAACTCAATCAGTAAGGTGTAAGAAATGTAATACTAAATTCCGCCGCCCTCCTTTGAAAGACACTTGTTCTTGTGGAGGAAAGTTACAACTTAATATTTCTCCAGCTTCGGTTGCTAAGTATAGAAAAATAGCTACAGAGATTTCGGAACGTTACGGGTCCAGACCATTTATCAAACAAAGATTAGAGCTAGCTTTCAATTCAATCGAAGAAACACTTGAGAATGAGCAAATAAAACAAATGGATCTTGGGGCATTTCTTTGATACATATAATTGATAAAATTAGTTCCACAAATGATTGGTTATCTAAATATCATCTTGATATTGATGATACTATTATCGCACTTGAGCAAACAGATGGAAAAGGACGTAGAGGTAATATTTGGGATTCTAAAATAGGAGGTTTTTATTTATCAACAGTTTCTTCTAACCATAAATTGCTTCCAACAGTAGTTGCAGTTAGTTTAGCGAGAGTTCTTAGAGAACATGTAACAGATTTATCACTTAAATGGCCAAATGATTTAATTTTAGGAGGGAAAAAAGTAGGAGGAATACTATGTGAAAATTTTGAGAGTCATAGTATCATTGGTATTGGTATTAATTTAGTGAATAAGCCCGCAATTAGTAGTTCTACAAATTTATCCGCTCATGGGTTTGAATTTGATAAGTCGATTCTTTTAGCTTCATTTTTGTATAATTTTGACCAAGTTTCGGCTTTCGAATCACAAAAAATTATAGATGAATTTATTGCTTTTGACTGTTTAATAGGAAAGGAAATTTATTGGGCAGATGATTCCGGAATTGCTAAATCTATAGATATAGATGGATCATTAATTGTAGAGTCTGGGGGTCAAGATTTGAATTTGTATTCTGATGAGGTTCATATTGAAAAATATTGATTTAAATTTAGCATGGAAAGATAACAATTTCCATTCAGTAGTGGAGCTTCCAGGAGATTATACAGTTTTAGACTTGACCAAAAAACCTTGGCCTAACATAGGAACCGAGTTTTGCATTGGCAAATATGATGAAATAAGGCCAAATATGTACACAACACCTATTTTTGCAGGAATTCGCAATATTCATGTAGGAATAGATATAGGTGGACCTGTTGGAACGCCTTGTATGGCTTTTGAAAAGGGAATCATATCCAATTTTGGTTATAACTCAGAACCAGGGGATTATGGTTTTGTTTTAATTACTGAGCACAATATATTAGGAATAGATATCTGGGCATTATATGGTCATTTAAGCTCAAAATCAGTAGACGGTAAAGATATCGGGCAAGCTATTGAAAAGGGAGAAACTATTGCGTGGTTTGGAAATGAAGGCGAAAACGGAGGCTGGTCTCCCCATCTTCATTTTCAGTTGTCTTTGATTAAGCCTGAAACACATGATTTGCCAGGCGTGGTTAGTGCTAAAGACAGGAAACAGGCCTTGAAAACTTTCCCAGATCCAAGATTAGTTCTTGGGCCAATTTACTGATAACTTTTTAATCAAGCTATTTTGGTTACTAATATGCAGAAGTTATTAGTCATGGCTATCATGCTGGTTTTGGCTACTCCAGGATGTTTAGATAGTTTTAGGGAAAGTTTAGTTTCCTGTGACAATATTAATGGCGGATGCAGATATGAAATCTTAAGAGGTAATGAGTATTCACGATTGCATATTGAAGTTAATTATGTTACAGGTAATTCTCCAGATTCTGATGCCTTAAATTTACTTAAGCAAAGAATTAAAGAAGTTACAGACAAATCAACAGTTACAGTTAGTCAGAGTAGTTTTGGCAGTACAGATAATAGTTACACATTAGAAGAAATTTTAGCTTTAGAGTCTAGCGAAAGGACTGAATTCAAAAGCGGAAATACTTTTGTTGTCCACATTTTGTATCTCAATGGAGAGTACAGTGATAATAATCAAGCACTTGGTATAGCCTATTCAGGTACTTCCTTTGTTTTATTTAAGGAAAAGATAGAAGATGCAGCATTTTTACTTATTTCCTCTAAGGATATTGAAAAGGCAGTAATTGTCCATGAATTTGGCCATTTGCTCGGTCTTGTAAATAATGGATACCAATCTCCACATGACCATGAGGATCCCGACCATCCCCATCATTCTAATAATGAGGAATCAGTCATGTATTGGGCCATAGAAAGTCAGGACATAGCTAATCAACTAGATGGTGAACCACCCAATAATTTTGACAGTTATGATCTTGATGACTTAAGTTTAATGAAACAAGGCAAATTATAGGCTAAAATTTCATTTTACTTATTCGTTTTTTGATTATTTTCCTCTTACGAGGTGTAGAATTAGGTTCGAATGTGACCCACCCGGTGCCTTTTTGCGTACATTTAGGTTCTTCAGAATAGTCTGCGGCCATTATATTTGGCGCGGAGCAAGGCTGCTTTATATAGCTATGTTCGATAAAAAAGTTTTGTCAGGTGATGGGAGTAAGCCCCTTTCTGTTAACCATAATTGGTTGGCGACATTTAGCTACGCTTCCTACCTACCGCTCCCGAGCAGGTCGCTGCGGTTACTTGGAATTGCTCCAGCAGGGATGTTCGTTTCACCAAATCCTCCATCGACGTCACGTCCTAGACGATCATTCCATAAGATGGGTCTGTGTCGTTTCTGTTTCAGTGCCGACCCTCTCGGGCCCCTTACGGCTGCTTCGCTCATGGAGAGGGGACTTTCCTCAGCCTAAGACCGTCGGTCGCCCTCCATCTCCTGACTATTCACAAGTTTTATACGTAGAATATATAGTTCACGGTTTATGGAAAATCCTTATTTACAGGTTATATTCGCAACTAATGTCTAGTAAAGGTAATGATGCTTATGACTCCGAAAAATCTAATTTTCACAGAAGTACAGATTATCAAAAAGCTTATGAAAAGTGGAAAGCTGAAGTATTAGAGCCCTCTTTAGAAAAAAACCCAGAAAGATTGAAAGAATTCATGACTACTTCAAGCCAGAAAGTAGACCGATTATATACTCCTTTAGATACGTCACATATAGATTTTGATAGAGATATTTCTTATCCTGGAGAATACCCCTACACTAGAGGCATTCATTCAACAATGTACAGAGGCCGTTTATGGACAATGCGTATGTTTGCAGGCTTTGGTTCTGCAGAGGAAACTAATGCACGTTTTAAGTATCTTTTAGAGCAAGGCCAGACAGGGCTCAGTACGGCTTTTGATCTTCCAACACTTTATGGATATGATAGTGATTCTCCATTAGCCGCAGGTGAATTTGGTGAATGTGGTGTTGGAGTTAGTAGTTTAGAAGATATGTCTATTTTGTTCAAAGATATACCTTTGGATAAAGTTACTACCTCAATGACGATAAATTCTCCAGCAGCTATGACATGGGCTATGTATATTGCGAACGCTGAGAATAGAGGAATTTCTAAGGCTAATTTAGGGGGAACCATACAGAATGATATTTTGAAAGAATATATTGCTCAAAAAGAATATATTTTCCCACCACTTCCATCAATGAGGTTGGTTACAGATACTGTAGAATATGGAACTAAATATATGCCAAAGTGGAACACTATCTCTATATCTGGATATCACATACGTGAGGCAGGTTCAACCGCAGTTCAGGAATTAGCATTTACTTTAGCTGATGGTTATGCATATGCAGATTGGGCAATAGAGCGCGGTCTGAAAATTGATGAATTTGCACCTCGCTTCAGTTTCTTTTTTAATGCTCACAATGATTTTTTTGAGGAGATTGCAAAGTATCGTGCAGCCAGAAGAATCTGGGCTAGAGATATGAAAGATAAGTATGGTGCAAAAGATCCAAGAAGTTGGACTTTGAGATTTCATACACAAACTGCAGGATGCAGCCTTACAGCACAGCAACCAGAAATAAACATTGTTAGAGTTGCAATCCAAGCAATGGCCGGAGTATTAGGAGGTACACAATCACTCCACACAGATTCAATGGATGAAGCTTTGGCCCTGCCTTCTGAAAAAGCTGTCCAGATAGCGCTCAGAACGCAGCAAGTTATAGCCCACGAGTCTGGTGTTGCTAATGTTATTGATCCATTAGGTGGAAGTTATTATCTAGAATGGCTTACAGAAGATATGGAAAGACAAGCAAGGGATTATTTTGATAGGATTGATTCATTGGGAGGAGTGGTTCCAGCTATTGAGAAAGGTTTCTTTCAAAAAGAGATTGCGGCAGCTTCCTACAAATATCAACAAGAAATTGACAATAATGAAAGGGTAGTCGTGGGTGTCAACAAGTATACTTCCGATGAAAAGGTAGAGATACCTATACTAGAAATGGATCCTGAGGGATTTGAAAGGCAATGTAAGAGATTGAATAATTTACGTAAATCCAGGGACAAGAGCAAACATACATATGCTTTGAGTGCGATAGAAAAGGCAGCAGAGGGTGATGAAAATTTAATGCCTTATTTCATTGAAGCTGCTAAGGCTAAAGCTACTCTTGGTGAAATGTGCGATGTTCTAAGGGAAGTTTTTGGAGAGTACAGAGAAGGATCAGATTTTTGAGGTTAATTTGTCACATCATATAATCGGCTTAACAGGTAGAAATGCAGCAGGCAAGGGTACAGTAGCCTCTTTTCTAGAGAAATATTCTTTCGTTTACCATTCCCTTTCGGATACTTTACGCGATGAACTAAAAAGAAGAGATTTGGAGGAAAGTCGTGAAAATTTGATACAAATAGGTAACGAGCTTAGGAAAGAAGGTGGTCCCGGAGTTCTAGCAGATTTAATGGTTGATAGTCTTTTGTCATTAGAAGATCATATTGTGGATTCAATACGCAATCCATTTGAGGTAGAATCACTTAGAAGAAGTTATTCAAATCATAAATTTGTTTTAATTTCTGTAGATGCTAGTCCTGAAATAAGATATGAGAGGCTAAAGTCTAGAAATAGAGCTGGAGATAGTTCATCTTGGGAAGTTTTTTTAGAGCAAGAAAAATTTGAAGAGTCTAGTAAAGATCCAAATAAGCAGCAGTTATTAGGTACAATTTCTAAAGCAGACTTTAATGTAGATAATAGTGGAAGCATAGAAGATTTAGAGAATCAAATTACAGATATTCTCAAAACATTATAGTGTGTCATAAGTAACAGTTAAAAAGAACATAAATACAATAGGCAACAAATGGAAAGCCATTCCAAATGCAACATTTACTACCATCCATCTTCCAGCAAAATTATTTGGCATTTCCATTACTTTATCTACGACTGTGTTCGTAGTATCCCTTAATTTACCTGCAAAGAAACCAACAAATCTTGCGACTTTTTCATGGGGCAGTGCTTCTTTTCCACGTTCTTCGCTTCCCTTCAACCAATCTCCCATTTGCAACATGCGATCAACCATGGGTCTGTATCTTCCAACATCTACTTTTATTAATTTAATAGCCAAATTTCTAGTATCCCAAACTCTTCTCCAATCGAGATAAGTGTGCCCCACAAAGAAAATCACAATCGCAATTAATTGCCAGTCAGGTGTTTCTTCCCAATTAGGGGGCCTTAGTGTTTTTCCAAATACTTCAACGATTCCATTTTCAGGTTCAAATATTACAAATCTCATTAAAGCAATAGTTGCAGGGACCAATAACCCTACAGTGAATTTAGCAGCAATTGAGTATCCTTTAGGTATTTCTTTTAGTCTTTCAAATAACCATCTAAGGTGATGTCCATGAAGTTGTATTGCCTTTAAAGCCGGCTCTCCCAAAAATATTAATCTTTGTATAATTGGTATGAAAATAAGTATGTGAAAATATAATTCCCATGGCGTGTTCCACGTAAAAGAGTCTGTTATCATGGATTGTTTTTGACTAGAGGAGGGTGTTAAAAAAAGCAACTAATGGGGTATTGTGGTAAAAAGACGCGGCCGTAGAACAAAAAATCAGGAAAAAATCGCAAGGGAGAGAATTGAATTGTTGCTAGACTTAGCTTTAAAGAGTTCTAGGGAAGGAAGTTCTGGTCAGTCACAAAGATTTGTTGAGTTAGCTTTATTGATAAGTAAAAGGTATAATCAGCGCTTAACTAAATCTCAGAGGCTTAAAATATGCCGGGATTGTAATAATTATTTTACATCCAATAATTCAAGAAATAGGCAGTCTTCAAAAGGGTGGAAAATTATCACATGTTTAGACTGTGGTTCAGTTTCAAGGCATGTTGTAGAACCTTAGTTTAGTTAGAATCTAATGTTTTTTGTTCTAGTTCTTTTCTATAATCTTCTAGAGCGTCTGAGATTCCCTTGTCGGAAACACCCAATATTCTAGCAACCAAGAGTGCTGCATTTTCTCCACGACCTATTCCAACTCCTCCAACGGGAACGCCAGGAGGCATTTGTACCACAGATAAGAGTGAATCTAAGTTGGCAGGAGAGCTACTTGAAGCGCATGGAACTCCTATTACTGGTTTTAAGGTATGGGCGGCAACAACTCCGGGAAGTGCAGCAGATAAACCAGCTAATGCAATGAAAGCATCAGCCTTTGATTCTTTAATGATTTCAACAACTCTATCAGGAGTTCTATGTGCTGACGCCACATATGTAGCATATGTAATGCTAAATTTATCTAAAATCTTTTCAGCTTTTTGGGCAGTTGGGCGGTCTGTTGCAGACCCCATGACGATAATTACTTGAGCCATAATTCGTAAAGGAGGCCCGTATATGAAATTCTGTTGCTATGTCATCCTTTAAGACTAGGCGTTGGTGCACATTTGCGCCCGGATGGTGTAGCTTGGAATCACAGAAGCCTGCGGAGCTTCAAACCCGGGTTCGAATCCCGGTCTGGGCGCCATATTCTTTTAATCCTTAGTTATTAAGACATTGTGCCCCGCTTCTCGTACTACTTAATAGCCGCACTTTTTTTGGTAACAATTTTTAGTCCATTCGTTCAAACATCTGAGGATTCAAATAGTATACCTTTAGAAAATATTCACTTAGTAGATAAAAGGCTACAACTAGCTTTCAAGAATCCTGATAATTCGGAGAATTTAGGTTTGGCTCCATCTCCAGAAGGTAAAATTAGTTTGTTTGCTCAGGTTGAATCTTTAGATGATAAACATCACACATATGTAGAAGATTTAGGTGGCGAAGTTACTTCTAGCTTTTCTAGATTTGATACTTTTGGTTTTCTTTTGTCTATTGACAAGGTACCAGAAGTAACATATTTACCTAATTTGATTTGGTTAGAGGCAGATGTTCTTTTTTATCCGAGTTTAGACAATAGTGTGGAAACGATAGGTACTGAAGTAATTTGGAATCAATTTGGTTTCAAGGGTGAGGATACTACTATTGCAGTATTGGACACAGGGGTTGATTTTAATCATGAATCACTAGATGATTTGGACGATGACCCTAATACAAATGATCCTAAGATTGCAGTTGATTCCAATGGTATGTTGGCTTTCTACAATGCAAATACAGATCAAGAATATCCTGACGAACAACCTCATGATTCTGGAAGTCATGGTACGCATTGTGCAGGAATAGCTGCAGGAACAGGAGGAGCTAGCGGTACATATGCAGGAGTAGCACCACAAGCTAACTTAGTTGGAGTTATTGCATTAGATGGTGGTTCTGGCGATGAAGGAGATTTATTGAGAGCAGTAGATTGGACTATAGAAAACAAAGATAGATTTTCCATAGATGTAATGTCGTTGTCTCTAGGTGGTCCTGTTGTTATTCCAGGAGCTACCAATACAGGCTCATCATCAATATCTCAAGCTCTTGATGTGGCTGTTGAGGCTGGAATTGTTACAGTAGTGGCAATAGGTAATGGTAATTTGGGAATTGCAGCCCATCCAGGTTCAGCTTCTTATCCTGGTGACAGTGAGAAAGCAATAACAGTTGGTTCTGTAAATGATGATCACAATAGAGAGATTTATTCATCAAGAGGACCTACTGGTGATGGAAGATTGAAACCAGATGTTATGGCACCAGGAGGCGCCATAATGTCTGCAAGCGCAGGTTCAGGTGACGGTTATGTTTCATATTCAGGAACTTCAATGGCCACACCCCATGTAGCAGGCGTTGCAGCACTTATGATACAAGCGAATCCAAATGTTGCACCTAGTTCTAGTACTGATTATGTTAAACAAATACTTCGTGAAACTAGTGACCACAAAGTACCTCTTGACATTGACTGTGGTGAATTATTTACTCCTAATAATTGTTACGGTTGGGGAACTGTTGAATTAATTGGAGCAGTGTCTAGGTCTCAAAATTTGGGATCTTCTGAATTGGATGGCGTATCTGGAATTCAGACAGAAACGAATGAAACATTTACGGCATCTATGAAACATGTGCAGACAGAATACACAAACAGGGGAAAAGATGGAGGAACTATTCAAAATTACATAACTAATCAAAATAATCTTCCAGATGAAATTCGAATAGTTGCTAAATATTCTAGTTCTTGGCCCCAGCCTTCAAAAATCTTGGTAGCCTCTAATGAGGGGGAGGGTGTTGAGGCAAGTGCGAGTTTAAAAGAAATAAATGAGTTAGATAATCAATGGGTAATTGAGGCAAATTTCAACTATAGTTCTCAATTAAGTTCAGGTATAATTGCAAATAATTTCCCTGAACTTCAATTCGATATTGAAGCTCCAAATTTTGCCGACACAATAGATGTAAAAGTTGAATTTTTTTTGAATGACATGAGAGTCAATCCTCAACAAATGACAGTTTCATCTTTTACAGATCTTCCGGATTTATTTATTGAAGAATTAATTATTCCCTCATCTATTTCAGCAGGTCAAGAAGTATCTTTGACAGCAAGAGTTGTAAATGAGGGTCCGGGACCTGCAAAGAAATTTTCAGTTAATTTTTATAGTAATGATGTAATTTTTCAGACAACATCTTCGGATTCACGTTTAAATTCAGATGAGGCTGTGAATGTTCAATCTACTTGGGTTGCAGTGGAAGGACAACATGTAATTAAGGCAGAAATTGTAGATATAAGTCCTCAGGATGAGGATAATTCAGATCATGTTTTCCAAACGGATGTAACAGTAGATAGATTTGTAGACTATCAAACTCCAATGGTTTTCATAACTGAACCATACAGGAATGAGGTAGTTTCTGATTTAGTTATTATCAAAGGTACAGCCAGTGATAACAATAATGTTGAGAAGGTTGAGGTGCGCATAGCTCCCAATGATTGGGAAGTGGCAAATGGGTTTGAAAATTGGGCTTGGGCTTGGAATACAACTCTAGATCTTAACGGACGCTATGCTATAGAAGCAAGAGCATTTGATGGTTTTAATTATTCTACAATATCAAGAACCGAGGTTGAAGTTACCAATGAAGGTGCAAACCGGAGACCAACAGCTTCTTTGGCTTCTAATTTTGATGAAGTTTACATCAATGATAAAATAATTTTTACCGGCAATGAGTCTTCAGATGATTCTCAGATTGCAAAATATCAATTTAATTTTGGAGATTCGAAAGAAACTGACTGGATTGCTGAATCTTGGATAGAATATTATTATGAAGAGCCAGGTGATTACACCGTCTCATTACAGGTAGAAGATGACGAAGGCGTAAGGTCTTCCTCACCAGATAATATTAATATAAAAGTAATAGATTTGCCTGAAAATAATAATCCAGTAGCAGTCATCAGTTCTCCTCAGACAGGAAGTACTTTTGACAGTGGCCAATTAATCCAATTTTCATCACAGGGTTCTATGGATTTGGATGGTGATGATTTATTTTTTACTTGGTCCAGTAGTATTGATGGCGAAATATTTAAGTCTTCCAGCTTTTTTATGGAAGTTGTTTTGACAGATGGAGTACATTTGATAACTCTTGATGTACAAGATTCAAGTGGGGGACATGACGATGTTTCCGTAGAGATAACAGTAGTATTAATTACAGGATCTAGTGACAATTCACCGATGCCTTCCTTAGGTTTTATTTTCGTAATGTCAGTTATTACTTTTACTTCTTTCTTAAGGCGTAAATTTAAGTTCCTTTAAATTCAACTCTGGAAACTTCATTTTCCCAAAGAACTAATCGTGATAAACCTTTCAAGTTTGGAGCAATTTGATTCCAAATCCATTCAACTAAAACCTCACTGGTGGGATTCTCCAGTCCTTTGATATCATTCAAGTAGTTGTGATCAATTTGTTCATATATAGGTTTAAAGCTTTTATTAATATCATCAAAGTCAACGACGAAGCCACTTTTTTCATCCATCTCACCTTTTACATGAATTTCTAATTTGAAAGCTAAACCATACAAGTTGCTACATGGATGCTCTTTTGGGACTTTTGTAAGTTTTCGAGCTGATTCAAAGCGTATTGTATGAACTAGTTTATGCATTTAAAGTTCAATTACGTCCCTTGGTTCAGGTATAATCCATCTTCTTTGTTTATATTTTTTCAGAATATCTTTTTTATCTTTACGAAGGTTTCTATTAAGATGTATTAGGGCCATCTTTTTTGGTCTTGCCATATCATCTAATCTTTCTAGTTGTTGTATAGAACAATGTGTCTTTGTTCCTAGATTAATGGTTTCACCTCGTGGATTTTGAACTGTTCCATCCATTGTATAGGCTTCATGGACTAATAAATCAGAATTTGTGTACAATTTAGATGCAGTAGGTGTAAACATACCATCTCCTGAATAACAGAATACTTTAGTTGGAGAACCTGCTTCTAGTCTTAGACCAAGGTTTTGTACAGAATGTCTTGTATTTACAACTCTTAGGTTCCAATCATCCCAGCGGTGAGATCTTTGCAATTCCCTGAATCTTAGAGTAAATGGCAAACTAGCCACCATAGTAGGGTATGCAACTTCCATTAATCTTTCAACATTTCTTTGAGTTCCTACAGGTCCAAACAGATAGAAGGGCCTTGTTCTTCCGTCTTCTTCCATTCTTTTCATTAGTGCCGGTAAGCCAAATACGTGATCAGCGTGGAAGTGTGAAATAAATATACCATCTAGATAATCAGGTCTCTTTGATTGGTGCCATACTGAGGGTGGTGCTGTAGCTCCACAATCTACCAGCATTCTTCTGCCAGCAGCTTCTACTAGGATACATGTATGAGTATAGTCATCGTCAAATGCTTCTCCAACGCCCAGAAATGTAACTTTCATAGCAAAAACCTCTCAGATAATTCATACTGCACACTGCTTACTTTTCCGACATAAATCAAATATTTATTCATTTTCATTATTTTTCACCTTACAAAAATTGCAAATTTAAGTAATTTGCATAAGTTGTGAGTTTTGTAGACACCCCAAATATATAAAATTAAGTGGGAAGCTTTATCAAACAGTTGTTTAAAAATGTAAAAAAAGTTACCGATTACGCCTTCTGAAACTTTCTAAATATTTGTAGACTGCACCGTGTTCAGATCCAGCAAGAACCATAGATATTGCTACTTTTGCAGCTTCTAGCCCTTCCAAATCGGAAATTACTGAAACCGTATGTCCTTGAATAGCTAAGTCAGCTCCAGTCATATCCTCGATTATTTTACGTGTTTTACCGCCTTTCCCAATAACTCTTCCTCTAATTATTGATAATCGCTTTTTGGATCTTCCGACATAATCTCTTATATCAACGATTTCTAAATAAGCTTCCATTTCTAGCAGTTGAATAGCTTTGTCAGGAGTGAAGCCTCTCCCAATTGCTTTAGTAACACTAATTAACTGAAGATTTTTTAGCGGCTCTTTCATATTTTTAGTGATGATTTCTATGAGCCCTTCGTCAGAATCAATTTTTATTTCGCAACCACTTAAATTTTCAATTCTTTTTTTAGTTTCCCCTTTTGGACCTATCAATGCTCCAATTCTTGAAAGCGGTACTTTTACATAATCCATTAAATGAAAACCTCCTCATTTAACTGCTCGATTTTTCTATTCCAAAATCTATACATGTTTTTCATATCTCTTTTGTGAAGTTCATCATACATAGGGTGTTCTTTAGGTACTGCTTGACCTACATCTATAATACAGGGTTTCTCTCTTACATTTAATATATTGTATTCACTTAAGTCACCATGACTTAATTTCATATTTCGATAGGCCTTAATTGAATCTAATAACAGGTTTAGAAAATTACCGGGATTTTCCGGCGGTAATTCTTTGATTGTGGGATAAGGTTTGTATCTCCAACCAAGATATTGCATGACTACAATGTTTTTGTAAACATGGTAAGGTTTGGGAACTTCAGCACCTCCAGCACTCATTGAATGTAAATTTTTATATTCTTTTTGAGCCCATGTAAATACTCTTTCCCTAGGATTGTTTCCACTGTTTCTAAATCTAGGATCGCCTTCAATATATCTTTCCAGTTTTCGAAAAGTTGCAGTATTTAATCGGTAAATTTTAACGGCTCTATTTCTTCCGTCGAAAGTTTTTGCACGGAAAACATTAGCTTCTTTACCGGTAGCAATTATATTCTCAATTGTGGCAATAATTCCTCTACTGAAAAGTTGTTGAATGTGTTTCAGAGTTGCTTGATCAAACACTTCGTCAACCGTTTTTCTCCCCTCTTTATCTCTAGATTGATAAATTTTCCCTACATTCCAGTCTAAAGTTTCGATATCTGTTTTCATTATCAGTATATGTCTAATATCTCAGGAATTTTACCAAGACGTTTTAAATTAGAAGTTTGAGTGGGTGTGTATCTAAATTTTACATCAGCCTTACTGTCTTGAAAAGACCAAGGCACAATGATTAGGAGGTCATTTTCCCTAACCCACATTCTTCTTCTTAATTTTCCTGGAATTCGGCCCATTCTTCTTTCGCCGTCTTCACATATTAACTGTAATCTTGATCCTCCTTGAAAGGTTTCCGCGACAGCGAACATTTCTCCCTTTGGTTTGTATGGAAGTGTAACTCTTAGATTAGTTTCTGTATTTACTCCTCGGTAACCTTTCTTACCTTTCTTGCCTTTCTTACCTTTTGATTTTTTACTTTTTTCTACTTTTTTCTCTTCTTCTTTAGTTGGCTCTTCCTCTTTGGGTGGTTCTTCCTCTTTAGATGGCTCTTCTTCTTTACTTTCTTCTGATGATGTCACAGTTACGTTTTAACCAGTTCCCATATAAGATTGTCGCCCTAGCCCTTATGGCGCCCTTCCCACATTACCTCCAATGAGTAATAAGCGCACTCCTCTTTTCAATCATCATCAAAGTAGTGGTGCCAAGATTGTTGACTTTGCAGGCTGGGATATGCCAATACAATATAGTGGAATACTAGCAGAACATAAAGCTGTAAGAGAAAATGTGGGTATTTTTGATGTTTCTCACATGGGTCAAATTTTTGTTACAGGTCCCGAAACAGTTGAATTTTTATCACATGTAACGACTTGGGACATGAAGCGGCAAACAAAGGGAGATTGTCGTTATTGCCATATACTTGACGAGGAGGGACACATAATTGATGATACTATAGCATACACTTTGTCTGATGAAAAATACATGTTGGTACCCAATGCTTCAAAAGTAGATGATATATATGACTGGTTTCTATCAAATTCAAATAATTTTAAAGTAAATATAGATAATTTATCTGAAAATTATTTTTGTTTAGCATTACAGGGCCCGGAAGCTCCTCGTCTTTTAGGTCAGCATCTTAATACCTCAGTAGGTTCTTTTCAATTGGTTAGCGATGGTGAGACAATAGTTAGTGGTACTGGTTATACTGGTGAAAAAGGTTGTGAAATTATAGGTCCATTAAATGAAGTGGTGACTCACTGGGAAGCCTTACTTGAGATGGGTGCCGTTCCTGTAGGTTTAGGAGCAAGAGATACTCTTCGATTGGAAAAAGGCTACCTTTTATCTGGACAAGATTTTGATGGAACTCAGACTACACTTGAAACGGGTTATTCATGGGTAATAGATTGGAATCATGATTTTATAGGCAAGGAAGCTTTATTAAAAATAAAAAATACAAATTATTCAAAATTATGTGGAATCTTAATTGAGGAGAGAGGAATTATTCGACCAGGGAACGAATTATCTTACGAGGGAAATCCTATTTCTAAACTTACTAGTGGAACCTTATCTCCAACACTTAGAAGAGGGATAGGTATGGCTTACACTGAATTAGGTATCAATGATTCTATAACTGTGAAAGTGCGCGGTAATAACTTAAATGGGCGCGTGGTGAGAATGCCATTCCTATGAGCGAAATACCTGACAATTTGTCGTATACTAAAGACCATGAATGGGCTGATCTTCAGGACGATGGTAAAGTTAGAGTAGGCATTACAGATCATGCTCAAGACGCATTATCGGATGTTGTCTTTGTAGAACTTCCAGATGTTGGCTCAAAATTTGTTAAAGGTGATGCGATGGCAGTTGCAGAATCCGTTAAGGCCGCAAGTGACATTTACGCTCCTGTTTCTGGCAAAATCGTATCAATTAATGATAAATTAGAAGAATCTCCTGAATTAATTAATGAATCTCCATATGATTTTGGATGGATGGTTGTAATTGAGCCCGAAGAAAAATTAGAAGGGCTTTTGGACTCTAATTCATACAGAGAAGTAATTGATTAAGCATCTTAAAGTTTTAGAGAAAAATGCACAAGAAGCTAAAATCTTTCTAGAAAAATCTAATGCATTAAACGATGCATTTTTACCTGTAAAAAAAGAAGGGTATATCTTCTGGCCGTTGAAGTTTGAAGTGGATGGTGAGATAGTAAAATTTGAAGGTTTGAAAGCCACAAAATATTCTAGAGATTACAGGTTATTATTGTCTTCTAAAATTAGAAATTTAGCACCTAGGGCCTTTGATATATTTGGCGATATTGGGATTATTAGGCTTTCAGACGAATCTTTAAAGTACTCAGAAACTATTGCAGAGGCTCTCTTGAAAAGCCATTTGAATTTAAAAAAAGTAGCCATCGATAAAGGAGTTAAAGGGGAATATCGCATCAGACAACTGCAGATGATTGCTGGAGAATCTGATTTTGTTTCATTGCACAAAGAAAATGGATTTGAATTTAAGTTGGATATTTCTAAAGTTTACTTTTCACCTAGGCTTTCTATGGAAAGAAGTAGAATTTATGAAGCAGTTAATTCAGGTGAAGAAATATTGGATGCCTTTGCAGGCGTTTGCCCCTTTGGAGTTAGTTTAGGTTCTAAGGGATGCAAAATTACGGCCGTTGATTCAAACCCAGATTCAGAATATTGGGCCCATGAAAACTTTAGAAGAAATAAGATATCAGAGTTAAATTATGTTTTCTATTGTTCAAAAATAGAACAAATATTGCCTAAATTAAATTTGTATGATCGTATAATAATGAATAGTCCGACAACATCATTGAGTTATTTATCTCGGATATCTAAGAAATTAAAGGTAGGTGGTGTAATTCACCTATATGCTTTAGTAGAAAATGAAGGCGATTTTAAAATTGAGAATCATTTGAGTCCAAACTTTAATTGTGTATTTCAAAGAGTAGTACATCCTTACTCTCCAAGTAGTGGATTGGTTGTGTTTGATATAGTTAAAGCAGGTAACAATGTCCAAGAGACAAACCAGTAAGTTTTTATATTAGTTTATAAAAAAGTGGGATTCCTTTTATTAAGACCTTGTCAATGATGGTAGACCGTTTCTAAGTATCTTAGATGCGGTAATAGGACAAAACGCGAAGGTGTGCAAAAAATGAACGCAAACGTATCAGAGTCAGCTTCTATATCAGGAAAGTTGACAGCAATATTCGTTGTAGCTCTGTTTGTATTTAGCAGTTTTTCACTGTTAGCATCAGCAGGATCTAACGACGAGCAAGAAAGCGAAGTCATCTCTGGAATTTCCATTGGTGAAGCATTAGTGTCTGAGTCAGAAGGGCATGTTGAGGCAATAAGTGAACTCAACACAATTCAACCAGGCCAAGAAGTACCATGGACTACAACAATGGCAGATGGTAAGTTCTCTCCTGAAAAGCAGGAAGCTGGAGCTGCTAAAGTATTAGTTGTTGATGATGATGGTGAAAATTGGATGTCAGGCCCATGGCTTGAAGCATCTCACATTGCAACAGCATTAAATGATGGTGGCTATTCTTACGATGTTTTCCGAGCAGGAAGATGGGGTGGAGTTGCTAAAGAGCTTCCAGCAGGAGACACTGGGTTATCAATGGTAGACGATTATGAAGTTATCATATGGTATAGTGGTTGGAATACACAAATTATGTCTAATGCTGAACAGAGTGTTCTCTCTGATTATCTAGATGGTAATTGCGGTACAGAAGATGATTTCTGTACAACAAATAGAAATATGTTTGTATCAACACAAATGAGCGACTGGTTTGATGCTAATGCAGGTAGTTTCCAAAATAACTACATGCACTCAGATACTTACTATTCTTCATACATTGTTGTTGGAGGAACTTCAAACCCAATGAAAGGAGTAAGTGGTTCTATTATGGAAGGTAAAGAGTATGCAACAGATACTGCAGGTGTACACTATTTAGATAGGCCTTGTGGTAACAAGCCTTACGATAATACTGCAACAGGTGCATTCTGGATGGACGCTCGTAAAGGAGCATCTGACGGGCATGAATACCATGCAGTTCAGTTCCCAGTAGATGGTTATGTAGGTCCTCAAACTCACAAAGCATTTATGTTTGCTGATGAAATTGGAGTATTCAACAAAAGATCAGACAGGGCCGATTTTGTTGGTACAGTACTTTCATGGATGGAAGTAACCAAAGAACAGACTCAAAATGTTGACATAGGCATAGGTGGAGTGGATATCCCTAACCATGTTCAATACTGGAGATCAGTTGAGTCTATGGTTCCTGTTGATATTAGAATAACCGTTACCAATTATGGTATGTTACCACAGAGTAGCACAGCAGTTCACTTAAAGTTGAAAAACCAATTTGGTCAAGTTCTATTTGATAGTACATTTGATACTAGAGCTTTCCCAGAAGGACATCCTATGCACATCTCGGATTCCCTTCAGAGTGGTGACAGTGTAGTATTTACATTTAATAAAACAAATGACAGATATCAACGTATATTCGATGGTTTAGATGAGAACAAAGCTAGACATGTTATGTTTACTAGTGCTGGAATGGACAGACTTTCAGCAGAAGTTATGCACACAGGTGACCAAGGAAGCGCTAACAATTATGTTCAAGCAGACATAGGTGTAGGAAAGTGGATTGAAAATGGAGAAGCACCAGAAGATGAAATTGGTCCTTCTATTACTTTTGGAGATACCGATGACAATGGTGCTAGCAGTTTAGATCACGTGAATTATCACCGTGCTTCTAGTTACGATTGGGACATGGATGGTTGTGGATGGGCAGATGGAGTTGCCGAAGATTGTGCCGACAATGGCGGAACTTTGAATAAAACTCAATCATCAGTTTATCACGAAGGTAAATCCGCTTTAGCCTCTTTTAACACAAATGGATGGTACAAATCAGGAGCTGACCCAAGTAGTTGTGACTGGTCTTCTAGTGGTGACAGTGACTGTCCTAAATTTACAGCAGAACCAAATCAAGATGACTATTTCGTTTCACCTCCTCTAGATTTGAGCGCAATGGATGAAGTTGTTGTTGGTATGTTGTTTACAGGATGTATGGAATCAGGAGATTACTTCCGTATGCAGATATCCAAGGATGGAGTATCTTGGACTAACTTAATCACTTACAGTGGTTTCTGTCCTGGTGAAGGTTCTTGGTATCTATGGGGAGGAAGTAATGCAAAATATCAAGGATACGTATTATCTAGTGATTACTTTGGTACAGATGACGCAGATTCCGTTCAATGGAGAGTTCAAATGGATGCAGACAGTGATCAAAATACAGAAGGTAGCAGACCTTATGCTGGCTGGTTCATTGATGAGATTGTTTTCCGTGGAACTGAAAGAATAACTCGTGATGTTGCAGTAGGTGATATTGTAGTAGATACAGACTATGCAGTGAAAGAGGCAGGTTCAGAATCTCTGTGGAGAGAAGTTAATGCAACAGTTATTAATGCTGGAGAAGCTTCATGGACTGATTTACCAGTTAAATTCTCTATCACTAATTTACAAGGTGAAGATTTAACCTCCTTCTTGGATACAACACAACCTTCAATTCCAAATCTTGCAGGTAACTCTAGATATGGAGACATTACGCCTGGTGGCGGTAATGAAGATCAAAAAGAACTATTCTCTTTATTTATGTGTCCGGGAGCTAACACATATTATGCAACCGTAGAAGTATTAGTGCCGGCAGGTAAAGATTTCTTCCCATGGAATAATTCTTTAACAGTTACATTCCGTGTTTTCGATACTTTCTTCCGTGATAATGTTGATTCACCGGCAGATAGGTCTTCAGTATATTCGTATACTTCGGTAGACCGATTATCTACTACTGAAAACACTTGGAAAGTCAGAGACGTCAATAATGATGCGTACGAAGGAGAGATGGTATGGCAATATGCAAAAGAAAACGGTTATAGTGCCGATAATCCAACTACTGCATCAGGATCAGATGACAGTTTGATTACTCAGGATACATATGATAGAGATGGATCAGGCGATCGTTTCCAGACCGATTTGAACATAGATCTTCGAGCTGCTTTCAAACCGATATTAACCTTTGCTATCAAGTGGGACTTAGGTTCAGGTGATAGGCTAGAAGTAAGAGCTGCAACAGACTTTGACAGTGATCAAAAACTAGCTTCAGGAACTTGGACAGTTTTAGAGACCTACGAGGGTAATTGTGGATGTCCATATTCAAGTACAGATCCTAACACTTGGGTTGTTGAAGAATTATCTCTAGACGCTTTTGAAGGATACCAAACTTGGATTGATTTCCGAGTGGTTACTACAAATGGCGGTGGGAAAGGAGTTATGCTCGATGAAATTATGGTAATAGGTAATGAGTATAGAAATAATTTCGATATTACTAGTGTCATAACTGATCGTTATGCAGCTTCTGGAGGAGAACATGACTTAGAAATCACAGTCAAAGGTATTGGATTAGAAGCTCAGGAAGGAGTTACAGTTTATGCACAAATACTAGATTCAAATGGAATCCGAGTATGGCCAACTGATCGCTCTTTCAATTTCTTTGAAATCCCTTCAGATTTTGATCCAGACGATAATGGAGTAACTGGACTCGAAAAAGGACAAACTTTCACAGTTAATCCGTCAACTGCAGGAGATGATTGGACTTGGGGATCAGGTTTTGCACCTGGAATTTACAATTTGAAAGTTTCCGCTTGGAGACCTGATGAAATACAAGTTCCAGATGAAAATCCGGCAAATAATGTAAAGAGTGTAACTATAGTACTTGGTGCAGCCCTATTGACCGGTGATCAATGGTCTACGGGTGATGGTTGGTCATCAGGTTCATACGTATGGGATGGAGAGGAAGATGGATCATTAACATCCGAGTCATTCATTGTGTGGAATAGTAAGCCATTTTTGGTTGTAGAAGCTGAATATGATTTAACTGATGCATCTGTAAAAGCTCAAGTTAGAGCAGGTTCCAGTGGAGCTTGGTATAACATAAAATGGAGGGCGGCAGATCAATTATCTACGCTTTACTCTATACCTGGAGCAAATTATACTCAATTACCAGACAGCTGGACTGGAAGTAGCAGTTTTGATAATTCAACAACTCAAACTTTCTTTGCAGACTTGGGAACTGTTGAGCAACTAAGTGATGGATCAGGTAACTTGCAAGATCAATACATTAGAAATTCAATGCAAATCCGTTTAACAGGAACTAATACTGGCTCAGGAGATGGCGGCCACTTTACGACTTTTGACCCTGCAGTATTTGGTCTAGATGATTTCTCAGTGGATGTTAAGGAAATTTCACCTACAACTCAAAACGGTGAACCATCCTCCACTACTGGAGATGAAGTTGTAAGGACTTATACAGTCAAAGTTAACAACTACGGAGCTGCTTCAGATTCCGGTGTTGTAGACTTTGTAATCTCAGCTCCAGACAACTCTTTCATCACACTTGCAGATGGAACCAAAGCAATCATGGACTCTATCCTACAACAGGACCGTTTCACAGTTGTCGCAATCAAGCCGATTAGCGGTGCATGGGGAAGTGGACGTGATGATACTTCGGGAGGAGATCAGACTGCATACATTGGAGAAGATGGCCTTATCCAATGGCCTAGTGGAACTACTGAGCAATCTTTGGATCAGACAGGTTGGTCAATAAATAATCCAACTAAATCTAGTTGGGACGCAGTTGCAGATAAGCCAATGGAACCAAGCGCTTCTAACTTTGCAGATCCAGGTTCAGTAATGACAGTATCAATTGATGTCAAAGTTGGCTTTGCCGCATGGGCACCGCCAGGCACATACAGTATTCAGGCTGATGCACGCTCTTGGTCAGACTATGACAACACATTCACCAGCGGAGATTCAGATGGTCAAGCAACTATGATTATTGCTAAGCCAGATTTGTCTATTGGTAGTGATGTAAGATATATTTCACACGCCACAGGATTCGGTGAATCAGGTGTAGGTTGGGTCAAGAAAACCGGCGGAGATGAACATTTCAGTTTCATGTTTGAAGTTGTTAACTCGGGCACAGAAACTGTTGGTTCTTTCAAAGTAGGTCTTTTGGACTTTGAGAGCAATCCATTGGGTGTTCAGGTAGGTCTTTATTGGACCAGCAGTGGCTGGGCAATTGATGACACCAAGACTTCAGCCATGGGTGCTGAAATAGTCTCTGAAGGCAACAAGAAATACGTATACTTCCAAGCAACAGCAGGTGAGTTGGGTATGTCTGCAGGTCCTGGTGATGACACAAGTGGAGCCTATACTTTCTATTTGGCAGTTGATACTGAAGATTCGGTATCTGAATCTAATGAGAACAACAACCGTGTTCCAATTACAATAACTGCTGTAAAGGAAGTAAACACAGTACCTTCTTTCGCATTGTCTATGTTAGGCATAACCATTAGCGGTCTTTTGGCTGCTTTAGGAATGTCTCTAAGACGTAAAGAAGAAGAGTAAGTAAGACAATGACATTGGGGAGGAGCTAATCTCCTCCCACAATGCAACGCTTATAATTAGCTTCAGCTTTGTAAAAATCTAGTTGCTAAAGATTTAAGATGCCAACTAATTTGTTTTTTAGAATATCTATTCCATCATTATTCATAACTGAAACTGTGATTGGATCATTATAATCTAAATTCTCTTTTGGTTCTAAGTCAGATTTGCTATAAACGTCAATCCAAAGATAATCGCCATATCTACCTTTTAATTCTTGATGAAGCGAAGTTTGTGTTTTAATTGAATAACCTGAGCTCTCTGATAAATCAGTTAAAAAAACGATTATAGGTTTCAAATAATCCAATGCTGCAATTCCTTGCTTTTCCATATCATTTCTATCTGAATCTGGTCTGTCTAAGAGTCCAGGAGTGTCCATTACTTGAATAATATCATATTTTGCTTTTATGTGTCCAAGCGAAACTCCTTTTGTAGTAAAAGGATAGCTTTTGACCTCAGGCTTACCTGATGAGATTGCTCCAATAAGGCTAGATTTTCCAACGTTTGGAGCTCCGGCAAATACAGCTAGTGGTTTATCTGTAGATACATTCGGTAGATTACGAAATATAGATCTGGCAGAGATTAAAAATTCCAATTGTTTATTAATCTGTCTGACAACATTTGTCATTTT
>CACAGG010000005.1 GCA_902531985.1 uncultured marine group III euryarchaeote
GAAAGAAATATTAATGATACAAATGCAGATCGTATAGGCGTTAGTAATCTTACTTTTGTAAAAAGAAAGCGTGTTGCTGAATTAAAGAACACAGTTTGTAACAAATCATATAGAGTTGATGTATCAATTTCGAATGAAATTTCAATCGAAAGCCTTAAGAAAGCCTCGCAAAGGTTGACGGGCACAGTTATTGAACAGCGGACACCCACACGTGTGTCACATCGTCGAGCTGACTTGATACGCCCTCGTCTTATTAATGATGTGGAGGTAACTTCACTTCAGAATGGTATGGCGGAACTTGTAATCAAAGCTCAGCATGGGACATACATACGTGAGCTTGTCAGCGGAGATGAGGGACGTACTGTTCCAAGTCTTTCCTCGCTGGTTAATTCTGTATGCAAGGTGGAAGTATTGGACGTCCTTCACCTCCATCTTGACGCAAAAGAGGAAAAAAATGTCTAAAAGATCTCGTGGATTAAGGAGTGGCTCACGTCACAAGCTTTCGCGCTCATCAAGAGAGCGAGGATTATCACCTATAACTCGTTCACTGCAGACATTTGATGATGGAGAGACTGTAAATGTAGTCATAGATCCTTCTTACCAAAGAGGGCAACCGCATCATAGATTTCATGGGCTGACTGGGAAGGTATTACGTTCTCAGGGTAAAGCATATGTGGTGCTTACTCGCGTAGGTAATATGGACAAAGAGCTTATAGTCCGTCCAGAACATTTGAGAAAGGCAAAGTAAAGGAGATATTAATGGAAGAATCACAACCTGAACCAGTTACGCTAGGAGATGTTAAGGAACTTTTAGAAAAAGAGCTAAGCGTAAGGGAGAACAAATTGAGATGTATAGATTGTGGTCATTTTCAACCAGTTCCTGATGTTGAGCCAGAACCTGAAGTTAAAGAAGAAGCTGTAGAGGGAGAAGAGGAAGAAGAAGGTCCTAAGGGTCCAACATGCGATTCATGTGGCTCTGAGCGAATGACTTTGATAGAACAAATACAATATGAGCATAAATTAGCTTTAGACCATGTAAGGCTTTTATCTCAGAGTGATCCAGAGCATTCTAAAGCAATTATTGAAAAAGTTATTGTTTTAGAGCATGTAGATGACTATTATGCAGCTAAGATAGCTGATATTTTACCAATGCATCCAGATGAGGTCCGTTCTATTTTTGCTAGAGAACGTTTTTCATTAGGTAGGGATGAGATTGACTCCATAATAAGTGCTGTTAAGGAGACTACGGGTGCATGATTTATGGAAGATTACGCTTACGTTCTTGATGTATTGCCAGAGGGACGACCTGATAGTAAACGTAGATTTCGAAGAGAAGCTGTTGTTTACGGATTAGGTATTGAAGAGTTTAAAATTTTTGATATGAAGCCCATTCCTGGCTCAGCGATTAACATAGGAGACCGGTGTTACATTGGCAAAGAAACAGAGGAACGAAAACAAATAGATCACGTTAGAGCAAGGGTAAATTTCGTTGATTTAACACATACTGCCCAATCTGAACTTAGTTTTGTATTGGATGAAATAGTCAAAGAAAATGAAGAAAAATTCATACAATTTTACAATCATGCAGGACCTATTTCTCGTAGATACCATTCACTTGAATTAATACCTGGCTTAGGTAAGAAAACCATGAACCTTATTGTTAGCAACAGGCCGTACAAGACTTTTGAAGAAATGCAAGATAAAATCCCGAATTTCCGTAATCCTGAAAAATACATATCACAACGCATAGAAAGTGAAATTAGAGAAAGTGATCAAAAATATCGCTTATTTGTTAGATAATTAAACAGCGTAGGTGTATTGTATAGCCCCCGCAATTCTCATTCTAACATAAGATTCTCCAGATAATGAAAGCTCAAAAGTCCAGTTTCCACTATCGCCCTCCACAGTACCTAAATCATTACGTATAACGCCAGGACTAAACGTTTCAACCAGTACTTCAGTACCTAGCTGATCTTTTAGTACTAATTCTCCACTCCCCGAGCTTCCCGTTTCTGCTTCCAGGAAGTAAAGTATGTAATTCCAATTACCATATCTTTCATGACCTTCATTGACATATACAGTATCATAAACTTCCAAGTCAGGTCCGTTGAATTCCTTGTCATATAAGTCTCCACCTCTACAGAAATAAGAATTACCTGTGAATCCACTTCCATAATTTGCTAAATTCATAGTAAGTTGAGATTCGCCGTTAGGATTTATGTATTCAAAATAGGACAACCATCTAGCTTCTTCATCAAAAATGTAACTGATTCTTGCACCACTATCGCTTACAGCAGAGATTTCAACTTTTCCATTCTGAATTCCTATAACGCTAGTTATGAATTCATTTTCGCCATACAGGCTGAAGCTCCAACTCTTACTCTCCTTAAGAGGGAAATCAAGTATTTTTTGAGGTACATTATTTTCATATACTGCAAAATCTGACATTTGTATTCTTCCTAGAGCCGGATTGTGGTTTAGTACTGCATGTCTTTTTGCATCTTCTAGTGAGCCTGCGCCAACATAGTAGTCAGTTGCGTCATTATCTACCGACACGACCATTGTAGTCGAAACTTCCAAATTTATAGTTTTAACACTATATTCCCAAAAGTCTCCTTTATTCCAATCTGGATTTGCTACAGAAATTGTATTTTCTCCTGTTGAAAATAATCCGTCACCTAAGCATCCACTTATTGAGGAAAGTGAAAAAAGACAACTAAAAATCATTGCAAACCCCTTATTCATCATTTGTTTATTTACACCCTCATAATTATAGTTCACTATATCCTTTTAACTTTAGGTAGGCTCTTGCTTCAGCTACTGTGTAAAATGATCCAGTTATCAAAGTTTTATTCTTTCTGGCATAATCCATAGCCTCTTTAGTATTCTTGAATTCTTTATGATTAGTACCTATTTTATTACACATTTTAGCTAAGACCTTTGTTTCAGCAGCTCTTGGTGTTTTGAGTTTGCATAGCAATATTTCACATTCTTTGGGCAATAGTTCAAGCATACTAATACAATCCTTATCAGACATCATTCCGATTATGATTTTATCATAAACGTTATCATTGGATAGCAAATATTTGATTGCTTGAGGATTATGTGCGCAATCTAATACAAAAGAATCTACTTTCTCGTATCTGCCCGGGATGCTTATTTTTTCATCAAAATAGTTTAATTTTAGAGCCTCCATAGTTAATCTAGTCCATTCTTGGATAGAATTGCCGTGATGAATTACTTTACACTTAGGTATGTGTTTTTGATATTCTTTTTGCCATCCAGTTATTACGATGCTTTCATCTCTAGCAATCTTTGCTTTCGTGCCTGCGATACTATCTAAGTCATCTCCTAAATAATCCATGTGATCAAGTCCAAGAGTAGTTAATATTGCAATTTTAGCATTACCGATATTCACAGCATCCCATTCACCACCTAAACCTATCTCCATAATCGCATAATCCAAATTATTATTATTGAAATGTACATATGCTAATGCAGTTAATACTTCGAAATAAGTTGCTTGAATTTCATGCTTAATCATTATTTCTCTTATTTGTTGCATTATAATTGTAAAATCTTCAATATTGATTTTTTCTTTATCTATTTTAATTCGTTCCCTTACGCTATGAATATGAGGTGATGTGAAGCAACCAACATTAATTTCGTTTTTTGAAAAATTATGCTCTATGTTGAAACAAGTACTTCCTTTAGCATTTGTTCCCCCTACAATAATCAAATTTAGATTATTCTGAGGGTTTCCAAGTAAGTTCATTAATTTTTCCATGCGTTCAAGGCCTGGAACAATTTTATTTTCGTTTAAAGAGTCTAACCAGGCAATTATTTCAAAGTATTCCTTTTCTGCACGACGCATATATAAAAGATTATTCTATTGATTCCCACTCGACAGTATCTGGTGTAAGTATGCCTTGATCGTTTAGGATGTTCCTAAATGTGTCAGGCGATACGGCAGCTATTTCGGCACCTTTTGTCAATGTTGCTTTTCCTTTTTTGTACATTTCAACCGCTGAAGCATGCCTGAGATAATTCTTCTTTTCGATCAAAAATCGGAGGGCTTCTTTTACTACGTCGGAACGGCTACTAAAGTGGCCTGAGTCGACGAGAGCCTCTATCTGCGAGATTAGTATAGGGGGTAGAGAATATGAGCTACTCATATAATAATAATTAGCAACTATTATTAATAATTATTCACTAAGCTTTATAACCTGCGCTCTGGTGAAAATAATAGGTATAGCAATGAGCTTGAACTATAACAAACAGCTTGTAAACACATTAGCTTTCGTGCTTTTATGTGTAGGTTTTCTTCTAATCTCAGGTAATGCATCAGCTGATGCTTATGACCATAAGATGACTGTTAGTCCATCTACACAAAGCGGAGATCCTGAAGAACAATTACAATATACAATAACTATTGAGAATACTGGAGATAATGATGACACATACGACATGACAGTCACCAACTCTACCATTCCAACGGGTTATACTGCATTTATCTTGCCATCTAGTCTTGCAGTAGAGGAAGATGAAAGCGGGACTGCAACTCTTTTCGTAAAGATTGCAAATAGAACAACAAATACTGCTGAAGGTGGAGATACAGCTCAAATTACTTTTAAATCTACATCACAAAATGTAGATGGTAAATCAAAAACTCAAACAGCTTCTTTGACTGTTAATAATGTATACGGAACTACTCTTACTCCAAGTGTAGGTGAGCAAACAGTTAATCCAAATGAAAACGTAAAGTTTCAAGTATCTGTTAAGAATTCGGGCGGTAATACAGAAGACAGTGTAACAATTTCTTTTTCAGCCAATGGTGTAGATTCATGGGATATTACACCACAGCCTTCTACCCTAACTCTAGACATTAATGAAATTGGTTATTTCAATCTTTCAGTTACTCCAGATATTGAAGCAACAGCAGGTTTGAAAAGTATTTCTATTATTTCTACTTCAGAAGATGGTCAGACTGTTGCTTCAACTTCAGTTACCGTTAAAGTTAATCAACTTCCAGCACTTCAGGTAGATAAAGTAGGCTCAAGTTCGAAGGATGTTGAGGCCGGTAAGAGAGTTTATTATTCGTTCGAAGTAATCAATAAAGGTAATGCAGTGGATACGTTTAATCTTGCAGTAGATACCTCTTCTCTTCCAGAGGGTTGGGATGCTTCTTTAGACCAAGATAAAATTAGTAATCTTGGTGTGGACGATAACATAACTCTAACAGATGTTCTTGTGGTAAAAGCGCCAGATAATGCAGTAGCAGAATCTGAAACTAGTATAATTGTAACAATCTCATCAGATTTTAATTCATCTGTAAATTCAACATATACTTCTAGATCTACAGTTTTACAAAAATTCGAGCCTAAGATCTCTATTGTTGGTGAAGATACGATGTCTGGAAAACCTGAAGAACAAGTAAATTTCACAATTAAAGTTGAAAATGATGGCAATGGTGAGGATGATATTTCATTGACTTTGATGGGCGGTAACTCTAGCTGGGGTCAGCTTGGAGACTCAGCATTTACACTTTCGGCAGGAGCAAACGCCACAACAACTCTCAGAGTAACGCCTCCTAAAGATACAGAAGCTAAGAACGGTTACATTTTGATTGTTAAAGCTACTTCAGAAGATGATACAACTTCAGCTTCTCGAAACACATTCATAAATGTTGAGCAAATTTTTGAAGTATCAGTTCAAGTGGCAGGAGATAGCTCTAAGAAAGGAGATCCTGGAGATGAGTTAACTTATTCAATTACAGTAAAGAACAAAGGTAATGGTGAAGATACAGTATCATTAACTTTAGAAGGAGACAAAGCATCTTGGGGTTCAATAATTGATGAAGTAGAGTTAACAAGTGGTGAATCAACTTCAGTTAATTTAACAGTCAATATTGATGACGATGCAACAGTTGGAGATAATGATATTGTTGTAAGAGGAACGTCTGAAGATAATCCCAGTGCAAATGATACAGGTACTGTTAAAGTCACTGTAAACAAGCAGTTCAAAGTTGATGTTGTGGTTTCATCTAAAAGCGGAGATCCGGGTTCGACAATCACCTATCCAGTCAGAGTTCAAAATGAAGGTACGGGTGTTGACACATTTTCAGTTACAATCGATGATTATCCAGAGGGTTGGTCAGTTGACCCAGTATCATTCCAAGTTGAGGATATAGAGGCTGGAGGCGAACAAATAGTGAATTTAAATGTATCTATACGTTCAGGAGAAGATAACAAAGCTTTCTCTATTAATCTAACAGCTTCATCTGATGAAGCCCGTAAAGAGAATCCTCCAAAATATGTAAACACTACAGTAAGCATAATTACGATTGTTAATCAGGAATATTGGATTGAACTTGATTTGGATGATCCTGGAGACATAAATGTCGCAGCAACTGTTGGAATTCCAACTTCCGTTGATTTTGACGTTGTAAACAAAGGAACAGGCGAGGATGTTGTATCGCTCACGGCTACTGGTCCAGAGGGCTGGACCTCAGTATCTTTCAGTAGTAATTATGTAAGTGTAGCTGAAAATGGCCAAGAGGAGGTTTCTTTGTTTATTACAGTTCCAGAAGATACGGCAGATCAAGTATATGATATAGTTGTAACTGGAGTGTCAGATTGTGATACTTGTGATGAAGAAGGCGCTCGATCTAATTATGCCATAACATTCAAAGTTGATGTTACATTATCAAGAGGTGTTGAAATTAGTGCAGATGTTATTCAGGTATCAAAATTACCTGGAGCTGTAGCAAATTTCACAGTTGATTTGAAGAATGCAGGAGATGGTTCAGATACAATATTATTATCAATTTTGGATGATGATTTATCTTGGGCTTCCTTGAATAGGACTCAAGTTTCGTTAGATAAGGAAGGTACAGGATCTGTCGTAGTTTCAGTTAGCTTACCTACTTACAACTTAACTGAGTTGTCAAATCAAGAAAGAACTGCATTACAAGGTAGTAGTTATGAAATTACTATTAAGGCTAAGTCTGCAGGAGATTTATCAGTTAGTCAAAATGTTGAATTAACGACAAATATCGGTCAAATATATGGGGCGAGTATAGAAGTTATTGGCGATAAGAGCGTAACGTCTTATCCTTCCACAGAGACCGATGATTCAGAGCGTACTGAAAAGTTTACTTTCAAATTGACAAATACAGGAAATAAGCAAGATGTAATTGATGAAAACATAATTGCAACAACTTACCCTGATGAGTGGGACGTTACTTTGTATCAATCATCATCATGTACATCATCATTTAGTGGCAGTATTGGTGCAGGTCAATCTAAGTATCTTTATCTGTGTGCAGTACCAGATCAAGATTCCGATATAGGGAATTATACAATTTTAACAGAATTCTCACCAAATAGTGGTAGTGAACCTGCAGAAACAGTTTCTGTTACTTTAGAAGTTGCTTCGCCAAAGAGAGATTTGGAAGCTACAGCTATCGATAGCGCTAAGGAAATTTATCCTGAATATGAGGGATCTACAACTCAGAATAGCGTAAAATTCAAAGTTAAATTAGACAACACTGGGTCGAATTTGGATAAATTTATACCTGAAGTGGAGAGCAGTCTTGAAGACGATTGGTCCGTTACATTCTGGCAGGACAGTTCAAAAACTCAAACTTGGCCAACTAGCGGTGTTGAAATTGAAGACGGCGAGCTAGACGATCTTTGGGTGTTTGTAGAAGTTAATGATGAAGCTGATGAAGGTAATGAGACTATAGAAATCTCAATACGTGATGAAGAGGATGATCCTAATGCACGTGCAGAAATTAGTTTAACTGTAACTGTTCAAAGGCCAGAGATAATGATTTCTGCTTCAAAAATATCGTTAGAGATTGATGGTGAAGTAGGAAATGCTTCAACAGTTAAAGAGGAAGATACCCTTGTTATTTTAGTTGACGTAGAAAACACAGGAACTGCAGATGCAGATGATGTTCGAATAGAAGTTTTCTATTATCCAAAGAAATCACCAGAAACGCAAAATGAAATTGATAATTTATTGATTGCAGGCTTTGAACTTGATGAAGGTAAAAACACGTACATCAAGACATTGTATGACAAGACAACAAATATTAAATCTAAGAATTTGAAATCTATTGCTTCAGATGATTGGTTGATTGAGGGTGGAGAATGGTATGTGGAGGCCCGAGCTGATTATGATGAAGACAATGACAATGGCGAAATCTTAGAGCCCAATGAGAATAACAACGATGCACGATATTCAGAATTATTGAGAGTTAAACCAGATTTAATTATTGATACTATGAGAGTAGATAGCAAATACAGTGGAGAATCTGCTCAAACACCTAATATTGATGATATTGTAACCTTCACAGTTACGGTAAGTAATACTGGTGCAGCAGATGTTAAAGGCGCTCGTTTGTATATTACAGCAGATAGTAGCGAAGATAATGAAATATTGAAAGATCGTACAAACAAAGACCATGTTGAATTCGATGTCGATGCAGGTGAAACAACAGATGTCCGATTCCGTTGGAAAGCAACTGAAGAGGAATGGAGTTCCTTTAGAGCTGAAGTTAACCCCGTTTGTGAAGATTATAACATTCAAAGCTTCGAGTGTGAATCAGATGGAGACGGCTTTGCAGCTGAAACAGACCGCATGTTTGACGAATTAGGACGTTATGCAGATAATGAATATCCACGTACTGGCGTGTTTGAACAAAATGAGGTAGAGGTTAAGTTTGAAACTTTACCAGATTTCAGAATTAAGAAAGTTGCAATGGATCCTCGTGACCCCGAAGTCGGTGAGAGTGTTGAAATCACAGTTACATTGGAAAACATAGGTAATGCAGATTGGCAAATTAGTTCTAAACCATTGACAGTTAAGTTTGAAGATGGAACCGGTAACGAGTGGACTAGTTCAGTTGGCGAGTCTATTAATCAAGCAGATACTACAGAAGTGAAATTCACTTGGAAGGTTCCAGATGAAGATAACAAAGATGAACTTACCTTGACTTGGACTATTGAAGCAGGAACTGGTAGTTTTGAAATCAAACAGTGTAATACTTGTGATGACTTTACTCTAGGTGGCGGTACGGATAATGATGAATATACTCAGGAGTTAGAACTTGTACTTCCTGCAGTTCTCGGCGAGATAGAGTTCATTAATACATTGACTGAAAGAGAATTAGTTAAAGGAGTGCCATTATTGTGGCCAGTAGCAATTATAGTAGGAGCAGTTGTTCTTGGAATGGTAGCAGTCCCTATTCTGAGAAGAAGAGGAGGAAGTTCTTCATCACCAGATTCAGAAGGTTCAGACGACGAAGATTCAGGTGAAGATGCATCCGCAGAAGAAGCTGCAGTTCCTTCAAAAATAGGAGTAGTTATAGTTTCATCAGTTGATGGTAAGACTGCAAATGTGAAGGTTCCTTCAAATATGCCTGTTAATAAATTATTACAAAATTGTATTGAGAAATTCCAATTACCACATGCTAATTTTGCAGTAATGCTCAATGGAGTACCCGTGGATGTTAATTTGTCATTGGCAGACGCAGGTTTGACAGATAGTTGCCAAATAGATTTAGTCCCACTTGAATAGTAAGGTACAATGCTTGATGCGTTAGTAGTAGGGGCTGGACCAAGTGGTTCTAGAACTGCTTGGAATCTTTCCAAAGCAGGCTATGAAACTGCCCTAATTGATAGAGTAGAAGTTATTGGAGAACCTTGCCAGTGTGCAGGTTTAATTACTCCTAGAACTTTTGATTATCTTGGCTATGAAAGGCCAATATTACAAGAAATGGATGGAGCAAGATTATGGGGCCCAAAAGATTCCTACTTAGATTTCCAAGCTTCAGAAACAAAAGCTTTGGTCATAGATAGACCAGATTTAGATAGATCTATTGCAAATCGAGCTGCAGATTCAGGTTCTCAATTGCTAAGTGGTCATACATATTTAGGCCATGAGAAAATTGACGGTGGAATTAAGGCTAAAATTAAGAATAATGAGGGTAAGTTTGAGATAAAAACAAAACTTTTGGTAGGTTCAGACGGTCCTTTATCAAGAGTGGCAAAAAATGCAGGAATAAGGAGTAGTAGAGAAGTTCTCACAGCTTTTGGGGCTGATGTGGAAGGTTATCAGGGTAAAGAAAGTCACGTGGATCTATTCGTAGGCTCAAATCTTGCCCCTCGTTTTTTTGGTTGGGGAATACCTACAGGCCCGAATGAGGGTCGCATTGGTTTGGCCACTACACTGCCTCACAGACCTATGTCTTTTTTCCGTAACTATTTCAAGAAAGGTGCACCTTCCAAACTACTTGGCGGGGCTAAGGTGGTGAATCTTATTAGTGGAATGATTCCATTTGGGACTGCAAATCCAAGTTATACAGATAATGTGATTTTAACAGGTGATGCTGCAGGTATGGCAAAACCTACATCTGGAGGGGGGATATATTCTGGCTTAATATCTGCAGATGCGGCTTTTGAAATCGCAAATAAGGCTTTCCAAAAGGAAAGCTTAGATTCACAGACCTTGAGCCCTTACCAAGGATTACTGAAGCAAAGAATAGGTGGTGAACTGTCTAAAGGATATAGTCTTAGAAAGGCGTTTTTGAGTTTAAATGATGACCAACTGTCTGAGATAATAACAATGCTGGGAGAACCTAAAGTTAAAAAGGCAATAGAAAAAACAGGAGATTTAGATTATGCTTCCTTAGCTGCCTTTTCTGTACTTAAAGCGCAACCGAAGTTCATTAAATTTGCCCCTTTGCTTCTGAAGCCATTTATTTAATTCAGGATAGTTACCTTCCTCTTCAAGGTAGAAAATAACAGATAATCCTGCGAATACTATTGTTAGTGAAACAAGGATGTATATTGGCCATTTTGGAATTGGTTTTTTAACTCCAAAAGAAGAATCAGGTATAATTCCATCGACGCCTAAAATATCTAAGTTTATGTTTCCGAGAGAGTCTGCAGTCACATTAGAAGTGGCTTCTTCCCATAGTTCCATATTCCAATGACCTCTGGATTGCATTAATCTAGATGTGCCGTTATAATCAAAACTCATCGAAAATCTAACAAAATAAGTTCCTTCTCTCGTGTCTTCATCTGAAACTATCTTAAATTTAAGAGTGAATGTTTCATTTGCTTGAATTGTAGCTAGACTGAAAGTGGCTTGTTCAACTTTATCGTTACTTTCACAAGTTTCCTCTGAATTTATTGTTAAGCATTTATTACTAATGTATGGCCGCTCACTGGTAGGTATATTTTCAAATGTTTCACTCTCATCAATATCAGCTCTATGGTAAATTTCAGAGGTAATACTCACATTCCCTAATTGATATCCATATCTGTTATGTATGTCTAAGACGAAATTATCTTCGTCACCAGGTTCTAATTGAGGCGTTACGAAATTGTGAAAATTAGGGATGTTTCCGGGATGACTTACGTACGTATCAATCTCACTTTTAACAAGCGGTTGAGAGACCAAAGCAATCAATAAAATAACTCCTAAAATGTGCCTCATTATTACGTCAATTAAAGCTCCCTTTAAAACCAGTTTCACTGAATAAGAGGTATGTATTGTATTTATATGGCCATTCTTTTAGAATATTATGCGTATATTTAGCATATTAAGCGCTATTTTTCTTGGAGTAATTATTTTTTTGACAATCAATGCGGAAGCTGAGAGTTGCCAATATGAAAATTTTACAGTTGAAAAAGAGCAAGATTTAATTTTTGAAAATGAAGACATTTGGCTTTGTGGAGATATTTTAATTGATGGACATTTAGTAATTAAAGATTCCAATTTAAATGTCAACAGAACTTTAGATTTAACTACTTCAGAGATTAGAATAAATCCAGGAGGTCAATTAGACATAATTAATACTACAATAACAACTAGCAGGTATACATTAAGTGATAACATTACTACTGCTATATCTCCATTTACTTTAGTTTCGGATGCTGGAAACCTATCAATTTATGATTCAACAATTTACTATGGAATGATTTGGTTAGTTGGAGGAAATGCTGACATTACAGGTTTAGCTTTAGATGGTTTTGGCATGATTAACTATGGCATTTTTTCAGAAGATACAAATCTTACGGCTTCGGGTGTCAACATACGCAATTATACGCTGGGATTACGATCGATAGGGACAGAACCTGACCTGGAATCCATATTTTACTATAATTGTAGTACTCAAATGACACAAGAGTGGTGGATTACTTTTTCAGCTTTAGAATCTTCAACAAACTTGCCTATTGAAGGATTTGAAGTAAGACAGTGGAATGGTGAAATACTTGTAGGGTCTTGGAATTGGGCAAAGCAGTATGAGATAGATGGCGATGGACAAATAAGAGATCACCAATCTAGATTTACGTTTTACTTGAATCTCGGTTTCGGATACGTGGAAAAGTCTTGGGAGGGCTATGTAAGTAATAACACACACTTAGTTGAATATTTTGATTTAAATCATTCAAATGTGAAGTTTCAATCAGGCCTTATTTTTGTTAATGAAATAGAGTATGTGGTAGGTGAAAAAGCACCCAAGTACTCTAATGTTAACTTTAGTTTTTCCATACTTAATCCTACAGATATTAATTTCAATAATTTGTATGTAAATCTCTTAATTAATACAGAAATTACTTCCTCAAGGACGAGCATACCACTTTATTCAAATGCTTTGCAAATTGCTAATGTATCTTGGGTTGCATCTCTTGAGGGGCCACTTTCACTATCTGTAGAATCAGTTATTGTTGATTATAGTGACAATTCAACCGATGATTATACTATATCCTTGAACAAATTCATAGAGATTGAATCTAGAGGTGAGTTTTCAAAGTCGGACGGTTCCTGGCTTGGTTTATTTGCTATTTTTGCGATAATGAGTTTATGTAGTTACATAATTTACACAGGTATGGAAGATGAAGTTACCGACTCATCTAAATCAGACGATAAAATCAATGAACCTGAGCAGAATAGTGAGGATGAAGATAAAAGGGAAATGGCTGTCCCTGACGAGGCTTCAGAGGAAGATTAAATCAATTTGAGTGACATAATTCTAGGCGTTGAATCAACAGCTCATACAGCAGGTGTTGGGATCATAACTTCAGAGGGTAAAATTCTTTCTAACCAAAGATCAGTTTACATTCCTGATGAAGGCGAGGGTATACACCCTAGGGAAGCTGCGAATCACCATGTAGAAAAATTCCCAGAATTATTCAAGAATGCTTTTGAAGAAGCTAGCTTATCACCAAAAGAGATTACACTTGTTTCTTATGCGAGAGGGCCTGGATTGGGTCCCTGCCTTAGGACTGGAGCTACAGCAGCCAGAGCCTTTGCCTACACACATAAAATCCCTATTTTAGGAGTAAATCATTGTGTTGCTCATTTGGAGATAGGATTATTGGAAGGTGCTACAGATCCGGTTTTGCTCTATCTATCTGGGGCAAATACTCAAGTTATTGCATATGCAGAAGGACGCTATAGAGTCTTTGGTGAAACTATTGATATAGGTATAGGCAATGGATTGGATAAATTTGCTAGAGAAGCAGGTATGGGTTTTCCAGGTGGTCCTAAACTTGAGAAGATTGCTGAGGGGGACAAATTGATAGATTTACCGTATTCTGTTAAGGGAATGGATTTGGCATTCTCAGGACTGATGACTGCAGCAAAGCAAAAATTAGACTCAGGTCATTCTTTGTCTAGTGTAGCCTATTCAGTTCAAGAAACTGCTTTCGCAATGTCATGCGAAGTAGCAGAGAGAGCATTAGCCCACACAGGAAAAACAGAACTAGTTTTGGGAGGTGGCGTTGCTTGTAACTCACGTTTGAGGGAAATGGCTATGATTATGACTAAAGAGCGTGGTGTCAATTGTTTTGTTCCTGAAAGAAGTTTATGTGTAGACAATGGAGTCATGATTGGTTGGCTTGGTTATCAAATGATGTCTGCAAATTATCAGCTCGCTGAGGAAGACAATATGGTTAATCAAAAATATCGGACAGATATGGTAGAGGTAACTTGGAGATGAAATTTAGGGGTGCTGAGGCTATAGTGGAGACTATAGATTGGCAAGGGATTACTGCAATTTCTAAAGTTCGAAATAAGCGAGGTTATCGTCATCTCTCATTAGAAAAAAGGCTAGTTACAGAGAGATTACGTAGCGAATCACGAATAATGGAAAGGTTACTTTCACAGGGTATTTCTGTTCCAGCAATTTATAGCGTGAATCCGGTAGAAAATAGCATTATTATGGAATTTATTGATGGACAGACATTGGAAAGGGCATTGCGAACTGATGTTTTCAATTCACATCTTGAAGATTTAGCTTATTTATTGTCTAAAATTCATTCTTTAGGAGTGATCCACGGAGATCCCACTACGAGTAATTTTTTAGTTAAAGATCAACTATATGCTATAGATTTCGGTTTGGCTAGTATGTCCGATGATCCCGAGGGCAGGGCTTCTGATCTACGTGTTTTTTTGGAATCTTTAGATTCGCATCATTCTGAAATAAATGGTAGAGAAATATTTCTTGATGCCTATTCTAAATGGAAAGATTCTAAAGCAGTACTTGAAGCCTTAAATGTGTTAGAATTAAGAGGGCGCTATAACCTCATGAGGGGCTAGGCGCAGTGTAATAATCCCCCTACCATTACAATAATAGTTAAGGTAGGTGACAATGTGAGAAGAATAAGTTTAGCAATAACATTTTTATTTGTTATTTTATTTACTTTTTCAAACGTTCATTCTGAGAAAGAGCCAGTTTGGCAATATTATTCCACGGATTCAATATCGTCCGTAGAAATTTCCGATGATTCAGTAAATATATCTGCTACCTATGCTAAAACAGTCTCACTGTGGAGAAATGATACTTCAACACCTTACAACTCAAAAACAGTTGGTCTAGGTATAACTTCTATGGATATGTCTGCCAACGGGAAATATGTAGTTACAGGAGAAGAAGCAGATACTACGATTACGCTTTGGGATGAAGGTTCAATGAAATGGGATAAGACTGACTTTTTCCTGAGTCTCATTGATCTCGACATAAATCCAAATGGCACTCATATTGCAGTTGTTGATTTTAAAAATGTATATTATTTTTCTACTAATTCAGATACAGAAATCTGGGTTGATAACTATGCAAGTGATAGTATGTCTTCCGTTGCTATCTCTCCAAACAATCAATACATTGCAGCAGGAACTGAAGATGGTAATGTTTATGTTTACGATACTTCTAGTTCAGATGCAGCTTGGTACCATTCGAATACTTTAGATGGAAAAATAACGGATTTAGATTTTTCAAGTGACAGTAATTATCTAATTATAGGTTCTGAAAATGGTAAAATTTACATTTACGATTCGGAGGGAGATACTCCATTACTAGAATATGGTCAGCTTGATTATGTGACTTGTGTCTCAGGAAGTTCTAATCCAAATCACTATGCTTTTGGAACAGATGCAGGTTTGATTACTCTTTTAGATTTGTCAACTGATTTCAAATTATGGGATAAAAATATTGGAGGTTCTATCAATGGTTTGGATTTTAATGGAGATGCAAAATATTTGGTAGCCGGTTCAAGCAACAGGAAATTGGTTTTAGTGAATGTAAGCGATGGAGATGAGCTGTGGAGAACATCAGTATTTGGGGAAATAAATGATTTATCTATGTCCTACAGAGGTCAAAATATAATTGTAGGGACAGATTCAGGATTAGCCCTTTATTATGAAAACCAGCTTGATAATCAAGCTCCAACAGTCACAATTGAAAACGTTAATCCGACTACAACATTACCCGGAAATTTAGTTAGCATGGTTGGTTCAGCTTCAGATTCAGATGGAATAGTTATTGAATATTTGTGGCATTCTAGTATAGATGGCAATATTTCTACTGAGTCTAACTTTACAATATCCAATCTGAGCCAAGGCTACCATGTAATATCTTTCAGTGCAATGGACAATGAAGGCAAATGGAGTAAACCAGTAACAATTGATGTAGGGATTGGAGATTTCCCTGAAGCTACGATAGATTCAATTTCAGGTTGTAATTCAATAGATAATTGCGTTCTTAATGAAGGGACAATTATTGAATTTCAAGGGTCTGCAGTTTCGGAAGCTTCCGAAGATGCTGAAGTTATTGGATACCAATGGGAATCTAATTTGGATGGTTTCTTGTCGGACCAATCCTCATTTAGTACTTCTTCATTAACTTTAGGTTCACACATAATAATTTTTAGAGCTGTAAATGACATTGGCTTTTGGTCATCTAATGTAACCGCAAATGTTCTGGTTAATGGCGTTCCTGTATTGAATTCAGTAAATTTTGATTCTAATGTAGTTGCTGGACAGAGTTTAGTGATGTATGCGGAAGCTTCAGATCCTGACGGAAATGAATTAACTTACACTTGGACGTCTGAAACTTTATTTTTTGCAAATGGAGCAAATTTGTATGAAAGTTCAGAAAACGGATCCAGTGTAGTTACTTCAGATTCAGATATTGGTGAAAAGTTAGTTTATTTGATGGTGACCGACTCATTAGGGGCTTCAAGTGGATCATTTACAATTACAATTAATGTTCTTTCTCCTCCATTAGTATCGGCTATTTGTGACGAAGAAGCAGTACTTGATCAAGAATTACTATTTACAGCCATAGCTAGCGATAAAGGTGGAGGCAGAATTATATCTTATGAATGGGATTTTGATAGCTCCACTGGCGATATTGATACGCTTGATTTTCAAGGGGCTGATTTTGCCACTTATTCATACAATTACACCCCTCCTGAATCTTCATTTTTAGTAGTAGTTAGAGTTACTGACGATGATGGTCTAACGGCTAGAGATACATGTACAGTTTCCATAGTTGCAGACACAACGTCTAAATCTAGCGAAAGTTCATCTTCATCAGGTAATGATCTGGGTTCTATTACAGAAATTGCAAACCCCCCAGTCATAATTGGAATTCTTCTAATAATTGGAGCCATAGGTGCTGTAATTTACTATCTAAATAGGGAGGAAGAATCGTCTTCTTATGAACCGTCTTCTAAACCTGCGCCAATCTCAGGTTCAGAATTTATGGATTCTGTAGTTCCAGAAAAATCCCCAGTTAAAGAGCGTAGAGTCAGAAAAAGGAAAGTTGTTAGAGAAACAATGACTATTGAATGCCCTGAGTGTGCTGCAAGAATGGACATTCCTAAAGTTTCAGGAACTCAGGAGATTAAGTGTTTAGAATGTGGTCTAGAGGGTGAAATAGAGCTGTAGTCGAGGCATACTGCTATTTTATAGGGAATGTTGTATAGGGATTTATTGTAAAGATGAAACGCGTAAAACTCATCAATGACCCTGCCGAATTAGTGGCACTTTTTAGAGCAGTAGATTCTAAGGAAAGACGTGATGTGCTCACGACACTAGCCGAAGGTTGGACTATGATTAGTGATTTGGTCTCTCAACATGGTGAGGGAGCATATGAAGCAATAACTTACTTTGAGAAATTTAAGTTGGTAGAATCAAGATGGGAAGTTAATAATGAAAGTGGTAGGCCTGAAAAAGGATACCGTACATTTTACAATGCATTTCAAGTTTCAACATCTTTAACCTTTGATGAAACGCAGGAATTATTGACTGTTGTTCTCATGCCTGAAAAGAAGTTTAAAGATTTAGAATCGAAAATAGTTGAAATTATCGGTGATGAAGGTACATTTGCAAATGATGTTTCTAGAGATTTAGGTCTTACTTCGCTGACACTGAAAGGCTTAGTACGCCGTTCCGTTAAGTTTGATTTTAAAGGTCATAATTTAGTTCCATTGAAAGCGGAGGATTAGGAGGAATAATAGTGGATGATCTAGATATTGATGGAAGTTTACCGGGACAAGATTTAGAAGAAGAAGAGATACAAGAAGAGATTCGTCGTGAGGAAGATTCTAATGAACGCTTTACGCCAACATCCCCTCTTTCTATGAGGGGGACTGACGATAACGGAGATTCACAAAGGGGTATGTTGTATCTAATAGCAGGTGCAGGTTACGGTACTCTTGTAGTCTACTTAGTTTTAGTTATTCAGCAAGGAATGAATATACCTCTACTGACTTCTGGTGAAGTATCAGATAAATCAGGAGCTCTTTCTACAGCAGTCTTAATTTCTGCAATGGTTTATGTTACAATATGGTTTTTTATGTCTGGAAAAAATCATTCATTTTTCACGGAAGATCCAGACAAAGCTAAATTTTACGCAGGAATCATAGGTCTAGCTGCTTTAGTTATTATAGCGATTAGTTGGGAAGACCACCAAAGAGAGATGATAATTTCAGCAATTTTAACAGCCATTTCTACATGGTCTTATATCAGATCTTCTGAAATGAAAGCTTAATCTAATGTCGCCACATTGGAAGAACTGAGTCATAGCCGGCAATTGGCACTCCAGTCATAGCAGCAGTATTTTGATCATTAGTTCTAAGATTATCAGTTCCTAAATCATTTATGTTCCCAACACCCAAAGACCCAACAATTTTCGAGAGCTCCACACCGAAATCTTTTAGTTTTGAATTAGAACATTCAGTTTCCAGAAACATTCCAGATGCCCCTAATGCAAGTAATTTAGCAGCAAACTTGCTCTCTAGTTTTTTGCAAGATGCAAGTATGATTAAATTTTGGTTATGAGGTCTTGCAGCAGTTATTGCAGTTTCAATCGGCATTTCTCTGGAAACTAATATCACGCCTTCGGCTCCAGATTTTGAAATTATATTCAAATCGTTCTCCACATCTCCAGCTTCCAATCTGACCATTATCGGGATTCTTTTAGAAGTACTTTGCCTTATTAATTCAACAATGAATGCTAAATCTGTAGGCCTTTTCATATCTAGTCTCCTATTTATTTCAGTAGCTTCCAAATCGATTATAGCCATATTAGCAGAATCTAGATTGTTAGGAGATTTGTCATTTATTTCCCACGTGGAATAACTAGGAGCATTCTTCCCAGTCCAAAGTAAAGGGATGGTTAGATTCAATGGTTCTTCTTTTCCTTTACCAATTGAAAGCGACATTTCTAAATCATCAAGGTGCAATGCTCTTGGCCGTCTACTAAGCTTAGCATTTACTAAAAGTAATGAGTCCTCAATTGAATTATCATTTTTTTCTTCATTTTTTATACTTGTAGATCTAAAATTTCCCGTAATTGTTTTGAAATTTAAGCGATCGGGATTAACGCCGTAATCTCTCAATGTTTTCTGGATAACTCTCAAATCAGTTGGCGAAGTATTTTTAGCATTAAGATTTTGGTTTTGGTCAAATTCTCCGGCGATAAAAATTTTCCCACCAGACATCATTTTCCCTATGTCTCCTAAAACATCTCCACAAACAATTATATTTCCTCCACTCATACAAGTAGCCAAGTCACCTCTTACATTTTCAGATATTATTAGGTCTCCCCCCTTCATTGAAGGGCCTACATTACCTTCAGATGAACCTTGGATAACTATGATTCCTCCAGTCAAACAATGGCCAACGCCTTCATCACAATTTCCATTTATTATAATTTCTCCAAGATTCATCCCATTGCCGACAAATCTTCCGGCATCTCCATTTAATATAATGTTAGTACCGTTATTTACTCCGGCAAAATTATCACCAGCTTCTCCATCAAAGGTAAGATTCTTTCCAGAAGGCATATTGACTGCAATGCAAGGTTGAGAATTTAGATTTGTTACTTTTGCAGAATCATGCGTTTCAAGCCTTTTACGTAACTGCTCGTTTATTACGCTGGAACTCCAGGAATTTTCAGAATCTGGCATAACGTTAGTGACCTCTTGTAACCATGTATTCCAATAATTCTTCAAATAATTGGCGAGCTTCATTTTGAGGATATTTAGATAGAGTCTTACGAGCTCCTTCTAAGTATCCATTAGCTTGTTTATGGCAAGCTTCTAAGGCTCCGCACCTTTCCATAATTATGACCGCTTCTTTTACATCTTTATCGTTATTTTTAGAATCTAGTATATTTATGAGTCTAGTTCGATCAGTTTCATTAGTTCGATTTAGAGCTTCAATAGCCAACAAGGTTCTCTTTCCCTGCCTTATATCTGAACCAGAAGGTTTACCTAGGATTTCTTCGGAAGCAGTTGCATCTAGATAATCATCCCAGATTTGGAAGCCAAGCCCAACATCGGTTGCCATTTGTTCTAATTCTCGGGCTTCTTTTTCAGTAGTTCCCCCTATTTTTGCACCTCCGTAAGCTGCAGCCCCAAACAAGATTGAGGTTTTTAATCGAATCATTTCTAAATATTCACTAGCATCTACGGTTTCCTCTTCTTCAAAATTTATGTCCATTTGTTGTCCTTCGGCAATTTTCCTAACAACATATGCAACATTTTTTACTAAATCTGCTTTGATAAAATCTTCAACATCACTATCTGTTATCATTTCGAAAGCATATGCGAATAAAGTGTCCCCAGCCAGTATTGCTGTTGAAAGGCCATATATCGTATGACAAGCATCTACTCCATGTCTTAAATCATCATCATCCATTACATCGTCATGTACAAGTGTAAAATTATGTATTGTTTCTAAGGCCGTTGCAAAAGGGATTGCCTTATTAGAATCTCCCCCAACCATATCACAAGTAATCAGAGCCATAACGGGCCTTAATCTTTTACCACCTGCTAGAGGGATGTGTGCACTTGCATTGTAGAGCTTTTTAGGCTCTCTAATTCGGAGATATTTTTCAAGTGCATCATTTATTGGTTTGGCTTTTATAGCTAGTTTTTCTTTTAAAGTCATTCACAAGTCCCCATATTATGCAATAAATTGTCTTCCACAGCACTCAGATTATCTAAGGAGTTCCATATGTTGTTCAAAAAGTTTTCCTTAATCAACCGAAACCAGGGGCCGATTTTATTATTTTTATCATTAAATATGGCCTCTAGTTGCTCAGGATTAACATATCTTATTTCTTCAATTTCGATTTTATTTAGATTTGTTTCAAAATCACACATTATAGCAAAAATGTAATCGATTTCATGTTCAACCCATTTTGCATCAGCCCGTGCTTTGTATTTCATTTTAGTAATATATTGTAAATCATCAAGGTTTATCTTTTTGGAATCAATTCCAAGTTCTTGCTCAAGTTTCCTTTTTGCAGCACCTTTAGCACCTTCAATTCCGCTTATTTCAGAGTCCATGTACAAAGGATGGCTGCAACAACTGTTGGCCCATATTGAGGGAAAGGTAATCTTCTCTTTTGCTCTTTTCTGAATTAATAATTCTCCAGAAGTATTGAACAAAAGAACGCTAAATGCCCGGTGCAATTTTCCTTCATGCATATGGCAATTAACTTTTGAATCCTTACCCAAGATGTTATCATTTTCATCAACAAGAATGCATTCCTCTTGCATCATTACAACTTGTTCAGCATCGTAACCTCCAAGTTCAGATTTTTGGCCTACCATTGCATTACTATCAAGAGTCTGATTAAAAGTATAATAGTCAAGCTAAGCTCTTTATTTTGCCTTTGGTCTAGGATAGTATGAGTAACCTTGAATTTCTCAGCGAATTGGGTATTGATGACGTCAATTTAGGCGGTTTTTCTACAGAATGGTTTGGTTCAGGTAGTGATTTGGAATCTATAGCTCCAAGTACTGGAGACAAAATTGCTACTATTAGACAGTGCTCTTCAGGAGATTATGAAAGGATAATGCAAGATACTTCTAATATTTTTAGAAAGTGGCGTATGGAGCCAGCGCCAAAGCGCGGAGAAGTCGTTAGGTTATTAGCTAATGAGTTTAGAAAAAATAAGACATCTCTTGGTAAGTTAATATCATGGGAAATGGGTAAGATACAAGCTGAAGGTGAGGGTGAAGTTCAAGAAATGATAGACATTGCAGATTATGCAGTTGGTCTTAGTAGACAACTTTACGGTAAGACTATGCATTCGGAACGGCCTAATCACAGAATGTATGAGCAATGGCACCCTCTCGGAACTGTAGGGATAGTTACAGCCTTTAATTTCCCAGGAGCTGTATGGGCTTGGAATGCAATGATAGCAGCAGTTTGTGGAGATGTAATGGTTTGGAAGCCCTCATCGAAAACACCCCTTACAGCAATTGCAATTCAAAAAATGGTTAATCGAGTTTTAGATCCTTTGGGTTGGAATGGAGTAATGTCTCTATTGGTTGGTTCAAGTAGAGATGTAGGTGAAATGTTAATACACGATAGAAGAGTTCCTTTAGTTTCAGCTACAGGTTCTTGTAATATGGGGCGTAAAATTGGTGAGGCTGTTGCTAAAAGGTTGGGTAGATCTTTGCTAGAATTAGGTGGGAATAATGGAATAATTGTTATGCCTGATGCAGATCCTGAACTAGCTCTTCGAGCAGTACTTTTTGGAGCTGTAGGTACTACAGGACAAAGATGTACAACAACTAGGCGTTTATTTTTGCACAAGGATGTTTCTGAAGAAATGAGTAAGCGTTTAGTAAAATCTTATTCTCAAATTAATATTGGCAATCCTTTAGATTCAGATACAATAATGGGGCCTTTAGTTGATGGAGGGGCAGTAAAAGATTTTGAAAATGCACTAGATATAATTAAGAAACAAGGCGGCGAAATTCTTTGTGGAGGCAATAGAATAGATATTCCAGGATTCTTCGTAGAACCTACCATTGTAAAAGCAAATCTTGAGATGGAAATTACTAGGGAGGAGACTTTTGCTCCGATATTATACTTATTTGAGTTTGAAACACTAGATGAAGCCATTTCAGCTCATAATTCCGTAGATCAAGGATTATCTTCATCAATATTCACTAGAGATATGCAATCAGTAGAGAATTTCCTTTCCCATGCAGGAAGTGATTGCGGTATTGCAAATGTTAACATTGGAACTAGTGGTGCTGAAATAGGTGGTGCTTTTGGAGGAGAAAAAGATACTGGCGGGGGTCGGGAAGCAGGTTCTGATTCTTGGAAAGCATACATGAGAAGGCAGACCAATACACTTAATTGGTCCGATGAATTACCTCTAGCACAAGGGATAAAATTTGGATAATATGAGTGAAGACGAAAGACAATATATGAAAGTTCCGAAAGAACATGCTGAAGTTATGATGGGTAAGTTGGTTGATGCAGGCTTAATTGATGAGGATGCAGAAGTTCTCTGGGAAGGGGATTTTGTTTCTTTTCCACTAATTTCCAGTTTATCTGAAGAAGATTAAGTTTGATAGCATATAGTTTCAGGTATAAGTTCTAATAATTCATTCCAATTTTGTGTGTTAGTTGTATCATTAGGGTTATTTGGAATTAGATCTATTATTTCGTCTACAGGATCAATTCCAGTTTGTTCATTAATTTCTTCCTCTGAAATTATAGCAATACCCATTGCCACAACGATTAAATTGTATTCAGGAGCTTTCCAAACTTCACCAATATATCTGCTTTCAGATCCTTTTGTCACACTACGGTTTAATTGTCCAAAACCAAATTCTTCAGTTTTTGCAGTTCCATTGTATATTGAGTATTGAGTACTATATCCTTGTTTAGTAAGACGACTGCCTTGTTCAATTTGGGAATCTAAATCAATTTCCTGATCAATTGCCATCTCCTTAAATTGGTCATCTAGAATACTTAACATATTTTCTTCTTCTAAGTTAAATGGAATTTTTATTGCCACTACAAAAAGCAAAGCAGGATATCCATCCTGATCTTCCTCCTGATCCATACCGTCATCGGCGTAAAGAACATACGAACTTGCAGCCAAGCCTAAGCCGTATTCACTATATTCATTCATCATGTTCTTCCAACCATTTCCAGAATCACCTTGTATGAGTCCTTTGGGAATCATAACTGAAGAAGTTTCATACAATGGAATCAGGGCCAGACATGGTAAGACAATTATAATGGCAACTGCACCAGCCCCAGACGCCCTCATTGCCATTCTCCATTTTTCTCTAGGAATTCCAGCTAAGATTCTGCCAATAAGATACAAAGGAATGCCTATGGATATGCTTTGAAGTAAGGGTATCATGCTTGACTGTGAGATTGTTAGTATTAGGCCAAGAAAAATACAAACGCAAAATATTTGGTACCCTATTCGCCTTGCTTCAAACTTTCTATTAAAAATTTCAAAAGACCAATTAGCTTTAATATATTCTACTTTCATAAAATTTAAAAGAGTAATCCACGCACTTAGTGTCCAGCCAGGGCTCGGATCCACTTTTCTAAATTCATTAGTTTTTCTTTTGTCTCTGTGTAATATGAAGAATCCGAATGAAGTTGCAGCGAAAAGAAATGTCCAAAATCCAGTTCCTAACCTAAAGGATCCCATGTAATATGATAGGAAAGCAAGTGTTGCAAACATCCATGCTAATTTAAGAACTCTTGATTCGTTTTCACCAACCAGAGTAAGTTCTAAATTTCTTACTTCTCCACCGTCCACTAGATCTGCATCTAATATTTGCTTACCATCTTTTCTTTCAAGTCCAACAATAGAATTAGATCTTATATTTTCAATCAAAAGTTGAATGGTTTCAGTATCTTTACTTATTTTCCATTCTTTGCCTTGAATACCAATAATTAAGGCTTCAATTCGAACATATTGCCGAGCTACAGATAAAAGTAAAAATAAACCAAAAAACAATGGGTTTGATACACTAATCATTGCCAAAGGAACAAAAATTAATTGCCACCACCATGAAAATCTAGGTATGAATGCCCTTCCAAGATAATCTATCTTGTCGGTTTGTAAATCCCATAGTTCATTTTTGTTTGCGATAAATATCCGTAAATTAGTCATTACAATTGAAAAGCCACTTCCTCGGTCTACATTTACCTCATCATACTGTTTGAGAAATTTTTCTCCTGGCAGAAAGTTATCCGTGATGTCCACAATTATTGGTTAACATACCACTATAATTAAGTTTTTTTGATTTTTAATATAAGGAGGTAAATTAATAGCCCTTATTATTTGGATAGTTATGGAATCACTTGATTGGATTCGCTTTTTAGCAGGAGTTTCGATGCTTTGCTATGGTTCATGGACTGATTTGAAAACCCGTAAAGTCCCCAATCAGGTTTGGATAATATCAGGCGGTTTTGCATCCTTATTATTAATTTTTGAACTATCACAAGAAGATTGGAGTTATTCTGTTTGGGCTTTAGTTTTTGCTACAATTGTATTATTTTACAATGCATTCATTGATGAGTATATTTTAGATGAAAACCAAATTCGGCTTTGGCAAGTTACACAATTTTTAGCAATTTTATCAGCACTTTACTTCCTAGTAAGCATAGATTCTGACGGATTTATTGATGATGATTATAGATTGCTTGACATAATGTCAATTTCAATATTAATGATTTTAATGTATATTTGGTTTTATTTTGGACCTACCATTGGCGGTGCAGATGTTAAGGCTATAATGACTATTGGATTGTTAACTCCTTTTACCTTTTCTTTTGGAGATAATTCTTTAATGGCTTTTGAGACGCGTGGTTTTCCGTATCCTTTTGTGGTTTTTATGAATTCGTTATTATTGTATTTACTTGTACCTATAGGTCTAGCAATTTTTAATATTTTTAGAGGAAATACAGAAAAACCATATTTTCAAATATTCTTTGGGACAAAGATGATTATTTCTAAAGCTCGAAAAAGTTTCGTATGGCCAATGCAACAAATTATCGGTAATAAGGCGGTTATGGTGGCTTTTGTAAAGCACAAAGCAGATTCAGACTTGCAGTGGGATATGTTGGAAGAAAAAGGAATTAATGAACCTTGGATTACTTTCAAAATCCCATATATAATTCCATTAACTTTAGCATTTATAGTTTCAGCAATTTATGGAGATTTATTTTCAACTTATTTGGTAGAACCCATAAATTCATTCTTTGATTAAATCTAATAATTCGGACAAAACCGTAGCTGTAGCACCCCATACTGTTTTCCCCATGACTTTGAAAATAGGTACTTTCACTTGATTCCCTCTCAGATTCCATAGTTCATAGTATCCGTTATCAGCATCAATAAGTGTTTTCATTCTTAGTAAAATCAATTCTTCTACTTCACTTTCATTAATTTTCCACTTAGGTTCATCCTTAATTATTCCTACAAAAGGAAATATTAGGTAGTTTGAAACAGGAACCGGTAATGGCGTTAATCCACCAATTATTTCAACATTGTCTGGTAAAATTCCAACTTCTTCAAAGGCTTCTCTTGTTGCAGTTTCTTGAATATCTTCACCTTTTTCCATTGCACCTCCTGGAAGTGCAATTTGTCCAGCATGATTCTTTTCGTGCATAGGTCTTTTTATTAACGGAAAATACCATTCATTTTCCTTTTTAAACAGTCCAATAAGGACTGCTGCAGTTTTCATCTTATTTAATTTTTCTTTAGATAACCAGTCTTTATATTTTTGAAAGCTTTCAATCTCAACACTATCACCTTCGTTAGACTTTACAGCCATTCTTTTCCAAGAATTTATTCCAGGCAATTTAGCTTCCAAATTTTTTTGAAGTATTTCTATCAAATTGAATTCACTTTTTTGCTAACTTTTCCAAAATTTTAAGTAATAAATCCCAGAATTTATCGACAGATTTTATTTCAACTCTTTCATCAGGTGAATGGGGGCCTTTAATTGTAGGCCCAAAAGAGATCATGTCCATATTATCTACTTTTTCACCTATAACTCCGCATTCCAACCCGGCATGAATTGCACAGATATGCGGTTCTTTGCCAAGTAGTTCCTTGTAAATTTCTGTTGTAGTTTCCAAAATTGCAGATTTTGGATTTGGAGCCCACCCTGGATAAGCTTCATCTTGTTTAACAGAAGCTCCATATGCTTCACTCATTGTGCAGATTCTCTCTCTTTGGGATTCTAGAGCTTCTGCAATAGAAGATCTTGTTGAGCAAGCAACAATAAAATTCCCATTATGCATTTTAATCGAAGCTAGATTATTAGATGTTTCTACTAAATTTTCGACATCATGTGAATACTTTAGTACTCCATGAGGTAAAGTTCTCAATAATCCTATAATTCGTTCTTGGGACTTTCTGCTAAGATTAGTATCAGGCGAATCTTCTAATCCTGAGAAATTTATTCTTAGATTATTTTCTATGGAGCCAAATTCTTTTGCTAAAGCAGCACGTCTCCTTGATACAGTGTCTTGGGCATCTGAAACCGCTTCGGGACTAACGAGTATTGTAGCAAATGCTTCTCTTGGTATTGCATTATGTTTATCGCCACCAACAATAGAAACTAATCTTACATCACTTTTCTTTTGAATTGCATCAAAAACAGAAGAGAGAAAAACAATTGCATTTCCTCTGTCCTCATGTATGTCTACGCCTGAATGGCCACCCTTAAGCCCTTCAATAGATAACTGAAAAGAGAGAAAATCATTTGGGGCTTCCTCGTATTCTGTAGGTAAGGTTATAGTTGAATCTCCTCCGCCTGCACAACCAATACAGATTTCTCCCCAATCTTCGGTGTCAAGATTAAGCATAGTTCTTCCTTTAATTATTTCACCACTTAGGGCGAAAGCTCCAGTCAAACCAGTCTCTTCATCAACGGTAAAGAGGCATTCGAGAGGAGGCAATACAGAATCAAGTGGCATATCTAATAATGCCATGGCTGCAGCAACTCCAATTCCATTATCAGCACCAAGTGTTGTATCTCTTGCTTTCAACCAACCCTCTTCTATGTATAAATCAAGAGAATCGTTCATAAAGTCATGATTTGAATCTCTATTCTTTTCACAAACCATGTCAACGTGACTTTGGATTACAACAACTGGTGATTTTTCACCACCCCCAGTACCTGGTCTTAGTATTACTATGTTGCCAGTAGAATCTTCTCTCATTTTTAGATTTTTTTCAGTAGCGAAGTTTCTCAAATATGTTAAAATTTTTTCTTCGTGTTTCGATGGTCTTGGAATCTTGGTTAAAGTTTCAAAATGCTTCCATACATTTTCAGGTTTTAGACCCTTAGTTACCGTTGTCATGTTTTATTATGTGAGAACGCTAAAATAAAATTTAGTTTTTAGAGTAATAATTAATTTCAATAAAAATGTATGGTTCTAATAATGTTCTTTCAAATGTATTAACAATCTGGTTATTTACAGTCATTTCAATAGCGTGCTGTTCATCGGCATCATTACCTAGTATTACATTTTTTGAAAAATCTTCTCCCCAAATATCAAAGAAGAATCCTAGTTCAGCAGTGGCATTCTTTGTCGTTTCCACATGTACCCTTCCACTATTATCGTAAGTATGGATTGGATGCAAAAATAAGGTTTCATTATTTTCATTTTTTTCAAAACCTATATTGGCAGGTATAACAATACGTTCACCATCTACAGTTATATTCAATTGTAAATGGTAATGGTAATCGGATTTTATTCCTTGTAGTGCGTAATAGCATATTTCACTTTTTAGATAATTATTTCCCGTTTCAGTTTCATTAGTTTCTGATATGTTGATATAGTAGACACTCGTTAGTATCATAATAGAGATTAAACCTAAGAAGAGTGCTTTCATTAAATCTTGCTTTTGCTTAATCTTCTTCTTTGCTACCAAAGATAATCATGCCTCCAAGTATTGCAGCACCTACTCCGGATCCTGCTGCAATAAATAGCAGAAAAGCCGGTCTTTCTTCATTGTTGTTGTTCTCTTCATCATTTATTACATTATCTTGGAATCCAGCCCTGAGGTGAAAATCTGGATTAACAGTAACATTGCCATATACCTTTTCAGTTTTTCCTGAAGTTTCATTAAATATTATATCAACAAAAGCGTATGTTCCAACTATGTTGTAATAGCTCATATTCATTGTAGTTTCATTAAATATGATATCAAAATATGCATTACAATTTTCATCTACTTTTGTTCCGTTTATATGTTCGCATGAGTTGGTTAAATTTCCAGAATCCCAATCATCTTCCCCCTGATATATTCCGTCTGAATTTGCATCTACCAATATTCTATGAGTTACATTCTCACGATCATCAACATTAATCCATCGTGCAGTGTCATTTACTCTCATTTGGGCATTCCCCGGTACTACACTATCTTCCCTTACGATTAATGTAAACATTTCACCAGTGTGTGCAGACGCTAAGGGAAACATTATTTGGAAGCACAAGATAAGTGCTAATATTGTGGCCAAAACAGTTTCCTTTACTTTCATGTTCGTCCATTCTAAATAGGCTATAAATAAAAGCTTATACTGAGTAAAACAATGCAGACTAAAGAGATGGCTCTCGCAGCTTTAATTGTTCTTAGTTTAATTAGTGTTACAGCTTATTTACTCACACCAGAGGACAGTGCAGATTCTTCGGATGTGATTTTATTTATTGATGAAGATCCCTTGATTCAAGAAGAGGGGCATGATCATATGGACGCTTCAATGCATAATATGAGTAGTGGAAATATCGAGCAAATATCATACAATCCTCTAACAAATGGAGGTAATGCAGAAGTCACAGTTGCAGATTCTCCAGATGGGAGAACCTATGCCTATCAATCAGGCTGGTCTGAATTTCATATAACTGATGTGACTGATCCATACAATACGACTGTAACTGGAAAATATACAGATCCAAACACTCAACTCCTTGACATTAAATATTTAGAATTTAGTGGTAGAGAGTATGTAATTCTTCAAAATCAGTTGGTTGACCCTGGCTACACAGATCCTCAAGTTGGGGAATGGGGTGATCCAACTCAAGTAAGCGTTGTACTAGTGGATGTAACGGATAAGACAAACCCTGTTTGGGTTGATAGCTGGTATGATTCAGATCATCCCAGTGGACCTCATAATCTTTATACACATATGATTGATAATGAATGGTATATTTTTGTTGCAAATCCAGATTATGAGGGTTGTGATATTGCCGTTGGTGAAGCTTGTGGGGGCGTTACTATAGCTCATTTGAATCTTCAAGGTTCAGCAGCTAGAACTTTAGAGGGAGTACCCGGTTCAGGGTATGGTCACACAATAATTAAAGTTGGAGAATATGAAGTGGCTTGGGAGACAACAAGAGGTGGTTGGATTTATATCCATGATATGACAGTTCAGACTTGGCCAGGAAATGACCCTTTAGATCCACGTTATGGACGAACTTATGTTTATGGAGCTTATTGGGAAGCAGGTGTTAGAATTGGTGATGTTACTGATGTACCTCATCCAGTTAATAGTCCTGAAAACTATTTATTTTATGGATTAGGGTGTAAAAGTACAGTTGGTTCTCCAGTTACCTGTTTGTGGAGAGCTCCAGAAGTAGGTTATTGGATGGATTTTGCAGATTTTGATGGCGATGGAGAACCTGACAGTGGTTCTACAGGTAATGAAAATGGAGGTCGTTCATCCTACATACATTATACTGAACCTTACCCTGAGATGGTTGATATATCTCATATTCGTCCAGAATTAGAGGGCGAAAGGCATCTAATTACAGCAGCAGTGGAAGTCTTGTCAACATATGTGGGAACAGGGATGATTTATGTCATTGATAATACAGATTATGAAGTAGTAAACGGTAATCTACGGTTCTTACCTAAGCTAGTAGGAGACTGGGAAATTCCAACATCAGGTTTGCACTGTTTTGGTTCTTCATGTGAATCCCATGCCAATGGAGATGAATGGTTACTTTTTAGCCCGCATAACTTAGATTCAGGCCACTTTATCACAGATGAAGAAAAGCCAGATCAGAGCTATGGAGGTGGGTGGGATGGAAGATTATACATTTCTCATTATCATGCAGGATTATGGATTGTTGATGTTGAAACAATAATTGCCACAGGTAATTTTGAAGATAGAAATGCTTCTCATTTATCTTCAACAGTTGCTTACATTCTCCCTCAAAATGGAGGTTATGGCGAACCATTGGATTCAAATTTTTATGATTTTGGCTGGATACCCTTCTTGTGGGCAGCAGAATATCATGATGGATATACTTACCTTTCTTGCATAACTTCAGGCTTGTATATTGCTCAGTTAGATATAGACATACCTTACATGCAAGAAGGTTCTTCTACTGACGATTAGTAGGCCATTCAATTGGCAGGTGTATTTCATTTCTCCTCGCAAATGGGAGCGTAGTCATTGGATTATCATAGACAGCTAATTTTGGGACCCCCTTCTGCTTCAATCCTTCAGATTTAATCAATTTTTGAAGTTTTTGTATCAGTTTTTCAGTTCGTGTATTACCAGAAAACCAAGAAAACTTTAATACAGCTATAAACTTGCCTTCAACCTCTAGTAATTTTACCCTACTGCTGTTTGGTTTTGGCAATTTCTCAATATTAAATTTAGAAGGCATTGTAAAAGCCATTAAGGTTTTATCATTCTTATTCCAAGTGTGAACTGGAGCAGTCATTGATATGTTTTGAGACTTATTGTTGTTGCCAAAGATATAGCTTGCAATTTCTCTAAAATGAGTACTGGAACTTACTTCTTCAGTTGACGGTGAAGCTACTTGTGCTTGTATTGTATCAAAGTATTTCCTAATTTCAAAATCAGAGTATTTTTGAATAACCTCAAATATCGGTTCTTCTAAATTCTCTGCCATGCATTCTTACTATATTTTTGTCACGGATATTATTTGTTGATGCTTAACTGGCTTGTCATTAGGTCCGGTCTTACAACTTTCAATTTTTTTAACAACCTCCATTCCATCTATTACCTTTCCGAATACAGGATGTGCAGAAGGCGTAGATCTATCCCACCAATCAAGGAATGAATTATGTACTGTATTAATAAAAAATTGCGAACCTCCACTATTTGGCCCTGCATTTGCCATACTTAAAGTTCCAATTTCATTCGAAAATTTTGCACTATCTAAATGTTCATCTGAAATTGTGTAACCAGGCCCTCCTGTTCCACATTTATTACTATTTGGATCTTTACTGTGTGGGCATCCTCCTTGAAGCATGAATCCTCTTATTACTCTATGAAAATGTAATCCATTATAGTATCTTTTTTCTACTAATTTAAGGAAATTTCCAGCAGTAATAGGCATACTATCGGTATATAATTCGATTGTAATATCTCCAGCACTCGTTCGCATTAATACATTGGTCATATTTTCATATTAAAGGCGTCAACAAAAAGTTTGACCCTATCTTTTAACAATACCTCTTTTTGAGAACATTGTGGAAGACCCCGTAAACACTGCTGAATTTTGGGAAGCCTGTTACGAAACAGACAACGATGGTTGGGACTTAGGAGGCCCTACACCTTTCTTTCAAAGAATCGCTTCTGAGATTCCTAAAGGAAAGATATGTGTAATTGGTTGTGGTCGAGGATATGATGCAGTGACTTTTGCTAAAGAGGGTTTTGATGTCACGGCCATTGATTTTGCAGAGCCTGCAGTTTTAGAGGCTCGTGAAAGGGCCAGAAAGGCAAACGTCTCATTGAGAGTATTACGTGAAAATCTTTTTGATTTACCAGAGGAACTGCATGGTAAATTTGACTATATTTTAGAATATACTTGTTTTTGTGCAATCAGTCCAGAAAGACGCTTTGAATATGATAGGGTAGTTTGGCAATTGCTGAAAGCTGGAGGAAGTCTATTGGGGTTGTTTCTTCCTTTAGACAAGGAAATTGGCGAAGGAGGCCCTCCATGGGGTGTAGACATTATGGACCTTCATAAATTATTCGGGCTGCATTGGGATTTAGAAGAAGAGGAAATGCCGCCAGAGTCTATAGAACATCGAGCTAATCGAGAAATATTTATGAGATGGAAAAAGAGATGAAGGATATATCAAAAATATATGAGAATCATTTTGACAATACTAAAATTAAAGATAGTGAAGGTGAACTAGTAGTCATCTTTTCTGCCGATTGGTGCCCTTATTGTGTATCTTTTTTTAATAATTGGAGGGAGTATTCAAAGGTTGGAAAAACCAATATTGCAGACATAACAGATGTAGATTCAGCATTATGGGATTCTTTCGATATAAATGTAGTACCTACAATGGCGATATTCAAAGATGGTAACTTAATGAAGAGATGGGATGGCATTATTGGTCAAGGTCTTACTATAGATCAAATAGAGGATGTAAATTCTTTTTATTCTAAGTTTTAGATTACCACTCTTAATTCTTCTTTAACATTATTCAAAACTAACGAGGTACTTGTCCTTTCAATATTTTTTTGAGACAATATGGTTTTTATGAATTCGTCCATCTCCTTTCTGTCTTTAAATCTTGCAAGTACTAAAGAGTCCCATTCTCCAGTTACATCATATACTGCATATACTCTATCATGTTTTGCAATAGTGGCCTGGACTTCCATGATTTTACCTTTTGTTATTCTTAGATGAACCATTGCATTTAGTGTAAATCCTACTTTTTCAGGATCTATGTCTGCTGCATAACCTTTGATTATTTTATTTTTTTCTAGTGCCTTAATGCGATTACTTACCGTCCCCAGTGCAAACCCTGTTGCGGCTGCAAGCTCTCTTTGTGAAGCTTTTCCATTTTTACTTAGATGTTTCAAAAGTTCAGAATCTTTATAATTTAATTCCATAAAATGAACGTTTGCACATCCTATATATAAATATCTATGTATAAATTCAATTATTTTTATATTTTTAGTTCTTTTTAGCAGTTTTAGGGATTTTTTTATATAGTATGTTTCGATGTAAGATTGATTATTATGAGTAAAGTCTCAAAATTAGAGTACATTTGGTTAGACGGCTTTGAGCCAACACAGAGTTTGAGGAGCAAGACATTAATTCGAAGAAAGTTTTCAGGAAAATTAAAGGATTGTCCAGATTGGTCATTTGACGGTAGTTCAACTCGTCAGGCTGAAGGAAACGATTCAGACTGTATTTTGAAACCAGTAGCAATATTTCCAGATCCGGATAGAAAAAATGCATATTTAGTTATGAACGAAGTTTATAACGCAGACGGCACGCCTCATGCTACAAATGCCAGAGCTACCATTGATGATGATGATAATGATTTTTGGTTTGGTTTTGAGCAAGAATATTTCCTTTGGGATCCTTCTACAAATCTCCCTCTAGGATTTCCTAGAGATCAAACACCACAGGGTCAATTTTACTGTTCAGTTGGTGCAAAGAACACTTTCGGGCGTGAAATAATTGAAGAGCATCTGGACATGTGCTTGGATGCAGGGTTAAATGTTGAAGGAATAAATGCAGAAGTTGCTGCAGGTCAGTGGGAATATCAAATATTTTCTAAAGGAGCTAAAAATGCAGGTGATGAGATTTGGGTTTCTCGTTATTTGGCTGAGAGAAATGCAGAAAAATATGGGCTGGCTATAGAATGGCATCCGAAACCGTTGGGAGCAACCGATTGGAATGGTTCCGGTATGCATGCTAATTTCTCAGATAGTACTTTAAGAAAATGCGGTGATGAAAAAGTTTTCAATAAAGTGTGTGAAGCTTTTGGGAAGAACATTAAGAAACATATGGATGTATATGGTGCACACAATGAGCAAAGATTAACAGGTTTACATGAAACACAATCTATTCATGAGTTTTCATATGGTGTATCAGATAGAGGAGCCTCCATTCGAATTCCTGTGGGGACAGTTGAAGATGGCTGGAAAGGTCGTTTAGAAGACCGTAGACCTTCTTCTAATGGTGATCCATACAAAATTGCGTCAGTAATCATAACCACTACAAAATCAGCCTATTAGAATTTCAATATTAAAATTAAAGAGATAAGTGGTGGCCCCGCCCGGATTTGAACCGGGGTCTATGGCTCCCAAAGCAACAAGGATACCAAGCTACCCCACAGGGCCTAATTATTTCACGGGAGGGGTTGATTTAAGACCTGTTTGGTTAATTCAAAGTGAGGTCTTATCTTAGTGTCACCAATACCCTCAACGTAGTAGGGCTTATCATCAACTTGAGTAAAACCTGTTTTTTCTAGTACTTGAAATGGAGCTTTGTTATCTTCATGAGTAGCAGCCCAAATTCTATTCAAGTTCAGTTCATTAAATGCAAATTGTTTTATCCTTTCTATTGCCTCTGAAGCAAATCCCATCTTCCAGTAATTAGTTCCTATCCAGCATCCAATTTCACCATTCTTGCTTATTTTAAAAGATCCAATAAGAATACTTTTCTCTTTTAGCGTAATGGCAAATTGATGCTTTTTTTTAGATCCTTTTTTGAGCCACCATTCAGCATGTTTTTCCAAGTATGGATAAGGTAAATTATCAATCCATTTACTTATTTTCTCATCATTTAATAAATTAATTAGGGCTTCTTTATCTTTTATTTCGAATGCACGTAATTTTAGTCTTTTAGATTCAAGAATCATTACTCATCATCAACCATTTCAGCATCTTGTACTTCAGGTTTTGATAAATCGATTACAGGTTCTTCTTTCTTTTCAGGTCTTCTATAAAGAGCATCAGTGTCTACTACTTCTACGTCAGCAACAACGGCTTCAGCGACAGGTTCTTCAGTTTCTACAGGTTCAGCAATAACGGCTTCAGCGACAAGTTCTTCAGTTTCCACAGGTTCAGCAACAACGGCTTCAGCGACAAGTTCTTCAGTTTCCACAGGTTCAGCAACAACGGCTTCAGCGACAGGTTCTTCTGTTTCTACAGGTTCAGCAACAACGGCTTCAGCGACAGATTCTTCTGTTTCTACAGGCTTGTTTTCCTTTTCTCCATCAATAAGATTTACAAATGTAGATAGTAAATTTCGGTTACTTCCATCCTCAAATTCTAGCTCCAGCTTGTAATTGTCTCCTTTGGGTTGGCTATCCTTAATCAATCCGGTACCAAATATTTTATGATTAACTTTTGTTCCAGGAGCATAATCTCCATAATCAGCTTCTACAGCTTCGGCTACCACTGAAGCAATTATCTCTTCTTTTTCTTCAGGCTCAGTGTTTTTAGCGTTTTCACTCTCAAGGGAAGCCTCTTCTTCTATATTTTTACTTTTAGGTTTTCTGAAATCCTCTTCACTTGCGATAGGGGCTTTCTCACCTCCTTTTTTAGTAAGGAATGTACCAAGAATTCTTCGTTTTCCCTCATCAAAATTCACTTCAACAGACCAGTGGTTTCCTGCCTTTGTGCTATGTATAACTTCACCTTTACCATATACTCCATGGGCCACTAATTCACCCACATTAAATGGGGATTCTAAATCAACACTAGAACTAGTTTTGGCTTTATTTTCAGTAACGGCTTCAACAGTTTCTTTTACTTCTTCCTCGGCTTGTTCATCTTTGATGACTGCCTTTTCAAGTTCTTCAACAGTTGTTTGTTTTTCTTCGACTGCCTTTTCAAGATCTTCTGCAGTAGTTCCCTCATCTTCGGATGTAGTTTCTACAGCCTCAACAGTTTTCTCTTCAGCTGTAATAGCTTCAGCTACTATGTTTTCAGATTTTTCTTGAACCTCAACGGCTTCCTTTAATTCAGTTACAGCTTCTTGAATTTGTTCCTCTTCAGCTTCCTTTTCAACTAACTTGCTAACTTGTTCCGTAGCTTCAATAACAGCTTCTGCAGCAATACTTTCAGCTTTAGCAGCCTCTACTACTGCGTCTGCAGCTTTAGATTCATCTTTCACAGCTTCAGCGTATGCTTCTACTGCATCGGCCTCAGCAGCCACAGCTTCAACAATATTCTCAGAAGCTATTTCATCAGCAGTTGAAGCTTCTTCTAAATTTTCCTTTGCAATATTTTCTGCAGCAATTGCATCAGCAACAACAGCTTCAGCGACAGCTTCTTCAGTTTCCACAGGCTCAGCAACAACAGCTTCAGCTTCGACAGGTTCTTCTGTTTCCATAGGTTCAGCAACAACGCTTCAGCGACAGGTTCTTCAGTTTCCACAGGTTCAGCAACAACAGCTTCAGCTTCCACAGGTTCTTCTGTTTCCATAGGTTCAGCTTCCACAGGTTCTTCTGTTTCCATAGGTTCAGCAATAACAGCTTCAGCTACATCTTCTTCAGTTCCAGTGATATTTCCCTCACTATCTTGTACAGCAATAGCAGTCCCATCATCTTCAGAATCAAATGAATCTATTTCCATATCCCATTCACTTTTAGTCTCAACAACATCAAGCTCAGCAGCTAAAGGTACAGCACTAGCTGCAACTGGAGAAGGATCTATAACTGCAGGAGCAGCTTCCACAACTTCGAATTCATCTTCAATTTCAACAACTGAAGGGAGAGTACTAACTTCTTCTTCAAAATCACATGAAAGACACAATACAGTGGTTTCATATGTATAACTAAAAACAGCGTTACAATTACGGCAAATTTTTACTTTCTCGTTTCCTAAGTTGTCTAGGAAATTTCTCACAGAATTATATTTTTCCCGAGGTGGTTCCATTTTCTAATGCATTCTCCGTGTTTTGTATACTAACTTTATGGCCATCTTTCACTGTGTATAAAATATTAGGTTAGCTTTTTGATTATTTTAACCAGTTCGGTTTCATTTCTTTCCCAAGTAAATTTGTCAATCACGAATTTCCTTCCATTTTCTCCCATTTCTTCTAGTTTCCCATCCTCAAAAAGTTGAATTATACAATTTGCTATTTCTTCAATATCTGAAGGGTCTACACATTTTCCACACTTCCCTAAGTTAAGTATTTTTTCTACGTCTGGGTTATTATGGCAAATTAATGGAGTTTTCATCATCAAATATTCAAAGACCTTTGTTGGAAAACCTCTTCCATATCGGTCTTCTATTTTTCCAGTATCATTTTGTAACAAACTTAAACCCAAGTTAGCCTTTGAAATTAAAGGAGCTAATTGAGTGTATTCAACCCATCCTTTCCAGTTCGTACAAAGATTATGTTTTTTATCATATTCCATAGCCCATCTTTCCAATTCAGAGTCTTCAAATCCTCCAACTATTGTTAATTTTATATCTTTTTCTTCTCTTACTAATTTCATTGTCTGAAGCATTATCTTAAGTCCTCTTTTTCTTGTAAGACTTCCTACATAGATAATTTCGTTTTTACTTTTTATATTTTTATTTAGGCTTGAATCAAAATATTTTAAATTTGGATAGTTTGGTAAAACAGTAACTTTGTTGTATTTTGAAAGTTGTCGTCCTAAATCATTATCTACAGTAATAATATAGTCCAATCGAGGAGCTACAATTTCCAGGACTATGCCTGCAAAAGTTGCAGCTAAATTACCCTGCAACTCTCGTTTCATAGGTATTAGGTATTCATGGCAATCCCACATGATTGGTTTCCTAGTTAGCTTTTTTAGTAAAAACCCGTAAAGTAGAGGATCAAATTCATGGCAATAGTACAAATCATAATTTCCATTTAGCGCTTCCTTAATTAAGCGGAATGAAACCATTCCTGGCGGTCCTTTGGTTGAGAAGCATCTAATTATTATATTATTTATGGAAGTTTTTTGCGTAGTATGATGAGGAGTTAATATTTCAACATCGTAACCAGCTTCAGCCATTGTTACAGCACTTTTGTAGACACGCTGATCAATCGGATCTAAAAATTCTCTATCACAAATTATTCCAATTTTTGCCACACACTCACTTTGACGTAGACTTTATATTTTTTTCCATAAGTAATTCTTTTGTCTTTGGGTAGCCATTTATAAATATTGAATGTAATATTGAATAATTTGTTAAATTAGTATTAGGATTAAAGGTTGAATATGTGATTTTAATGTCATGTTCTAAAAATAATTGTCTATCGTTGTATTGCTCTGCGCCAGTACCTGATAAGTAAGTCTTTGCATCAAAATATTTACAAATATTTAATAATCTTTCGTTTCGGCTTCCGGTATCGCACTCCATTTCACTTGAAATATAAGTTTTAGTTCTAATTTCCATTTTATTTAACAAATATTTTATTAGATTTATGTTAAAGACGCTCAGAAGTTCTTCGTTATTTTCAATATAAAAGCTTTTTAATTCAGGATAATAGTATTCAAAAAAAGGCTTGTCTTTTAGATTGTCTTCCAAAAAATTAAGATGTTTTACTTTCCATTCATTGTTGCTAGGAAGTAGTATTTGATTAATAGGGATGTTTTTTTTTCCAACAGGAACTGTTAGATATTTTTCACTTTGAGTGGTTTGGAATAACGTTCTTTTAACATAACTTATCTTACTTGATTCGACAGAATCCAGAAAAACAAATGAATCTGAATGCAAAATTTTGTAAAAATATCCTGCCCACGGCAAGTAATTTGGCTGATGTATTGCAACAATCATCAAGTATTGGATTGGAGGCAACAGTTCTAAAACCTGTGCATTACTGCTAATTTGTGAAAGTTTTGATGGTAGCCCCCTCAGTGAGGGTTCCGGACAGTTTAGGTCAAACGCTTCATCAATTAGCATTAGCTAATGGCTTAGCAGAAGCAGGGATGGAAGTCACACTTCTGTGTAGATATGATGAAGAGGGAGCAAAAGATTACAACTTCCATCATAATTTAAGATTTATATCAGTGATTAATCCGGGCCTACCTTTTGAGAGATTACTTTTTACAAAGCATTCCTATCAAAAAGCGATTGAGATTCTTAGATCTGAAAAATTTGACATAGTGCATGATAGAGGCTATATATTTGCAGGTTCAGGAGTTCAGGCAGCTTCAGAATTAGGAGTTAAATCAATACTCCAAGTTGATGATAATTGGATGCGTTCAGAATTGTCAGCTACAAGACTTGCTAGGTTGTGGCCTTATCATGAGAAAGCTATACGTTCATGCCGCAATCAAATCGAATTGGCAGACGGTGGATTTACAGTAAGTTCAATTTTGAGAGATCAGATATCTGAATGGAATGTCAAAGCTAAATCATTCAAAGTAATACAGAATGGCTATGAGGATGATTTATTCAATCTCAATGTTGAACCCTTAGGGATTAAAAAGAAATTAGGGTTTTATGGCAAAATGGTAGTTTTTGTTGGCGCCCTTGGGCCTTGGCATGGGGTTGAAGAATTAGTAGATATAGCGAGGTTGAATCCAGATGTAAATGTAGTAGTAGCCGGCGGCGGCTATGGTAAAAGCATTCTAGGTTCACCTAATTTGCACCATATTGGCCGGCTTAGTAGATCGGAAGTTCCTGGTCTCTTGGTGGAAGCAGAGATAGGTCTTGCACCTTATCCAAATCTCGATTATGGATTTTCACCTTTAAAAATTTATGAGTATATGGGCTGTAAACTTCCTGTCGTTGCTACACGTTTGCCTTCTGTAGAAGAAGCTACACAAGGTCATGCATTACTCGTTCAACCAGGTCAAATGGCGAATGCTATTTCTAAAGTCATAAATAATGAAAAACTACTATCTGATTTATCTGAGTCAGCTTTTACATATGCTTCAAAGGAGCGCACTTGGGCTAAAACTATAGAGAAAACTAAAGAGCTTTATGAGGAGATATTATGAGTTTTGCTCCAGGCCACATTAGTTTAACTTTTGCAATTTGGGATGGTGAAGACGAGCTATCTAAAGGATCAACCGGTATCGGTTTAATTATTCCTCAAGGCGTACATTGCGCTATAGAAAAATCTAAAAATAAGAAAAACAAGATTATTAGAAAAGGAAAAGAAGTTGATGATTTAGTAACTCTCAGAGCAGTTCAATTATTGGGTTTTAAAGATAAAGGTCTAGTAATTCATCAAAGGCATGATTTACCGCTAGGTTCGGGTTTTGGTATATCTGGAGCATCAGCATTAGCTGCATGTTTAGAACTAGAAAAAGATATTGATGAATGTGTTAAAGCCTCTCATCAAGCTGAAGTAGAATTTAACACAGGATTAGGTGATGTAGTTGCTATTGCAGAATCAATTAAAAAGACGAGTTTCCCTTCCATAATCATTAGAGAGACTCCAGGATATCTTGGAAAAGTTACCTGCGTTCCAATAACTGAAAAATTTGTAATTTGTATATCTGGATTAGGTAGAAACACTTCAGAAATAATTTCTGATAAAAGTTGGATTGAGATTATAAATTCAGCAGCCTTAGGAATTCAGTATACTAATGTAAGTTTGCGTTCAGCAATTAAAATAGGCCGTTTGTTCACACAGCGAACAGGTCTCATTAATGAAAACATATCTCAAATGATAGACACTCTACCGCTTGGTTCGGTATCTTCCATTGCACATCTCGGTACTTCAATTGTTGCAACTTCTGATGATATTCCAAATTTAATTGATTCGCTCCAGAAATTTGGAGACGTCAGAGATTATTAAGCAGTAGGATTCCCTAATTTATTGGAAACGTTAGAGCCTGGTAAAAATTTGGCTAAATTTTCTAGAAGCCCGTCTTTTCTTGGCCCTGCAACTAGTATATTGTCTAAGACTTCTTTTAGTGTTGCTACAGGTACTACTTCTACCATGTCTTTGTATTTAGAATCTAGAAGAACATCTTGCATATTCATTGCAGGAATTATTACCTTAGTAACTCCCGATTCTGCAGCAGCTTCAATTTTCGCAGTAACTCCTCCAACGGGAAGAACTTGTCCTCTAACGCTTAGAGATCCCGTAAGAGCTATTGTTTGGTCTACTTCAGCATTTTCCAGAGCCGAAATTACAGCTGTAGCTATTGATACAGAAGCGGAATCACCCTCAACACCTTCATAAGCACCTACAAATTGAACGTGGATATCATATTTGGATATGTCTGCTCCAGTATATTTTTTGATTAAAGCAGATACATTTTCAACAGCTTCTTTTGCTATTTCACCTAATTTACCAGTTGCCACAACCTTACCTCTGTCTCTAGATTGTGCTGGTGTTACTTCAGCAACAATAGGCATCATTATTCCAGCCATTTCGGACATTCCTGAATTTGCACCCATCACTGCTAAACCATTTACCATACCTATTTCAGATCCCTCTATTGAATAAGTTTTGTAGTCTTTTCTACGCTCTACATAGCGGTCTGCTATTTGTTGCTCTAAAGGTTTGGCAATTGTTTTTGCCCTAACTACATGCTCTCCTGTAACGGTATCTTCATCTAACTCTCTTGCTATATCCCCAGCTACCCTGACAAGACCTCCCAATTCCCTTAGTCTAAGACTTAGGTGCATTTGTCTTCCAGCTCTACGCTGAGCTTCATGAATAATTTCACCTATTGCTTCTCTAGAAAAGTGGCCGATTTTTTCATCTTTAGCTACTTCTTGAGCAATGAATCTAACTAATTTTTCTCTATTTTCTTGAGAATCAGGTATTGTTGAATTCATATAGACTTCGTATCCGTATCCTCGAATTCTGCTTCTAAGTGCAGGATGCATTCCTTGAATTGCATCAAGATTACCTGCAGCAACAAGAATGAAATTACATGGTACTGGTTCAGTCTTTGTCATTGCACCTGCGGATCGTTCAGATTGTCCTGAAATAGAAAATTCACCTTCTTGGATTGCAGTCAGAAGAGATTGTTGAGATTCTATCCTTAGTAAATTAATTTCATCAATGTAAAGTACGCCTTTGTGAGCTTTGTGTATTGCTCCGGCCTCAACACGGTCGTGAGCAGGAGTTTCAAGTCCTCCTGATTGGAAAGGGTCATGTCTTACATCTCCTAAAAGTGCTCCGGCATGAGTTCCAGTAGCATCTACAAATTGAGCATTTTGATCTCTATCGTGCAGCACCAGACCCTTTGGAATATTTGCATTTTCGTTCCTTTGATTTGTATATCTTAAAGCCATAAAAACAAAGGCTGCAGCGATTAGGGAATAGAATATCATCATTGGATTAAAACCAGTACTTATGAAGAAAAGAATTCCAATTCCCACAATTGCAAATACGAGTAGCATCTGAGATTTAGCTCTTTTTTCTTTTTCAATCATAGCTTGAGCTTTCTGGACCTGAACAATTTCTTTACCTTTTCCTGCAGGAACAACCCTAATTCTAGGTTCATTATTATCTTCATGATTATTGTATACTAAAACATCTTGCAATTCTTCTTTAGGTAATAATTCAGAAATAGACCTAGCAAGCATTGATTTTCCAGTTCCAGGATCTCCAATGAGCATTACGTGCCTTCTTTGTTCAGCAGCTTTCCTTACTATTTCAACGCCTTGTTCTTGACCAATGACTTGGTCAATAAGCATTTTAGGAACAGCAATGTCTTCTGTTGATTCTATATCTAAACTCTTTACCCATTTCCTAGGGTCTTCTAATTTTTCACCTTTTTTAGACATCGTACAAGCAGGCCCTGTTGACTCCAGATATATAAGTTTCTAAAGCCTAAACTTCAATATCAGTTATGTTTCCATCTTCATCATTTGTAGTTTCTAAAGATTCATCTAAGATGAACTTGGTTCCATAGTGTAGAATTCCACTTTCACTATCTTCTCCTAATTTTCTGAAAACAGATTTGACCTTCATTCCAGGCTTAACAATCTCAGGTTCACAATCAACAATCTGAGTAGTTATTTTTGGCCCCTCATCAAGTTCTATTATAGCAATGCAATAAGGTCCAAACATTTCATAACCCGTTTGAGCTTGATGAACTACTGTTGAACTTACTACTTCTCCAGTACCTTTGAATTGGTAATCTTCCATGCTGCCTATTGATTCTCTTCCAGCTTCAGGATTAAAACTTCTTCTTGGATAATGGTATGTCTTAGTTATCTTACAATAAGAACCAATCAAATTATATCTTGTGTCTAATTCTCTCCAAAAACGAGGTACTGACATTATTCACCCTCCAAAATATGAACTACAGCAGTTGCAGCAGTACCGCCGTGGTTTTCCGCCATTCCTATTTTAGCCCCTTTGACTTGTCTTTCACCAGCTTCTCCTCGCAGTTGTTGTACTAATTCAATAATTTGAGCAATACCTGTAGCTCCTGGTGCATGGCCTCTAGCTTTTAGACCGCCGCTTGTATTTGTAGGGATTTTACCACCCAATTTTGTTTCACCTTTAAGAATATTTGAAGCAGCTTTTCCGCGTTTAAAAATTCCTATTTCTTCAAGAGCTATAATTTCAGATATTGTGAAGTTATCATGTATTTCTATTAAATCTAAATCAGTAGCTTTTTTTCCACAACTTTTGAATGCTCGCTTTGCAGCAATCTTGATGGCAGGCATTTGGTTTAGATGCTTACGGTGATGTAAACTTAGAGTGTCTGATGCTTGGCCAGATCCAATAATTTTTACTGCTTTTTTCTTATATTTTTTAGCCCTTTCAGTAGCACATAGTACTACTGCAGCAGCCCCATCACTATTTGGGGCACAGTCTAGCATTCTCAATGGACTAGAAACCATTCCAGAATTGGAAACTGCTTCAGCACTGATTGCAAACGGAAACTGGGCCATTGGATTCATAGACGCATGATAATGATTTTTTTCAGATACGGCCGACATTTGCTCTCTAGTAGTTCCATATTCTTGCATGTGGCTTTGTGCAATCATAGCATGTAATGATGCAAAAGTCGCTCCAGCTTTAGATTCCCACTGCTCATCAGAACCCATACTTACAGTATATGATGATTCGGAATCACTTACATCAGTCATTTTTTCCGCACCACCTACAACTGCTATATCGATAAACCCTCCAGCTATAGCCATGTAAGCCTGTCTGATTGCTAGGCCTCCTGAAGCTGATGCAGCTTCTACCCTAGTTGCAGGCACATTTTGTGCAGCTAACCCGCAGTAGTCCGCCATCAATGCACTGACGTGCTCTTGTTGCAATGTTGATCCTGCAGCCATGTTTCCAATGTAAAGAGCATCAATATCTTTACTTGTAATTCCAGCATCTTTTATTGCAGCGAGGCCTGTTTCGAGGCCTAGTTGACGTAATGATTTGTCCCATAATTCGCCAAATTTTGTAATGCCAACACCAATAATGCTAACTTCTCTCATTTAGTAGCTCCCATGTTCAACTTGCCTCTATATTTTGCATATGTAGCATAGTTTATGATTTTCATCCTTGAAACCATATTTTCTACAGTTTCGCTACGATCCATTTTATCAATTTCATCTGTAACAGTTATATCAAATGCATCACTTCCTGCACCCGATCCGTATGCTACGGCTAAGATCCTATCACCTGGTTTTGCTATATCTAATATGGCAGATAAGCCCAAGAATACAGCACCCGAGTATGTATTTCCTATTCTAGGAGTTAATAATCCAGTCTCGAATTGCTCATTTGTAAAACCTAAGGTTTTTGCAGCCCTTATTGGAAATTTACCGTTTGGTTGATGTGTTACCACATAATCATAATCTTTAGCTTCAGTTCCAGCTTTTTGCATCATCATCATACCACAACTGACAACATGTTTGAAGAAAGCTGGTTTACCCGTAAATCTTCCTCCATGTCTAGGGTATTTTTGCCCTTCTCTTCTCCAAAAGTCAGGAGTATCTGTTGTGTATGAAGTTGTATGGTTTATTGTTGCAATTATGTTTTTATTTCCGATTACAAGAGCGCCGCCGCCTGCTGAAGCACTATATTCTAGTGCATCTCCTGGAGCTCCTTGAGAAGTATCGACACCTATAGCAATTCCATTTTCGATTTGATTGTCTCCGACCATTCCTAGACAAGTCTGTATTGCAGCAGTTCCAGCTTTACATGCAAATTCAAAGTCAGCAGCAGTCAAGTTAGGTGTGGCACCTATGGCTTCAGCTACTATTGTCGAGGTTGGTTTGACAGCATAAGGATGAGACTCAGAACCAGTATAAATTGCACCTATGTGGTCTCCATTTAATTTAGCTCTTTTCATGGCCTGCCGTGTTGCTTCTACAGCAATAGTTATTACGTCCTCATCTGGACCAGGTACAGATTTTGAGTAGACGTTTAGATTTTTAGCCCAAGCGCTACCATCAGCACCCCACACGGAGGCTATTTCTCCGGTTTCAATTTTATGTGTAGGCACATAAGCGCCATAACTTACGATTCCATTCATTTTTTTATCTCCTTTATTTTAGATACCTCAATTTTTGAATAATTGTTTTCTCGTCAAGCTGTGTCTTAACAAGTACAACTCTTTCCATGTCAGCTAATTTAGGGGCTAACTGATCAACAGTTTTTGGCTTTATATAAACTACCATTCTTGGTTTTACTGGATGAGCTCTCACAGCAATCATAGGTGATCGTCCATAATGTACTCCTGAAAAGAAAACGGCCCTTTCATTAGACCAGCCATACATTTCTCCAAAAGCGTTGAAAGTAGTAATTGCTTTTAATGAGTCAACCATAGTATAACCATATATTGGTCTATTGAGAAGTTCCTCTTTCCCTGCTAGAATTTCACCTTCAATAGTCTCTAGCATATCTTCTATAGGCATTCCACTAGTAAATTCTTTGATGCCTACTATTGCCTCATTTGTTTTCCTTTCAGACATGCTGTTTACAATTTTACCACCGTGTGCAGAATCGTAGTCGACCATCGTTTCCACAAATCTTCTAACAGTACCTATTCCTGGGGAAGCCCTTCTTCCTTTTTCAAAATCACAAACAACTGATGGTTTTACTTCTAAAAGGTTTGCAAACTCTTTCTGTGATAAATGGAAAATTTCTCTCCATTTTCTCATAGTTTCACCAGGTTTCTCTGAAACTACGATTTCTCCAGCAATACGCCTAGTCAGTTGTTCTTGCACGTTCATCGATTTTGGAGTAGGTATTTAATTTTATGTGTATTTTAGTTCGTCAATTAGCTTATTTTTGGTCATGGAAATATTAAATAGGTGGAATTTTAGACTAAATAGTGAGTCTAGCCAATTTCGTTCCAAAAAAGATTTTTTTAACTAAAGGTGTTGGTTTTCATAAAGAAAAATTAGCATCATTTGAATTAGCTCTCAGAGAAGCAGGTATTGCTCCATTAAATTTAATTACAGTTTCCAGTATATTGCCGCCAAATTGTGATTTCATCGATAGAAATGTTGGTGTTAAATTATTGGAACCAGGCCAGATAGTTCCAGTTGTGTTAGCTAAATCAGATAGCAATATTCCTTCTACCTTAGTAAGTTCAGGCGTGGGTGTTGCAGTTCCGCGTGATAAAGGGCATTATGGATACTTATCAGAACATCATTGCACGGGAATGGATGATAATAAAATGGAAGAGTATGTAGAAGATTTAGCTGCCGAAATGCTTGCAACAACTTATGGAATAAAGTTTGATCCGGATGCTTCTTGGGATGAAAAAAGAGAACTTTGGAGTATAGATAATAGAATTGTAAAAACGAGGTCTGAAGTTCAAACAGGAACTGTAAACGATGAAGGACATTGGACAACTACAGTTTCAGCAGCAGTTCTGATTCTTTAATACAAATTGACCAAATTGCTTAAATGCTACAAGAACTTGGTAATTTAGATTCATGCGCGAAACA
>CACAGG010000006.1 GCA_902531985.1 uncultured marine group III euryarchaeote
TCAAATTGCATATATGCAATTACAGGAGCTGCACCAATCAATCCAGATATTTTAGAATTATTTCACAAGTTAGACGTTCCATTGTTTGAAGGATACGGAATGACAGAAACTTCAGCAGGAGCTACAATAGGGCACAAAGGAGCAAACAAGATTGGATCAGTAGGGACAACTTTTGCAGGTGAAATTCGAATACATAATCCTGATGAGCAAGGTAATGGAGAAATCCAATTCCGAGGCCGTCATGTTATGAAAGGTTACTACAAGAATCCTGAAGCTACAGCAGAGACTATGGATGGGGACTGGTTAAAGTCAGGAGACTTGGGTAAGAAGGATTCGGAAGGTTTTGTTTATGTCACTGGAAGAATAAAGGAAATTTACGTTAATTCTGCAGGTAAAAACATTGCACCACTTGTTATTGAGGAAACAATGAAATCTATACCGTTAGTATCACAATGTATGTTAGTGGGTGATAATCGCAAATTTTGTAGTGCACTCTTTACTCTTGACGTAGGTGCTATTCTTAGAGATAAACATGGTTTAGATGGAGCAACCGAAGTTCCTAAGGATCCAAATGAACAGATTGCTAAGTTAGAAGATTTAGGATCAAAATTATCAGATTATACTGAAAGTGCAGAGATACGAGCCGAGATAGATGCTCAAGTTCAGGAATTGAATAAAAAATTCAACAATCCCGAACAAGTTAAGAAATTTACAATTCTTCCAAGAGATTTAAATGTAGATGAAGGTGAATTAACACCTACTTTGAAGATACGTAGAAAGCAAATAAATGAGAATTGGGCTAAAGAAATCGAAGCAATGTATACAGATTAATGCTTAGATATTCATTTGTAGCAATTAGTATCGTTGCAGTAATTAATTTACTTCTTACTGAAGTTTTTTTAGTTCAAATTTTATTAGCAATATGTGTAGTAATAAGTTTGGGAATAGCCATTATTTGGCCTGAACCTTTACCACCACCTCCACCTCCGGATTTGTGGTCAGATGCTCCTGAAACAAAAGATCGAGAGACGAAGATTTGTTCAAGCTGCGGAAAAGCAGTAGATAAGAAATGGTCCATGTGTCCTTATTGCTCTAAAAGAGTGTAAAATTTTTTTTGCAAATGACATCTTTCTAGTTCTAAAGAGAGACCTCAATACTTTTATGACGACCATTACATAGCAATTAGTGGAAAGATTACGTGCACTCACTATAGTCGCCATTTTAATTTTCTCGGCTCTTCCAGTTTCGGGTCTTGATGCGCCAGTTTCAGAGGTTCCAGAAATATCAGAAATACCTAAAGTAAGAGTAAATGCTTGGGAAGATTTGCCTTGGTGGGAAACGACTTCTCGAGATTTGAATAGAAACGGTATTGTAGATTGGTTAGAACAGATTGAGGATGAGTACAAGGTAGGCGTTCTATATGATGATGAATTAACGGATGATGATTTTCAATTGTTAGATGATATCGGCCTGGATGTCAAATACCACGTTACTATGGTTAATGGCCTATTACTAGGTTCAGTAAATTCAAGTTTATTTGAAACAATAAGTGACTTACCTGGCGTATTGATGGTTGAGCCTTATGGTAAAGTTGTATTTTACGGTGATGTTCAAACACCAGCCATAAAAGCTAGTAATTCTTCAATTTATCCTGTAGGTGCTTGGGATTTAGGATATACTGGTAAGGGTGTCAATGTTGCAATTGTAGATACAGGTATTGATGATGAGCATCCAGGTCTAGCAGGTAAAGCAGTAGCAGGATATGATGCAGTTTGCACAGATGATCCATTGTGTATGGCCTCTCTTCAGCAGGATGATGGTTCTTTTGATCCGGATGATCAAAATCAGCATGGCACAGCATGTGCAGGTATGGCAACAAGTAATGGAATTTTACCTAGCGGTGATTCTTCTAATTTTACAGGTGCAGCACCTGATGCTAATTTGGTAGATGTAAGAATAGGAACTGCGTTTGGCGCAGGTCCTTTTGAGAATTATATAGTCGAGCAAGAATTTTACGAATCGGCGATGGATGGTCTTAATTGGGTTATTGACAACAAAGATACTGCATGGGCAAGTGCAGACAATGATAGTTATGGAATAGATATAATTTCATTATCTTGGGGCATAACTTCCCATGAAACTGGAGGTTCAGATGGTTCAGATATGTTTTCCCAAGTGTTAGATGAAGCAACACTAGCTGGTGTCGTCGTTTCAGTTGCTGCAGGAAATTCAGGTTCAGATAATGACGGCCTATCAGGTATGGGAGCATCCAGTCTTTCGATAACTGTTGGCGCTCTAGATGACAAAAACACTATAGAAAGAGAAGATGATGGCATAGCTTCCTATTCTAGCAGAGGTCCACGCCGAGATAATAATGACGGAAATCCGTATGATGAGATGAAACCTGATGTTTCAGCACCAGGCACTAATATTGTTCAAGCCGAGGCATGCCATGCCAGTGGAGGTGGATGCTACAATAGAATTCCAGGTCAGGATGCATCAGATAATGGCTACAGTGGAAGAGGTAGTGGAACTTCTTATGCGGCACCAGCAGTTTCAGGTGTACTCGCATTAATGATTGAGGCGAATCCTGACTTAGATCCTCTAGCACTCCGTGAGATTCTACGTTTGACTTCGGAGAGAAAGGAAACCTTGTCTTCAGCCGATGGAGAGGGTGTTGAAGATGGCCTTTGGGCAACAGCACCAGAATTAGATCCTTATTGGAATCGTCATTTTGGTTGGGGAATGGTGGATGCTCTTGCAGCAGTTGAATCTTCATTATTAAATACAGATACTGATAATCTTAATGTTGATTTACAGACTTACATAATTTCTACTCAAACTGGTAGTGAAATTACAACAATTACAGGCCATTCTTGGTCAAGAAGTGGTTCAGTAGACAGAATTGAATATAGTGTAGATGGTAAATCTTGGAAACAGGTTAATTATTTACCTAGTTCAAATGAATCTATATACATAGACTGGATAATTTCAATTGCCGTCAAAGATTTAGATTTTACAGGTGATCACACTGTTTTGATTAGAGCACTGGATAGTAATTCTATGCACTCTATATCAGCTCACACAGATTTTTTTGCATATGGTCAAGTTTCAGAATCATCAGAAGAGAGTTTAGCCCTTTTGGTTGTAGTAGGAGTACTTTTGCTAGTTGGTACTGCCGTATTGGTGTACAGGAAAAATTTCCTAAATTCATAAAGAGTCTTAGGTAAGTCTTAAATCTATCAATTAAAGTGGAATGCTGTGCAATTTCCCTTATTATCAAAAATTGGTGTAGCTCTTGTCGTACTAGGGATATTGGTTTACATGGTTATTTTCCCGTCATTTATGGCTATAGATGGTAAGGCCTTTTCAAATCAATTAGACGTAGATGCCAATGGCATTGAGACCTTTGGAAATTATGACTCAGGAGATTATGTAGTAATTATTGATACAATCTCAAGGATGCAATTTGATGCAGGCCAAACTTTTGTTTGGGTTGAATCAATTGGTAATACAGACAGCGATGTAAGATTTATTTTTTCACAAGATTTAAGAGATGATTTTGGAGTAGGCAGTAAAGTAGTGATTACTTTTGAAGTAGAAACTAGCGGCCAATCCGAATCAGTAGTAAATGAGAAAATTAGTACTAGACCTTCTACTATGTATGATTACATGTCCCTTATTTTAACAATCGCAGGATTTGGATTGACTGTGTTTGGTTTTGTTAAGGCAAGGCGTCAACCGTCGCAGCCAGTTTTGGACGACTGGGGCGCTCCTGTGGCCCCAGTAGCACCTCCTGCACCAATTGCCCCACTTCCTTCGATAGCACCAGGAGCGCCACCATCTCAACCACAAGCTCCACCTAGTATGGCCGCAATTCCTGAAACTCCAGTAGCTCCACCCCCAGCAGCTCCTTCTACAATGACTATTACAGTTCCCCCAGGAGTTTTGCCTGGCCAAGTTCTTACAGTTACTATGCCAAATGGGCAGGTAGTAAATGTTCAAGTTCCTCCTGGTAGCGTACCAGGTTCACAATTCACAATATCGGTGACACAATGAAAAAAAGTTTCAAGAAACTAAGCTCGCTGGCCATTGTAGGCCTCCTCCTATTCACAGGTTGTATTGGTACTGAAGAAGCAATAGGTCAAAATCGAGATCCAATTGCAGTAGTAGACGTCTCGACAGGTTTTAGAGTTGTTGAACTTAATGATCAAATTCAATTCGATGCCTCAGCTTCAGTAGATGAAGATGGCACTATTGTTTCCTACCTATGGGACTTTGGTGATGGCACTACTTCTACGAATAAGATGGCAATACACCAATATCAAAACCCAGGAGATTACATTGTTTCCTTATCAGTTACTGATGATAAGGGTGCAGTAGGCAATAATGACCAAGGGTTGACTTACATTACAGTATTACACGGCGCAGTTAACGAGGGGACAGGTGTTCCCCATGCAATAATCTCAGTAAAAGCATCAGTTGTTGCTCCAGGAACAAGTGTAGATTTTGATGGAGGAGGTTCTTGGGCATGGCTTGAAGATGATGAAGGCGATTGGTCAACTTCTAACGATGCAGTTACGTCTTGGTCATGGGATTTTGATGATGGTGAGACAAGCGATGGAGTCGAAGTTTCACATACCTTTGGTGTTTCAGGCGGTTTTTCAAGTTTTTCAACTATAGGAAGTTATTGTGTCAAGTTAACAGTTACTAGTGAGCAAAATGTACCTGACACAGTTTATCGAACAATTAGAGTAATATCTGACCAGGAATCTGATTCTAAGTCACCAGATCCTAAAGTTTATACTTCAGTCAGTATTGGAGATCCTAGAACCTTAGACCCTGCTGAAGCATACGATTCAGCTAGTGGTGGTGTTTTGTCTAATACATATGAAACACTTGTTTTTTATGATCGAGATAAGGAAGATGTTTTAATTCCAGTTCTAGCGACTGAAGTTCCATCTGTTTCAAATGGTGGTATTTCTCCAGATGGTTTAACTTATACATTTAACATTAGGCAAGGAGTCACTTTCCATGACGGTTCAGAAATGACAGCAGAGGATGTTGTATTCTCAATCAACAGACTTCTTGTGATGGGTTTGGGCCCTTCTTGGATGTATTCTGAGCTTCTTGACACGGCTGATGAAAATGGCGATGGAATAGTAGACAGCATTACTCAAATTGATCAATTTACAGTCCAATTCCAACTTAAGGAAGCAGCGCCTAGATTTTTGGCAATTATGGCTTACACAGCAGGATCAATTGTCTCTAAGGATTGGGTGAGTAGCAAAGGTTGTGCTTATCCAGTAGAAGGAGTTCAATGTACTGCAATTCAGAAAGAAGTTTTGGGAACTGGCCCTTACATGATGAATGAAGATTATGGAGGTAAATGGGTTCCTGAACAATTTGTTTTAATGCAATATTATCCAAATTATTGGAGAGGTTGGACAGATAATGAGAGACAATCGCACGGCATAACTGCTAAAGGATTTATTGAAACCGTTTTACTAAAGAAGAACAACGATCAAGGAGCTAGATTATTAGAATTGAAATCTGGTAATGCAGATTCAGTATACGTTGAACCTAATTTTGTCGATGAAGCTTTGACCTATGACAATATTGATTACAAATCTAATTTGCCTTCAATGACAATGATTCAAATGTCATTTAATCATAATATATCGAATCATGAAGGTTCAGCACCATCTAGTGATTTCTTTACTGATGTTGATGTTCGTAAGGGATTTTGTTATTCATTCGATTATGATACTTTTATTAGAGACGTAGTAGATAATAGAGGTAAGCAACCCACAGGTCCTATTCCAGAGGGATTGTTAGGATATAATCCTAATGGACCAAAATACACATATGATTTGAATATGGCTGAAATGCATTTCAAGGAAGCAGGTGTCTGGGACGATGGCTTCAGTATTTCGGCATACTACAATCTAGGTAATGATGTTAGACTTGAAGGTCTGCTGTTATTAGAAAATTCAATAGAATCTTTGAATCCTAATTTTAACATTGAAGTTGTTGGCTTAGAATGGCCTTTATTCCTTGATAAGCTCAGAACACGAGAAATTCCCTTCTTTATGCTTGGTTGGGGCGCCGATTATTCCGATCCTCATAATTTTGCTCACCCCTTCTTGCATGGTGCAGAAGGCTATTATCCTTCAAACTATCTTGGATTCCAGTACGATGACATTGATGATTTAATTATGGAAGCTGCAGCAGAATCAGACGCATCAACTAGAGAAAGTATGTATTTTGAGTTAGCTGAATTAGAGCATGACAAAGCGCTTCACATATGGGTTTATCAACCAGTAAGTTACAGAATTGTAAAGGATTGGGTTAATGGTTGGTATCATAATATGATGCATGGTACGCTGTATTATACAATCAGTAAAAGTTAGACACGTTTACCTTAAGTAAAACTCTCCTTGGCAAGAAGTGAAGCTTTGGGTCTATGTTCTAAGGAGATTAGCACTCACAATTCCTGTGATGTTAGGAGTTACTTTCATCACTTTCTTTTTATCATTGCAGATGGGTGATCCTTTAGCAGCATATGTTACAGAAAGGACTACCGATGAGCAGTATGATATGCTGGCTGAAAAGCATGGTGTAAATGAGCCACTTCCAGTTAGATATACAGCTTATCTAAGGAGCATAATAACGTTTGATTGGGGGTATTCTCAAATTGCAATGGATGATGTATCTAATGCTCTTCGAGACAAATTTGCAGCAACATTGGAACTTTCAATTTTAGCATTCATAGTAGCTGTAGCTACAGCAGTTCCTTTGGGTATTTTTTCATCGATAAGACAGAATAAGTGGGAGGATCATGGAATTAGATTATTTGCCTTGATGGGTTCAGCCATTCCTATTTTTTGGCTGGCACTTTTCTTACAATTTATGGCTGCGACTTACACAGATTGGGAAATTTCACAAAGAGTAGATGCTAAGCTTTGGTACACAGAACCTACTCAAATTGATACTCCAACTAATTTCCTTTTAATTGATGCGATTGCAGCAGGTTCTTGGATTCATTTTAAAGACGCTTTACAGCATATGATTCTTCCAGCGACAGTTTTAGCTTACGGTTCGATGGCCACTATTATAAGACTAATGCGAGGTAATATGCTAGATGTTCTTGGCCAAGATTACATACGAACTGCTAAATCTAAAGGATTAACTGAAAAGCAAGTTACATACAAGCATGGCGCACCCAATGCGATGATACCCACTACAACAATATTGGGCATGGGTTTTGCAGGATTAATCAATGGTTCAGTTTTGACTGAAACAATTTTCACTTGGCCAGGTTTAGGTTCTTGGGCAATTACAGCTATGCGCAGTATGGATATTTCAGCGATTTTAGCATATACCTTATTTTCAGCCTTTTTGTATATTATTGCAAATTTGATTGTTGATATTTTATATGCATTTTTAGATCCAAGAGTTGAATTAGGCGGTCACTTGAGTATTGCAGAAATTGCAATAGTTTCAGTATCCATTCTGATGCTGATTATTACTTATTTTAGTATAAGTGTTGCAGTTTGGTTTGGATCTTTCATACTTCTTGCGTTTATCATTCTTACAGTTTATTCAATAGTACATCGTTTCATAAAAAATCCTGGTGATCTGTGGGTGTTATTCTTATTTTTAGGAACTTCGTTTATTGTTTGGTCAATTTTATCAGATTATTTCATGACGATTATTTATATTTCTTCAATTATTTATGTATTATACTTATTATACAATCGGGAAAATGTAAGTGAAAATTTAGGACCTAAATTTGATGAATTTAAGAGAGCACTCTATCAAATTAAGAAAAATCCGTTGACTATTTTAGGTTTGTTTTTAGTCCTTTCTCTCCTTTCTATCGCACTTTTTGCTCCTTGGCTTGCTCCGCCCTCAGAAACTCAAAGAGACCCTATGAGAATGGAAGAACATTTTGAATTTAACCAGCAGAGAAATTTCCAGCCACCTTGTTATTTTTCATGTACTGCAGATTCAGGAGAAGTCGATGGCTACGTATTAGGAAGTACAGACAGAGGTTATGACATATATTACGGAATAGTATGGGGCAGTCGCACTTCGTTGGATGTTGCAGTTAAGGTTGTTTTCACAGGGACATTTATTGCAGTTGCAATAGGTGCAGTTTCAGGATATTATGGTGGGAGAGTTGACGACGTTATCATGAGGATAACTGACGTATTCATTGCTATCCCTGGATTAGTTTTAGCCTTAGCCATTATTGCAGTTACTGAGGATAATTCTATCGAGATGCTGATGTATGCATTGATTATAGTGTGGTGGCCAGGTTTTACGAGGATAATTAGGGCCGAGGCCTTGAGGATTAGAAATCTACCCTATATTGAGGCGGCAAAAGCAGCAGGAGCTTCAGATTTCAGAATAATATTTATGCATATTATTCCCAATTGCATAACTTCGATCATAGTCATTGCAACCATGGATATGGGTGGTATTGTACTCTCATTAGCTGCTTTAGGTTTCCTTGGATTTGGAGGTGGCCCAGACCTTGCTGAGTGGGGTAAATTAGTTTCATTTGGTCAAGACGATATGTTGCTTGGGTCTTGGTGGGGATTCTTTTTCCCTGGACTAGCTGTAGCTTTGTGGGCTTTAGGCTTTTATTTATTAGGCGATGGAATTAGGGATATTTTAGATCCTAAACAGAGGAATTAATGTTAGAAATAGAAGACTTAAAAACTAATTTTAACACATACGATGGCGTTGTGAAGGCTCTGAATGGAGTTAATTTAACTATTAAAGATGGCGAGATTTTTGGTTTGGTTGGTGAAACTGGAAGTGGAAAATCAGTAACTTGTTACTCGGCTCTAAAATTACTTCCTAAAACGGGTGAAGTTGTTGGGGGAAAAATTGTTCTCAATGGTGAGGATATAACACACGCTTCAGAAGCTAGATTAAGACAAATAAGGGGTGGCGAAATAGGTATTATTTTTCAGGATCCTTTGTCGGCATTAAATCCAGTAATGACCGTTAATGAGCAAATTGGTGAGATTTTAGTCCTTCATCAAGATGAAGAAATTAAGAACTTAGCTTCTGAAAAAGAAATTCCAACTTACAAAAGTAAGAAATTCCAAGCTTCACCAGGTGTTGAATTTACAATTTTAGCGTTTTGTATTTCCTTTATTTCTCTTTTTGTTATGCTTGGACAGTTTACATTTAGCCTTCCATTTTTGTTTCTGATTGGAATGATGTTTTTGAGAAACTATTTACAGAGAGATCTTCCACACTCAGCTCTTGATCTAATGGTTATAGATGCATTGTCACGAGTTAAACTTCCTAACCCTGAACAAATTGCCAGCTCTTATCCTCACGAGCTTAGTGGCGGAATGCAGCAGAGAGTAATGATTGCAATGGCTTTAGCTGGAAAGGCAAAAATGCTCATTGCAGACGAACCAACTACTGCTTTAGATGTTACAATTCAGGCACAGATACTTCAATTGATAAAGGATATCCAAAGAGAAGAAAATATGTCTGTTCTACTGATAACACATGATTTAGGAGTTGTTGCTGAGACTTGTGAAAAGGTAGCAGTCATGTATGAAGGTAAAATAATTGAAGAAGCTTCTGTTGATCAAATTTTTAAAAATCCTCAGCATGAATATACAAAAGCCTTGATTGAGGCAATACCAAAGGGTGGCAAGGAAAGATTGAAAGTACCAGATATAGGAGAACCTGGAGCAATATGAGTAGTAAACGTCAGGATAATAATGATGTAGAAAATCCTTCACAGGTAACTAACATATATATATCAGATAGTGTGATAAATCGTAGCAATATTGGAAATAAAATAGAGACTACTACAGAGTCCAAGCCTAAAGAAGATGTTCCCTCGGATTACAAAAAATATAAGGGAAAAGTCCTTAAAATTAAAAAACTAAGAAAGCATTTCCCAGTAAAGAATGTTTGGGGAAAAAATATAGCTTTAGTTAAGGCACTAGATGGAGTTGATTTAGAAATTGAGGGAGGTAAAACCTTTGGAATAGTTGGTGAAAGTGGATGCGGTAAGACGACCCTAATGCGTACTTTGCTTAGACTAGTTGAACCAACATCAGGTTCAGTTCTTTTATCTGATGAGATTACAAATAATAAATTTTCAAGTAATAAATTAGAAGAATTGACAAGTGAAGAATTACGTAATTTTCGTAAGCAAATAGGAGTTGTTTTTCAAGATCCAATGGGTGCTTTGAATCCTAGAATGTTGATTAAAGATATTGTCAGCGAACCACTATCAATACATGGTAAAACAGAAGGTATTCGTGAAAAAGTGATTTGGTTACTCAATAATGTTGGGCTTGGTGAAGAACACTTGTATAGATACCCACACGAATTTTCAGGAGGTCAGAGACAAAGAATAGTGATTGCACGAGCTCTTGCTTTAGATCCAAAAATATTAGTTTTGGATGAGCCTACCTCCGCTTTGGACGTATCAGTTCAAGCTCAAATATTGAATCTTCTTAATGACTTACAAAAGAAATACGATCTAACTTATGTTTTCATATCTCATGATTTGTCAGTAATAGAGTATATGTGCGATCGTTTGGCAGTTATGTATCTAGGTAGGGTTGTCGAGGAAGCTGATACAGAAGATTTGTTTTCCAATCCACAACATCCTTACACTAGAGCCCTATTGTCAGCTACCCCTAGCTTTGAAAAACAAAAAGAAAAAATTATGATTCTCGGCGATGTTCCTAGCCCCATAGTATATTTAGATGAATCAAAAGCAAAATTAGCAACAGAGATTACTGAGCAGGAGCGCTTAGAAATCAAAGCTATAGAAGGGAAAGGAATTGAGTATATAGTAAGATCAAGTCTCAATGAGCATTTATCATTAAAAGAAGTGGCACCTTCACACTATGCAAGAGTAAAGTAAATGACTGAGCAAGCACCAATATTCAGACTATTTTCCCATATGAGAGGTCATCGCTCTACTGTGTGGTTAGCTACTTTATTTTCTATATTGAATAAAATTTTTGACTTAGCGCCTCCTCTTTTGATAGGTGCTGCAGTAGATGTAGTAGTAAAACGTCAAGACTCAGCTTTATCCGAATATTTTGGATACTCAGATCCTAAAGAGCAGTTGATTATTCTTTCCATTTTGACTGTAATAATTTGGGTCTTTGAATCGTTATTTGAATATGTTTATGGAGTCTTATGGAGGAATTTAGCACAAACTGTACAACACGAGATAAGGTTAGATGCTTATTCGCACATTCAAGAATTGGAAATGGCTTGGTTTAGTGATCAATCAAAAGGAGAATTAATGTCCATTCTAAACGATGATATTAATCAACTTGAGAGGTTTTTGGATAAAGGAGCTAATGAGTTATTACAAGTGAGTACAACTGTGATAGTTATAGGGGCTATTTTTCTTTACATATCGCCTACTATTGCGCTTTATTCTATCGGAGCAATTCCGTTCATTGTTATTGGTTCTTTTATGTTTCAATCACGCATAGCTCCAAGATATTTGAAAGTAAGAAAAAATGTAGGTTTGCTTAATGCATTACTATCAAATAATTTAAGCGGAATAAGTACAATCAAAAGTTTTACAACAGAAGAATTGGAAATTGAGAGAGTTAGAAAAGCATCTCAAGCTTATAGAGAAGCCAATAGGGATGCGATAAGACTTAGTGCTGCATTTGTCCCGTTGATTCGGATGGCAATCTTGGTAGGTTTTACGGGAACTTTGCTGCACGGCGGGTTGATTACTTTGGATGGGAAAATGGCTATTGCTTCCTACAGTGTTATGATTTTCATGATGCAGAGATTGCTCTGGCCTCTAACAAGGTTGGGTGAAACTTTTGATTTGTACCAAAGAGCCATGGTTTCCACAACTAGAGTTCTAAATCTTTTAGAGACTGAGTTGACAATTGAGGAGGGAGAAAAAGTTTTAGATTCTAATAAAGTTCGGGGCCATATTAAATATGAAAATATGTCTTTTTCTTATCCTGAAAGGGATGAAGTTATTAGTGGATTGAATTTAGAGATAAACCCTGGAACAACCCAAGCAATTGTGGGTTCTACCGGTAGCGGAAAAACTACGCTTATTAGATTATTACTGAGATTTCATGATCCCTCTTCAGGTAATATTTTGCTGGATGGAGATGAGATTAAAGACTTAAAAGTAAAGAGTCTCCGTTCTTCTATTTCTTTAGTAACTCAGACAATTATTTTGTTTCCGGGTACTGTTATGGAAAATATAGCCTATGGTAAAGAAGATGCAATAGAAAAAGAAATAATTTCTTCTGCAAAGATTGCCGAAGCTCATGATTTTATTATGAATTTACCAAACGGTTATGATACTCAAATTGGCGAAGGAGGTCATAAGTTGTCCGGAGGGCAAAGACAGAGATTATCAATTGCTAGGGCTGTTTTGAAGGATGCGCCAATCTTAATCCTCGATGAAGCTACATCATCAGTAGATAATGAGACTGAAGAGGCACTCCAAAAATCGCTTGAAACTATATCAAAAGACAGAACGACTATAGTTATAGCTCATAGATTATCGACTATACGTCATAGTGATTCTATTATTGTTTTAGAGGGAGGTAGAGTAGTAGAATCGGGAACTCATGAAGAATTATTAGATAAGAAATTGCAATATTACAAACTTTGGAATGTACAGACTGGAGTTCGTTAATTCCTGATAGTCGCCCTTATGACCCCCTCCCTCTGATTCCTATAACAGGGCCCGTAGATCAGCCTGGAAGATCGCCTGCTTTGCAAGCAGGAGGCCTCGGGTTCAAATCCCGACGGGTCCACCATTTTTAGGTTAGTTTTTAGTAGAGGTATTACATGAGAACTTATGCGCGCATTAATTGCTTCATTTGTCATCGCAATGTTAATACTTCAGCCAGTCGTGGCCTTCAATAGCTCTTCACAAGCTATTCATTTGGAAGAGAATTGGTGGGAGAACACCGCAATGGATTTGGATAATGATGGAATTCATGATGCCATTTGGTTAGCTATTGAAAGTAAAAAGTACGATTGGGTCGATGCTGATGGTAGAATAGGAGTAATAGTAGATTTCGACCATTTACCTACAGAATCCGATAGAATTTTGATTGAAAGTAATGTTGATTTTGTGCATTTTCACACGTATCATCTTATTCATAGTATTGCAGGGAGAGTTTCAGTTAATGATATAGTAGAGTTATCTAAATTATCTGGAGTAGTTATGGTTGAACTTGATGGGATTCTTCAAGTTTCTAATTCAGATGTGAAAGATGTTCATGGTGTGTGGAGTGTTTATGAAGAGACAGGATATGATGGAACAGGTAGTGTTGTAGCCATTCTGGATACTGGAATAGATGATAAGCATGTAGGGCTAGATGATTTAGATGATGATAACTCTACAGATGATCCGAAGGTAATTGCCTTTTTTGATGCGATTGGCAATGCTTCTGTAACAGATGGTTCTGCCGAACCATATGATGGCCACGGCCACGGTTCTCACTGTGCAGGTACTACAGCAGGTACTGGTGCACCTACGTACGAGCATACAGGAATAGCACCTCAAGCACAACTTGTTGGCGTTAAGGTTCTATCAGATTCAGGCTCTGGTTCATTTGCCCAAGTTATGCTAGGTATGGAATGGACCGTGGAGAAAAAACATGATTTCAATATAAGAGTTGCCAGTATGAGTTTAGGGGGCTTTGGTGCGATTGAATGGACTCAAAGTGAGGAAGAGAGTGTTAATCGAATGGCTAATGAAATGGTTCGTAATGGAATAGCTCTATTCATAGCTGCAGGAAACAATGCAGTTAGTGCTCAAATTGGTACTCCTGGAAGTGCTGAAGATGTAATTACAGTAGGTGCTCTTGACAAGGACACTGCAATAGCCATTTATTCTAGTCAAGGTCCAACAGAGGAAGGAAGAATGAAGCCTAATATTGCATTTGTAGGTTCAAGTGTGATGTCTGTTGAGGCAAACACAGGCAGTGGGTACAGAAGCATGTCAGGAACTAGCATGGCTACTCCTGGTGCAGCAGGCGTTGCTGCTTTGATGTATCAGGCAAATCCAGATCTTGACCCTTTCGCTATTAGAAATATAATGCAGGAAACTTCCATCTACCGAGTTTGTCATTACATGGCAGCAAACGAGCCTTGTGCAGAAGATGGTATTCCTAAAAATCGCCAAAATAATGTGTATGGTCACGGACAGGTTGAATCCCTACCAGCAGTAATGGAAGCAGCTAATACAGTTTATAATTTTTCAACATCAATATCAACTAGTCTCGAAACTATGACAATGGAAGATAATAAAGTTCACATAGGCAACTCAGATGAAATCCAATTTTCTGTGAATGGAGATGCTGACAAAGTACAATGGAGAACTTGGGACATGCGTGATAATTGGATGGATTTAGAAAATTTCAATTCTGGAGATTCCACATTTAAGATCGACCATAGTCTGTTAGTTGACAGACTTAAGTATTTACCAGGAAATACTATTGAAGGTAATCAAACGTTGATGGTTCGAGTCTTAAAAGATACTGAATCTAGTGCTAATCTAGTAGTCCATACACATGTAATGGTTGAATCAAATGTCGTAGAGCCTGAGGAAGATTCACCCTCTATTCCGTTTAACCTAGTTGTGTTTACTTCGTTGTTAGTAGCTCTTTATAGATCAAAAAGAACATAATTGATATATATGGCCTCGACAAGGAAATATTATGCAAGAGTTCAATGTATCTTTAGCTGATAAGCCAGGAGAGTTGGCAGAAGTAGCTTCAGCAGTAGGCGACCGCGGAATCAATATACTAGGTTGTGTAGGTATGGGTCGTTCTTCAGCTTCAGTAACTATGGTTACAGATGACGAAGAAGCTACAGCTAAAGTTTTGAAAGAAATGGGTAGGGATTTTGATGTAAATGAATTAATTTTAACAAATATATCAAACAAACCAGGTGCACTTGCAGAAATGGCAACCAAATTAAGCGACTCAGGAATCAATATAATTTCATTTTACATAATGAAAATGGAAATTGATGCAGCAGATGTAGCGTTAACTACAGATAATCCTTCCAAAACAAAAGAGATATTAGGAATTTAATTTTAATGAAGGTTGATCTTCATGGTCTACCTTTATCTGAGGCTAAATTAAAAGCACAAATCGCAGTTGCTAAAGGTTGGTCAGATTCACAATCCAAGCTTGAAATAGTTCATGGCCATAATCTAGGCACAGTTATCAAGGATTATATTCAAAATTCTGAAGGTCTTAGAAAGGATGTCAATCAGATTTATCCTGAAGTTTCAGATTTAATATTGAAGGATAAGGGACTAGGCTCTACAATAGTAAAGTTTAAACGACGCTAATCATTACACTATTATGGATTTCACAGCACTCTTGGGTCTTTCTTTTGTTTGTGCAATGGGTGCTATGTCTCCAGGTCCGAGTTTGGCAGTAGTTATTAGAAATACAATTTCAGGAGGGCGAACTCAAGGAATTATGACTGGTGTAGGTCATGGGATAGGCTTTGGAATTTATGCAATGCTTGCAGTAACGGGTCTTTCAGCAATTTTAGTAGCAGATGAATCTAAATTTGAATTATTGCAATTAAGTGGTGCATTTGTTCTTCTTTGGTTATCATATAATATGTTGACTTACGTTCCTTCAGGAGGAGTTGAAGAACACCAAAGTAGTGGAAGGAAAGGATTTGTTGAGGGATTTTTAATATCATTTTTGAATCCTAAAATTTTAGTATTTCTGGTAGCTGTTTTTAGTCAATTTATAGATCCAGAAATGTCACAATTTGATCGTATTGTTATGGCTTTTATTGCAGGAATTATTGATACCGTTTGGTATGTTTTAGTTGCAGCAGTTTTATCCGGAACTATTTTTATAGATAAATTAAGAGAAAATTCTACTTTAATTGATAGGTTTATTGGATCAGTTCTTGCAATATTAGCTTTTCTCTTATTTGCTAAATTTTTATCTTTATTTTAAAGAAAATATTGCAGAATTTTTATCATTTTCTCTAGCTTCTACTTCAAAGCACCGAGCTCTTCCGCTTGTCATTTCTAATAAAATTTCATTAGCTTTTTCGAGAGCCATTTTGGCACTTGATTCTAGACTGGCTTCAGGCACGATTCTTAAATCACATAATCCTTTGTTATGTAGTTCCTGAAAGGTGGATAGTTCAGGATCATCTTCGGCTATAATCATTGTATGGTCATACATATCTAGTAGATATTTTTCTAGTTTCTTTAAATCTCCAAAGCCTACTACCCAGCCATGTTCATCCATTTCCTTTGCTTCAAAATGGAATGTATACTGTCTGGAATATCCATGGATGTAGGCACAGTGTCCTTTGTGTTTCCATTGCCTGTGTGCGCATGGGAGATTTCGATATGTTTTGCTTGAAGTAAATTTTTCTTTCATATTTTCTCCTTATGTTCTTTTTCAACCTGAATTGCATGTTCTAATATTTTTGACCAATCATCTACATATGGTACTGGATCTTTACGACCTATTGCATTAAATGCCAAAATTCTTTCTATATCTGCCCCACTTTTTCCGCTACTTCGCCCTTCTTTATCGGGATTATAGCACGTATTCGTATTAGCGAATATAATATCAAAATCTAAGTTTAATCTCCCTATTGAAACTTCAGCATCTCTCAAGATTGTTTCTTTGTCACCATCAACATAAGGAAGATAAAATGAAATTTTTTCATTTTTCCAATTTCCAACTTGAAAAGCTTTCTCCAAAGCTTCATAAAATTCGGGCCTGCAATCAGGATAAATTTCATGATCTCCGGAGTGAACTCCTAGTCCAATTTTTACATTTTTATCTTTTTTAGTTGCGATTGATAGGGCATACCCATACAAAATCGAAGCAAAGATAGCATTCCTGTTTGGTACTACCGTTTGTTTCATTTGTTCTTCTTCATAATGCCCTTCAGGAATTTCAAAACCTTCTATAGTTAAGGCTGAGTGAAAAATAGACATTGCAGATTTTAAATCTACGATTTTTTGAGTGACTTTGATATTATTTTCAGAAAGATAAGCGATGTTGGCTTTTGCCCTTTCTAGCTCTATTTTGTGTTTTTGGCCGTAATCATAAGATATAGCATGAACTTTGTAGCCACTAGCTAATAAATTTACTAGAAGGCCTGTGGAATCCATTCCTCCTGAAAATGCTATTACTGCAGTTTTATTCATTCAACTCCCATCCATTTATGCGTCTGAAGTGATAAATTCCAACCAGGATTTTGCATTACCATGTCAAAAGTACTGTGGAAAGTTTTGCCATTAATTCCTGCATCTTTTGATTCATCATAACAAGGTTGGAGGAATAAATTGTCGAATCCTTTTTTCAATTCATCATACATCGATAAATCTTGTCCAGTGTAAACTACTTTGAGTTCGTGTCCCTCAGTTTGTTTAATAGGAAATTCGGGGTGGATCATATTTTTCGGGCTTACACAAATCCAATCGACCAATCCATTCTCTAATTCAATGGTTCCATTAGTTTCTATGGCTATATTGTAGCCTTTGGAATGTAATTCATCAGACAATGGCCTAAGCTTTTGCATTGCAGGTTCTCCTCCTGTATAAATTATTCTTTTTGTTGAATGTTTTTCCACTTCATTAATTATTTCAGAAATAGTCATCCTATCCCAAACAGAAAAGTCGGTATCACACCATGTACAACTCAGATTACAGCCTCCAAAACGAATGAAAATACTTGGAGTTCCTGTGTGGTAACCTTCACCCTGAACCGAGTGGAAAATTTCAACTATGGGATAACTTTTTTCTCTTGTCATTCTAATTTTTTATTAAATCCATTAATTCAGCTCTAGCTTCAGCTTTTTCAAAGAAAACGCCTCTCATAGCAGATGTAGTCATTGTAGCATGACTTTTCTTTATTCCTCTGCATCCCATGCATTCATGCTTTGCTTCAATGATTATGGCAGCACCTAAAGGTTCCAAGTATTTTTCAAGAGCGTCGGCAACTTGTGTTGTTATTCTTTCTTGATTCTGTAGCCTTCTAGAGAAAACTTCGACAATTCTAGCCAATTTAGAAATACCTACTATTCTTTCTGTTGGGATATAAGCAACGTGTGCCTTACCCGTAAAGGAAAGCATGTGATGTTCACATGTAGAATAAAATTCTATGTCTTTTAGAAGAACAATACCGTCATATCCTTCTCCATTAAATGTAGCATTCAGAGTGTCTTTTGGGTTTTTATTATATCCCGAATACAATTCTTTCCAAGATTCTACAACTCGTTTTGGTGTGTTTTTGAGCCCTTCCCTTAGCTCCCCGTTATCGTCTAATGCGGTATCATTTTCTATTTTTAACAATATATTTTTTATTGATTCTTCAATCATTTACATTTCCTCCTTGCTTAGTGTACTTTTTTCGTTTATTGGCCTTACCAGAAAAGTAGGATGATTCTTAATCCAAGAGGTAAGGCTTCTTTTTTCATGCTCAATTACTTCTACTTTCATTCCTAATTTTAATTCGTCATCAGATCTAACTGAAAAGTTATTTTTGTAAAGAATACTATCGCCGGGCAACCCCATTTTGCTTATTGTAGCAGTATAAGGATAAGATGAATATTTGCCTATAGGGTTGAGTTTAGTTATTTCTCCTTTTTTACCTATAAATTCAGGAAATAGCAGATCCATATCAAATCCAAATAGTTTGTATAGAAACTTACCGCCTATTCCAAAAAGCCAAGAGAATATACCAACAAACATTCCAATGAATATGCCTCCGCTGAGAGTAAAACCCATAAAAAGTAAAACGAACGGTAGCATTATCGCAACTGGAATAGCTAAGAGGAAAAGATAGAGAATTTCGAAAATATCGAACTCTGGGGTGCCTCTCCGTTCAAGAAGATAAGCGCTTACAACACAAAAAAGGTAATAGAAGAAAAATGTAAATGAATAGTACATCATTTTCATTTGTCCCTTGTGAGTTTTAATTCCAAAAAACCAATCCATGAAAAATATTTTGTCTCTTTTAAGTTCGGGGTTGTTGTCTACAGTTTTTTCTCCAGAAACTTGCTCATTTTCATTATCTGAAGCTCGACTAGTCTCTTTGTTAGTGATGTCTACAGTTTTTTCAATACTTTTATTGTCTATTTCCTCGCCGTTGTCTACAGTAACTGAACCTTCTTTCCATTTGCGATACTCTTCGCTGTTTTGGTCTACTTTATCTATCATTTTTCTTTGATTCTTCCATGCCTCAAGTCTATATCATCTAATTGATCCAATAGTCTTCGACAAGCAGTTCTGATTGCATCAGCTAAACTAACGTATTTTTTTTCATCTCCAACATGGAGTTTTAAGTCAGCTATTATCTCTGCAGGCATGTCTAAACTAATCTTGGGCATAGTTTTCTCTGTTCGGTAGAGTATATATTAGTATTCTTCGAGTAATACTAGAGTAATATCAATTAAGTGATTCATCTATGGACTTGATAGTCTTCCATACCCAAATCGGCCCCACAATAGCAGATACACCAATGGAAATTGCTATGGAATACCAAATCCAAACTATGTCATAATCATTATTTGCAAAATAGTAACCAAGTGGTGCGGATATTAGCAAGACTCTGAGTGCAGTAATTACCAACACTGGAAATCCTCTTCCCAATCCTTGCATTATTCTACCACAAGGCATAGCTATTCCAACAAAAGGGTACGCAAAGCAAAGTGTTCTTAAAGCTCCAATACCAATTTCTTCAATAGCTTTGTCATCTGTAAATAATCCCATAATATAAGGTGCAGCTGCAAATACAAGAGCAGATGCGATTGCCACGATAACAAATGCTCGACTTATTCCATAGATTATAATTGCTTTGACTTTGTCGATTCTTTCAGCGCCAGTAAACATCCCAACAGTTGTAACCAATCCTGTTGCTATACCCATTATCGGTAAAAATAATAGCATATCTAGTCTTCCTGAAATAGTATAGGCAGCAACTGCATCAGGTCCATATCCATCTATCAAAATATAGTTAAAAACGCCTTGTCCGAATGACATAATAATCATAGATATTGATGAAGGAATTCCAACCCACAGTATTTCCTTCATTAATTTAGTTGAAAAAATAAAATTCCTTAAATCAAAACTGATGTAAGCATGTTCTCTCCAAAAAAGCATGTAAATAAATATTGTGAAAACTATAGTCTGTGAGACTACACTAGCTAGCGCCGCGCCTTCAACTCCCATTCCTAAGCCAAATCCACCGTATCTTTCTAAATTAAAAATAAATATTGGATCTAATATTAAGTTCAGAATAGTTCCTATTACAGCTACCATTACTGGAAATTTCATATCACCTTCACCTGCTAATATTGACCTAAAAACTATAGCAAAGACTATGAAAGTCATACCATAACAAGTAACTTTCAGGTAACTCCAAGATTCATCGAGCATTTCATCAGGAGTTCCCAAACCAGATAGTACTTTTTTGCCAATTAGTAATCCAAAAATAGTCAACGATAGGCCAAGAAATAAGGCAAGTAAAAGTCCATGTTCAGCAGCATTATCAGCTTTGTTTTTATCTTTAGCTCCGATAGCTCTTGAGATAGAAGATGTAACACCAGTACCAACACCAAATGTTATTCCCATTACAAAGAAGTAAAGAGGCATGTTGAATGCTACAGCAGTAATTGAATCCCCACCTAATTGTCCAATAAATAGCATATCCACTATTGAGTACATAGTTTGTATGGTCATTCCAGCCATCACAGGAAGTGCTATACTCCACAGAGCTTTTTCAGGTTTTTCTAAAAAATCCTGAAGTCGTGATTCATTTTCTTCTTGCACACTTCATCTATAATCGTAGCTATTTAGTGGTTGATGTTTATGCTTCTATTTTTTTTTCTATTAAAGCAGCTAAAGTGTTTGGGTTCTTCTTACATTTCCTTAGTTCATCATTTGTAACAAGCATTACATAGTTGGTATTGGTTTTTCCAACTATGCATGGTGTTAAATTGGTAGTATACTTTTCTAGCTTTGGATTTCTTTCATTAAGATGAACAAAGTCAATAGGTATTTTCAATTTCTTTTCGCATTTTTTCCACGAATCTTTTTTTCCCATACTGCCATGAGTAATATCACAAAGGGAGCAGTGAGATCCTCCGAAAAATTTACCTGTAATATATTTGAATTCACCGATTAAGCCCCCGTCTGCGTGATATACTCCTATAATCTTGTTTATTCCTGTCACATCACATTTTTATTTTTTTGTTATAAAAGCTTGCTTCCATAGTGCCTACTTTGTTCTTAGTGCTTAGCTTAACGTTATATTGGAGATTGTGAAGTATCTTTGTGGATTCAAGAAAAATCGAAGAGGAGATTAATCCCCCAAAGGAGCTTTATGCTTACCATGCAACCAGTTCCTTTGCACACGATATTTCCATGCCTTATCTCAGTTATTTTGCAGTAAGGCTTGGTGCATCATTTGAACTAATTGCCTGGATTCAATCAACGATGAATCTGCTTCCTAATGCATTACAATACTTTTGGGGGTGGATTTCAGATACAAAGTTGGTAAGAACTTATTGGATTATTGGAGGGTCTATTCTTGCATCTATCGCACTTTACTTTTTATCCGAGGTAAAAGGCCCGTATGAAATATTATTTTTGGTAATGCTTTATTCGGTTGCTCTATCTATTATTACTCCAACGTGGTCTGCATTACAGGGAGATTGGATGAATCCTGCAAAGAGAGGAAGTACTCTAAGCAGATTTCACGTGATAGGTGGCTTAACAGGCTTAGTAGGTTCACTCATAGCAGTATACTCAGTTTATGTGAACGAGTCAGATACAGCAGATTCATTTCGTCCTTTGTTTGCTATTGCTGCAGTTGCTACCTTTGTCGGCGGTTTAATTCTAATCAGAGTCCCTTACAGAGATCCAGACAAAATTGAGGATGTGCAATTATCGGATAATGACAAGCAAGAGTATTCAGATACATTTCGTAGTTTTGTAAATGCTCAGGCATTTTATACCCTGAATATGTCATTAATTTGGCCTTTATTTGCGATGATTTTGATTGATGTTTTAGAAGTTGATAACATGGTCCTAGTGGCCTTTAGTTTAGTTGGAGCAGTTTCAGAAATGGCATTTCAGCCAATTATGGGGCGGATTGTAGATAGAGTTGGACCTTTACCTGTATTGATTATGAGTAGAATAGGCTTTGCAATTTTACCCTTCATTTATGCATTCTTTCCAACGATAGAAGTTATGCTTGCACTACAGATTTTAATTTTAGGGCCTTGTTTTAGTGCTTTTCTTATAACTCAGAACGCTTTAATTCTAGATTTAGCACCTAACAAAGAGAGGGCAGCTTACTTTAGTTATTATAATTCGAGAATTGGAATAACTACTTTTTTCGGTGCCCTAGCTGGAGGATACTTGGCAGGTTATCTGGAAGATTTCTCAGGCTCACTTTTCTTAATTGATAGTTTGATGAATTTTGCTTTGATTGGCTCTTCAGATCAGACTTGGCGTGCTATTTTCACAATATTTTTGATATCAGGAATAGGTCGAAGTATAGGGACAATTCCATTTTTGAAACTTAGAATGCCTAAGAAATATCCAGGTTCCATTTATTTGGTTGATAGATTAATGGAATTCAGGATGTTTAAACGTCGTTAATTAATTGTAATATTTCTCTAACAACAGATGGAAATGATGAACTCCGATCTCTCTTTTAGGAGAGTATCTTCCTCTGTCATAAGAATTGGACTTAACACCTTTCTGGACAGATTCTACAATTTCTTCATCCTCCAGTTCAACTTTATCTAAATCAGCCCCAGCTCCTTTTTCCATTAATTCTTCTTTCCAAACATAAGTGAAATAATCTATTTCTGTATATTCAGGAGACTTTGGTTTTACTACATTTATTGATAAGCCCCAAGGATAAAAATTGAACATCATATTAGGAAACAAAAAGAAGTAATATGCTGAAACATTCTTACCATAATCCTGATGTTCTTTTGGTAAATCAAAGGTATTCTCATCATCTTTGCCAATGCCTATTTGCAATACAGTATTGTCAATTCCTTGTGTAAAATAATCTTCATATTCTAATTCTTTGTTTAAATCTTTATGAACAAATGGAATGTGAAAACCTTCCAAATAATTATCGCAATAGAGTGCCCAATTTGCATTCACTTTGTAGGTTCTTGATAGTTCAGGTCTGTAGACAAATTCATCTACAGGTAACCAATCTAATCTTTCAGCCATTGGCCCAATTAGTTCAGACAATTCACATCTTTTTTTATTTATTATAAATATTAGATTTTTCCAAAAATCCATCTCGATCTCAGGCAAATTATCTTCGTTACTCGGAAAATTCTCTACTTCATTAAATTCAGGCATGAATTTTATTTTTCCATCTAAATGGAATTGTCTTCCATGGTATCCACATACCAAAGATTTAGTTTTACAGGCTTTTTCACAAACTATATTTCCTCTGTGAGTACAAACATTAGATAAGCATCTAATATCTTCATTATCTTTTGTTAATACATACGGTTCATTTACCATGCCTTCAAGTAAAATATCAGGATGAGCATTATTTTTTTCCAGTAAACTTTTGTCTCCGATAAATTGCCAACTTCTATCAAATAATTTTTTTAATCTTTTATAAATTTTAGGACTATAATAAAATTTTGAAGGTAAAGTCTTTGCTTTTTTGATATCTGAATCAATATTAATTTTCATCTTTACTGCTTCTTGGCCAATTTCTGACATAAGTTAATAGTTTTGTCTCTGCGCAAAGTTCATTTTCCTTGTCATAGCCTTTTACAATTAGCCATTCTTCATGTTTGTTATTCTGATTTATTCCATTGACGTATGAGTTAATATTTTCTTTTGTTAACTCAAAGATGACAGTCAAGTCACTTTTCACAGCTTTGAGATATTTGATATTCGCTTCTTTTGTAAAAACATAGGCATCAATTCCTTTTTTACTCAAAATTAAAGGTAGGGCCATTCCATAGTACATATCCATTCCAGAGTATGTAGTTCCTCCAAACATTATCTTGTCGAAGGCACTATTGAGCCATGATTGTGTAATAATCATTTTAGCTTTCATAAAATCATCACTTATACTCACAACTTTAATTCTATTAGCTATTGATGGAGGCCAACGATTCATCATCTTAGCCAGTTGTTTTGAGTTTAGATCACGTTCTTTGTATTTTTTGGAATAATATTTGAATGGATTAAGAATCAACGTCTTCGACCACCGCCACCGCTTCGGCTTCCACCGCTACTTCGGCCGCCGCCACCTCGGCTTCCGCTACCACTTCTTCCTCCACCGCCGCTACGACTACTTCCTCCACTTCTCCTGACGGCTCGATTATTTCTTCTTCCACTACGGTTGTTATCAGATCCAAATACTCCAAAAGAACCCCCACGATTTGGTTCGTAATCTTCACCAATACCTCGAATTCGCTGAGCAGTTCCTAAAAAAATACCAATAACAGCTATTAAAGTACAACACATTGCACCAGCACCTATGAGGAAAAATACACTCTCAGCGTCTTCATTTACTTCTCCAAACTCACTATATACCTCGCCAGGGTTTTCGGGATTGTAAAATATTCTCACTGTAGAGTTAACTGCCAAGCGCTCATCCGTTGCATTGATAAATTCTTGGAATAATTTATCCTCTCCCTCACTCTTTAGAACGTCTACCCAGTGACTTTCCCATAATTCTACTATTTCTCCATAGTAACAACCTTCACAACCTTCTTGGCCATTTACATCACTCGTGTCCTCGACAGTGTAGATGTAAGATACTTCAGCGACGTAAACAAAGTCTTTCCAGCATTCATCGTCGTCAAAATATCCATCATTATTTCTGTCTTCACAATATTCTTCGGTTATGAATTTATCTTCAACGCGTGTATATTCTATAGTTCCTTCAACAGAAGGCCATTCACTAGGATTTTTCCCATCTGATTCTCCGTCACCAAATTGGAAGTCAGCAGAACCAATTGCAAAAATAAGAAAAGGAATAGTTGTAATAATAAGAAACGCCCAAACATACCAGGGTGGTTTCTCAGAATTATCATCCTCATCCGGAGGAGTATATTCATCGTTTTCAGATTTAGGTGTAGTATAGCTTCCACTTCTTGCACCTGTTTCTGAGGGAGTTTTTGATGATGCATATCTGTCATTATCCTCACCACTCCTCCATTTGCGATATGCTTCACTATCTTGTTCGTAATCTTCGTCTTCAGCCAAATTTACCCATTATCCTGTCCAGAAACGACGGTTTTTCCGAGTCTAAATCTCTTAATTGTTCCCATAGTTTCCTTGTTTTACCAGTAGGTTTGGGTACTTTAACATTTATTCTTACATGTTGACTGCCAACGAGACTAGGTCTCGAAATATCTGGCATTCCTTTTCCTTTTAATCTAAGCACGTCACCGGATTGAGTTCCTGAAGGTATTTTTAGTTTAACATTACCTGATAAAGTTGGAACTCTTAGGCTATCTCCAATCACAGCTTGGGCTGGACTTATTTCTAAATCCAATATGATTTCATTATCTTGTCTTTGGAAAATTTCGTGTTTTTTGACATTCACAACTATGTACAGATCCCCTTTTGGTCCGTTATTGGGTCCTGCACTTCCTTGTCCTCGCATTCTCAATCTAAATCCGTGATCTGCACCAGGAGGGATTTGCAATTTTATTTTCTTGTTAATTGAGACAATTCCTGAACCCTTACAGTCCCTACATGGTTTGTCAATAGTTTTTCCAGTTCCGTTACAATCTGAACAAGTATCCGTACTTACAGTTGACATAAATCCTCTCCTTGTCATTCGTTGTACGATACCTTGGCCTCGGCAAGTGTTACAAGTTCTAGCAACTCCTCCTTCAGCAGCACCAGATCCTGAACATTTTTTGCAGATGTCATCTCTTGGAATTTCAACTTCTTTGGTAATTCCTTTGTATGCTTCTTCTAAAGTCATAGTGACATCATATCGGAGATCATCACCTCTATTGTTAGGACCTCTTTGACCTCCACCAAAGAATTGACCAAAGATATCACCCATGCCTCCTCTTTGTCCACCTCCAAATAATTGACCAAAAAGGTCTGAAATATCAGCACCGTGGCTAAATTGATCCCATGAGAATCCGCCGCCATCAAAATCAACACCCTTGTGACCAAACTTATCGTATCTCGATCTTTTATCGGCATCAGCTAATACTTCATAGGCTTCAGATATTTCTTTGAACTTTTTTTCAGCTACCTCTGGGCTTTCTGAACTAGCATCGGGGTGGTGAGTTCTAGCTAACTTACGATATGCTTTCTTGATAGTTCTCTCGTCGGAGTCTTTTGCAATTCCCAAAATTTCGTAATAATCTCTTTTAGCCATGGGCATTCGTCCTATTTTGACCTTTTAATAAAACTTTAGAATTGTCTATTTGCTATTCCTCTCGAAGCTAAAATAAGTGAAAGTATCGCTACTATTACTATAACTAGCATTGCAGTAAACGGTTCCGTAGCAATTACTTGCTCATTGCTATTTACTAAATTAAAATCACTTGCCTCTACATCCCATCCCATTGCTTTAGTCGAGTCAAAAATCATTGAATTCAAATAGTGAGTTATGGTTAATTGCTGATAATTTTGAGTAGAAACGAAGCTTTCCCATACAATCCAATAAATTATTCCAACCAGATAAGGCTTTTCTAAATATGTGGTAAAAACACAAAAAATTGCGATAAATGCTAAACTTTCAAATAGCAAAATTTGTAAAACCATGAGCAGAACATCTAAGTTTTCGAGAATTCCATGCGTCCCAGAGGGCATCATGACAGTATAGTAAAATATAATTGCGTTTAAACCTAAAATAGCGAACATGGAAATTACTCCAGCCAAATATCTATGGAGTATAATTTCAAAAGGATGTATGGGCGTTGTTCTTAATAGTTGCATTGTTTTATTTTCAAATTCCTCATTGATTAATTCTGAACTAAAAATTATAGCCATTATTATAGCTACAAAACTTATAACAAATAAATCAAATATATTCAGAAATTCTTCTCTTGCATCTTCATGTATTAAATCTCCATCTTCATCATAATATATTTTCTCACCGTTAGATTCTTGAACCTGCCTATCTTCATCAGTTTGAAAATATATTACTACACCTAATACACATGGAAGCAAGAGTATTGCTACTACTATCCAGGTGATTTTATTCACCAATAATCGATATATGCAATTTTTAGCAATTGGTGGAAATAAATTTTTTGATCGCTTAGCAAAGGACTGAACTGTATCTGGCAGCTTTCCAATTTTATCTATTATTTCCATTGATGACCTTCCACTAATTTTGCATATAATGAGTCTAGAGAATCATCTTCAGAATATATTCTTTCAACAGTTATTTTTTCTTTTTGAAGGATTTTTGGTATTTCTAAATATACATCCTCTGTTTGAGTAGTTTCTACAGTTAATTCGTTGGTATCTTCATCGATTGAAGTTGCCTTAGTCCATTTTTCATCTAAAAGTCTTTTAGCTAATTTTCTTAAATTTCCATCCTTTACAGGAACTATACTTATTGGTCTTGGCACATTAATTAGATTTCTTATCTCATGACGGTTTCCATGGGCTAACATTTTTCCATTATTGATTAAAGCAATATTATCAGTTAGGCTTTGGATGTCATGTAAAATATGACTTGAAATTAGAATAGTTTTACCATTTTCAGCCCATTCAGTCATCTTTTTCATAAGTAGTATTCTTGTAGTAGGATCTGCACCTTGGAAGGGTTCATCCATAACTAGTACTTCAGGATTAAATACAGTTGCTCTTGCAACTTTAGTTTTTTGTCTCATCCCTCTTGAATATGTGTTAATCTTTCTTTCCATGGCCTCTTCTAATCCTAATTCTGAAAGAGCCTCTATTGCCCTTTCTTCAGCTTCTTCTTTTTGGCAGTCATGCATTCTAAGAAAATAGCTCACAAATTCTAGACCAGACATATGTTCGTAAAAACAGTCATATTCAGGGACAAAGCCAAAATCTTTCTTTAACTCCCAATCATCAAAAGGATTTCTTCCATCAACTGTCACTCTACCTCTTGATGGTCTAGATAATCCTAAAATTATTTTCATTGTGGTTGATTTACCAGCTCCATTTGGACCTAGTATTCCAGTTATACCCTTGTTGACTTCTAAATTTATGTTTGAAATTCCTTGTACATCGCCGTAATTTTTAGTAACTTGTTCAAGTTTTATATTCATTTATTAGCCTCCATTTGTTGAATCATCCAATACATGAAACCAGCACATCCTGTAAAAATAAAAGTAAAAACTGCAAAGAGCTCTATACTTCCAATATCGACTTCCCAAGGTTCAAAGAATGCTATGACATAGTATTTGGTATCGAAGATCAAATAGCTCAACATATCAACTACATGATTTATTGATAGCAACAGTATGTAGTCAGCTTCATCTATACCAAATGCATTTAAAATTGTAAAGAAAGTCTCACATACTAAAGAAGTACCATAAACGAACAGAAAAAAAGTACTTGAAGCTATTCCTTCTTTTTTAATTAGTGTTGAAAATGTTAATCCAATTATAGAATATGCTCCTGAGTAAAGTATTCCTTGAAGCATGATATTGACAATTAGCCATTTTCTGTCTAATAACCATGAAGCTTCTAGGCCATTGCCTGACCACATAGAACTTAGAATCATATAATTTGGTAATGCAGTTACTAACAACAATAAAATAAAAACTGGAATGAATCTAGCAATAAGGTAATCTAATCTGCTTATTGGTCTTGATAGATATAAATGAATAGATTTATTCGCCATATCATTTCCGATAATGCCACCACTTGCAGTTGCCGCGATTGCAATTAGAAAGAGTTTAGTACCACCAGCATTTCCTAACAAATCACCGTAAAAATCAAGCGGAACACATCTTTGATACTCATCATTAAGATCTACACAAGGATAATCTTCAGGCTCAATGAATAATATGAATCTAAAAAAAGTTAATAGGTAAACAACAGCTATCATCAAATTTATACCAATACCGTTCCATGTTCTTAGCGTTAATAAATTATTAAATTTTCTTAAACCCATTCCAAGAACTATCCAAGGTCTTGTTGTTAGGTTTGCATCAAAATCTCTAAAGCGATTTGACAGCTGGGCTTTTCCTTTCATTCAACTATCTCCTGGTAAACACTATCCATCGATTGTGATGTCCTTTCCATTTCATACAACGAGCATTTACTTTTCACAGAAGCATCGATAATATCATCATAGGTTGAGTTGTCTACATATGGTATTATCAGTGCACGGCCATCGTCTTCTATCGTAATTTTTTTCTTTTTAAGTTCGGAAATAAAATTCTCAGATCCCCCTCCTATCCTTACTCGAACGAAATTACTCTTTTCACCTACTATGGCTTTGACGTCTTCTTGCATTTGTAGTTTACCATCTTTGACAATTATGACGGAGTCGCAAACAGTCTCAACATCTTGAAGGATATGTGTGCTAAGCAAAACTTTAGTGTTGCTTACATCAGTCAATCCATTTATTGTTTCCAGCATTTCTCTTCTGGCATTAGGATCAAGTCCAGACGTAGGCTCATCTAAAAATATAACTTCAGGCGCGTGAATTAGGCCTTGAGCTAGTTTTATTTTTTGACGCATGCCTCCAGAATATTCACCAATCAGCCGATACTTCTCTTCACCCATTCGAAGATGTCCTAAAATTTCATGAGTTCTTTCTGTAGCTCCAGCTACACTCATTCCGGAAACCATACCCATTTCTATCAAAAATCCAACACCAGTCATTTCGTTAGGTATACAGTCGTGCTCTGGCATATAGCCAATTTTTCTACGAATCTCAGTAGTATTTTTAGTTAGAGTTTCACCTAGCACAGTAATCTCTCCGCTAGTTGGAGTTAATAATCCAAGAGCAATTTTAACAAACGTACTTTTTCCTGCACCATTAGGACCCAGAATTCCCACTTTGCCTGCAGGTATTTCTATGGAAAAATCATCTAATGCCTTGAGATTGCCATATTGTTTAACGACGTTTGTTGCCTTTATCACAGGTATCAAACCTTATTTGTAAAACAAGTACTTAAAGATATCAATTGAAAAATTAAATAATTTTATATATCCCCATGTTTCCGACGAGATGCCGTAGCAGAGATGTAATCTCGCTTTACTACGGAGGTGAAACCATCGCATCAAACAAAGTAAATCAAGTAATTGAGGATGCTCTCAAATCAGATAAGGAGCGTAAGTTCGTTGAGACTGTAGAAGTTGCAATAAATCTTCGTGATGTTGATTTACAAAATCCTCAAAAGAGGATTAATGCAGAGGTGGCTCTTCCCCACGGAAGAGGTAGGCCTTCACGTGTTGCAGTTTTTGCACAGGGTGAAATGGCAGTTATTTCTAAAAAGATAGTAGATACAGTTCTTGGTCCAGAGCAAATAGATGATCTTTCTGAAAACAAAAGAGAAGCTAAAAAATTAGCTGATAAATTTGATTTCTTTGTTGCAGAAACCGGATTAATGGCTACTATTGGTAAAAGTCTTGGTGTTGTATTAGGTCCCCGTGGAAAAATGCCTAGACCTATTCCTCCACAAGCAGATATTGAAAGAATTATTAACAGTTTGACTAACTTAGTTCCTGTAAGGTCGAAGGATCGTCCAACTTTCCATGTACCGTTTGGTAACGTTTCTATGTCACAGGATCAATTAGCTGAGAATCTTGAAACTATTTTGAAGCGTGTTGAATCTACTCTCGATAGAGGTTCAGACAATATAGCATCAATTTGGGTAAAAACTACAATGGGTAAGGCGGTGAGGTTAGGATGAAACCTGAAGCATTTGTAGCAGATTGGAAACGTAGCGAAGTTTCAGATATACAGAAATTTGTCGAAGGAGCTAATGTGGTAGGTCTTGTTGATGTTACAGGTATTGGAGCGAAATCAATGCTCACTATGCGAGCTTCTTTGAGAGAAATGGGTGTAAAATTAAGAATGTCTCGTAACAGACTTTTAAAATTAGCCATTTTTGAAGCATCCAAAAATAAAAAAGGTATTGACCAAGTTGTTGATGCTTTTGCACCCCGTCAATTAGCTTTACTTTCTTCTGATGAGAGCCCATTTAAAATTTTCCAAATGTTGTTAGAATCTCAGACGATGGCTCCTGCTAAAGGTGGAGAAATCGCCTCATATAATATAGTTCTTGATAAGGGTCCAACAGCTTTTCCGGCAGGACCTATAGTTGGAGATTTCCAAAATGCAGGTTTCCCTGCAGCTATTGAAAAAGGAAAAATCGTAATTAGGAAAAAACATACAGCTGTAGCTGAAGGTGAAGTTATTAGCGCCGAAGTAGCTGCCGCACTTGACAAACTTGAAATTTATCCGATAACTGTTGGAATGCAGTTGTTAGGAGCATTTGATGGAGAAACATTCTACCTTTCAGATGTTCTTGACATAGATATGGATGAGTTCCGTAGCATGATACAATCTGCCACAGCTCAGTCATTCAATCTTGCATTCAATACACGTTATTTCACAGGATCTGTAATGCAACCGTTGCTGTCTAAAGCATATAGTGATGCTTTGGCTGTAGCAGTTTCAACGGCATATCCCTCTGAGTCAACAATCAAGGCTCTACTCTCTAAAGCGCATGGTGCAATGCTTGGTGTTGCAGGCCACGCCGGCGAGGGAGTCGATGATGAGTTGAAAGAAATGTTGGGTAGTGCTGCATCTGCAGCCGCAGCCGCACCAGAACCAGTGGAAGAAGCATCATCCTCAGATAAAGAGGATGAAGATGACGAAGAGGAAGAGGAAGTATCTGAAGAAGATACGGCCGCAGGCCTTGGAGCATTATTCGGATAATAAAAAGGAGGCAAAAAAAATGGAATACGTCTATACGGCAATGTTACTGCATTCAGCAGGAGCAAAGGTTGACGCAAAAAGCGTCGAGAAAGTCTTGAAGGCCGCAGGCATCAAGGCAGATAAATCAAGGGCAGAGGCTCTTGTAGCTTCTCTAGAAGGAGTCGATATTGAGGAAGCAATGGCTACAGCCGCCGTCGCCGCACCAGCTGCAGGCGCCGCACCAGCTGCCGCTGCCGCATCTTCAGAAGAGGCACCAGCTGAAGAAGAAGAAGAAGAAGAAGAAGAAGCAAGCGAAGAAGATACTGCCGCAGGCCTTGGTGCTCTTTTCGGTTGAGGTTGATGTGGGTTTAATCCCCCATATGAAGTTCAATGGATTCCGAGCAGGAAACTCAAGCCCCTGCAGCAACAGAAGGCAACCAGTCTTCCGATGAGAGCGAAAGCTCTGCAGAAAACGCCCTAGATTACAGTGATTTAACAGTAGGAGTACTGAAGGAAAAACTAAAAGAGTTAGGTTTACCTATATCTGGAAAGAAATCAGATCTTGTTGAAAGATTGACTGCCTCCAACCAAAAGGAAACTGATGAATCTCCAGAAGTGGAAAGTAGTGAAGAAGATGATGTTGAACCATTGTTTTCTATAGAAGAATTGGAAAGTCTTTCCCGTACCCAATTAAGAGAGTTAAGAAAGAAATATCACAAAGAGGCTGAAGTACTTAGGATTAAGAGAGATGAATTAAATCTTCAATCTCAAACTCATGCAGCTGAGCGTAATGACTTGAATACCAAAGCCAAAGAGCATATGGATAATGTACATTTATTCAGAGATCGAAGAAATGGACTCAATGTAGAAGTAGGCCAAATAAGAGATGAAAGGCGTGAAGTTTCCGATATAGTTAATGGTCTTAAAGACACTTTTTTAAGATTAAAACGCAAACGTTTTTCAGGACGTAATTTACCTCCAGTTTCTCGTTTGAGAAAGCAAATTCAAGAATTAGAAATAAAACAAATGACGACTCCTTTAACTACTGATAAAGAAAGAGCTTTGGTTGATGAGATTGGTTCACTTCAAAATAAGATTAAAGAGCATGATAATCTAATTGAAACCGATTCTGAAGTTTTAGATGCTCGAGATAAGTTTAGAGAAGCAGAGAATAGCCGAAGAGAACTAGGCAAGAAAATGCAAAAGAGTAGACAAGAAGCTCAAGCAGCACATCATTCCATGAAAGATTCATTGAGAACTAACCGTCAAACACGCAGAAAGGCAGATGCAGCTCAAAGATTATTTGTAAAAGCTAAAGAAAAAGCAGATGAAGTTCACAATGAGTATATTGAGTATCTTAGAGGAATGCAAGAGATAGACAGAATGACTGCATCCCAAGGTAGAACCGGAAGTTCTGCAGATCAAAAAGCTAGCGCAGCTAGCGCAGAGGATCTATTTGCAAAGTTCCTCGCAGGTGAGAAATTAACAACAGAACAATTAATGGTAATTCAGAAAGCAGGAATGCTTTAGAGTACTCATTTAATTTTTTAACTACCTTGCATATCATTAATTAATGGATAATATACTATGGAGTCCATCACAAAAGCGAAAGAAATCTAGCCTTATTACTAAATTCATAGAGCAATCTTCAGAGGAATTTGATGATTATTTTTCACTTCACTCTTGGTCTATAAATAATATGGAAGATTTTTGGGAAGAGTTTTGGAATTTTTCCGGTATAATCCATTCTAAGAATTACGATTCAGTTTTAACGAATCCAGTCATGCCTGGAGCAAAATGGTTTGAAGGTGCTGAACTTAATTATGCAGAAAATCTACTTTCTGGCGAATCAAATCAAACAGCTATAATCAGCGTGGCAGAAGGAAGAGCCGATAAATCCTATACCTTTGCAGAATTGAATAGGGCAGTGGCTTCAGTACAGAAGGGATTAGACAAATTAGGTGTAAAAGAAGGAACAAGAGTTGCAGCTTTTGTTCCTAATTGCGTTGAAACGGTTATTTTGATGTTGGCAGTGTCTTCATCCGGAGCGATATGGACTTCTTGTTCTCCAGATTTTGGATCTCAGGGAGTTATAGACAGATTTGGACAAATAAAGCCTGAAATATTAATTGTTGCAAATGGTTATAATTATAATGGGAAAACGTTCAGTTTAGAAAAAAAAATAAATGGAGTATTAAATGAGATAGATAGTCTCAAGCATACAATATGTATTGAATTTGTTTCTTTATCATACAATTTAAATCATCCCTCAGTTGTCAATTATGAGACTTTATTGTCACACGATTTAGAGATGCCTAAATTCAAACAATTACCTTTTGATCATCCACTTTACATAATGTATTCATCAGGAACTACAGGCCCCCCAAAATCCATAGTTCATGGGGCTGGAGGAACGCTAATTCAGCACTTAAAAGAACATCAGCTCCAATGTGATATACAAAAAGGCAGAGATACTTTGTTTTGGTTTACCACTTGCGGATGGATGATGTGGAATTGGTTAGTATCTGGTTTGGCATCCGGAGCGACTATTGTTTTGTATGATGGTAGCCCTAGTTACCAAGGAATGGGGACTTTGTGGAATTTAGTCGAACGAGCAGGAATAACACATTTTGGAACAAGTCCTAAATTTTTGAGTGCTTGTGCAAACGAAGATTTAGTGCCAAAGGAAATTTCAAATATTTCAGCCTTGAAATCAGTACTTTCAACAGGTTCACCTTTAGTTCCAGAACAATTTGATTGGGTTTATGAGAATGTTAGTTCAGATATACATTTGGCCTCTATTTCAGGAGGTACAGACATAATTGGTTGTTTTCTAGCAGGTTCTCCAATCTTGCCTGTTTACAGGGGAGAAATTCAATGTCCTCAGCTAGGAATGGACGTTCAATCTTGGGATGAAACCGGAAATTCAATTATTAAGCAAAGTGGTGAATTAGTTTGTACAAAACCGTTCCCATCTATGCCAGTTAGCTTTTGGAATGATGAAGACGGATCAAAATATCACAATGCCTACTTTGACGAATTCCCAGGTGTTTGGACTCATGGTGATTATGTTGAAATAACAAAAAATCAAGGAGCTATAATTTATGGCAGAAGCGATACTACGTTGAACCCGGGGGGCGTTAGAATAGGTACAGCTGAAATATACCGTGCAATAGAAACACTGCAGTCAATAGAAGACTCAGTAGTTGTTGGGAAACCAAATTTGGGAGATGTGGAGATAGTATTGTGTGTTAAATTAGCAGATAACATTAGATTAGATTCTGATTTAGAGTATGATATTAGAAATAAAATAAAATCGATGACTACCCCTCGTCATATTCCGAAGTATATATTTTCAGTTTCTGAAATACCATACACAATAAGTGGTAAAAAAGTAGAAAAGGCAGTACTTTCCACTATTATTGGTAAAGATGTAAAGAATAAAGATGCATTAGTAAATCCCGAATCGCTTTCAGAATATCAGAATTTATCATTCTGAAAGGCTTTAGAACGCCCCTCTTTTACAACATCATGAAGGCCTATATTGTGGCTGCACTTCTCATTAGCACGATTCTGATGAGTTTTACAGATGTAGGTCAAATCTCATCTGTTGATAATAATGCAAATATCGTAGAAAGTGGTTCTTCAGAATGTGGCCCTAAAACATTTTCAGATAATGTAAAGGCTGCATTCCAAAAAGAGTCAAATTTAGATCAATACAGCCCTTCACAAATTTATTTGAGCAAACAATGGGTAGTTTTGTTTAATTATCCTTATTGCATTCAAAATTTAGATAATTTAATGGATTTAGCTTTAATTGATAATATAGAAGAATTCAGTATTCTTAGTGGTATTTGGATTTTAACTTTCCAAACTGGAGATGTTGCAATCAATTATTTGGCTGAAATAAATGACAAAGGCTATCTTTGGAATTATTATCCTTTGATTGAAAAAGAAGTCAGTTTGAAATATCAACCTAATGATTCAAATTTTTCAAAACAATGGTATCTTGATAATAATGGACAAAATAACGGAACTGCAGGTATTGATCTAAATGTCGCCAATGTCTGGGATGAATATGCAGGAGATGGTGTTGTAATTGGAATTGTAGATGATGGTATAGATTATACTCATTCAGATATATCTCCAAATTTTAATAGTGGCTACAGTTATGATTTTTGTGAAGATGATTTAGATGTTATGCCTGTAGACTCTTATGACGATAGCGACATTATTGATTGGCATGGGACTGCAGTTTCAGGAATAGCTGCAGGTAAAGGTGATAATGAGATAGGTATTGCAGGAGTTGCATACAATTCTAGTATAGCTGGAATTCGTTTGGTAGCGGGAGATTGTAGCTATCCATATGAGGAAGAATATACTTTGAATGATTTAGCTATATCTCAAGCTTTGTCACATCAATCACAAAATATTGATATTTATTCTAATAGTTGGGGCCCAGTTGATGATGGCAAAACACTAGGATTTATGGGTCCTTTGACGATGGCAGCTTTAGAAGTAGGTGTAGCTGAAGGGAGAGGTGGTCTTGGATCAATTTATGTGTGGTCTAATGGTAATGGTCAAAGTAATAATGATTATTCAAACAAAGATGCGTATGCAAATAGTAGATACACTATCGCAGTTGGAGCTTTAAATTGGCAAGGTAAACAAACTTCATATTCAGAATTTGGATCTAACATTCTAGTTTCAGCCCCTTCACATAATGAGTCAGAATTTTTAGATGCAGCCATTTATTCAGCAGATATAGTAGGGGAAGGAGGAAATTCCAACGAAGATTATAGTTTAGTTGTTGGTGGAACTTCAGTTACAACGCCCATGGTTTCAGGAGTTGTAGCACTTATGCTAGAAGCCAATCCAGACCTTACATGGAGAGATGTACAACATATTTTAGTTGAAAGTTCAAGGAAAATTGGAGATTCAGATGATTGGTTTAAAACCCAAGTGAATAGGAATTATAATCACGCATATGGTTATGGTTTAGTAGATGCAAATGCAGCAGTTAATTTGGCCGAAGATTGGGAAAATGTTGAGGAAGAAGTTAATCTTAGAACCTCTAAAATTCTTGTTGATCAATTAATATTAGATAATAATAACGAAGGCGTTACATCATCATTATTCGTTGATAGAGGCATTTGGATAGAGACTGTAGAAATTACAGTAAATTTGACTCATGGTGATCGCGGAGACCTAAATGTGTTTCTTACATCCCCTAATGGTATAGTGTCTGAGTTAGTTAGAGAGAATAATCAAGACATTAATTCGGATTATCATGATTGGGTATTCACTTCAGTAATTCATTGGGGAGAGAATAGTTTTGGTGAGTGGAAACTTAAGGTCAATGATACTGTATCAGCAGGTAGTTCAGATCGTCAATTTGACAATTGGTCCTTATCATTCTATGGTACGGAGGATATAGATAGTGATAATGATAATTTAACAGATTATATAGATTATAAATTAGAGACAGGTATTACAAATCCCGATTTTGATGGAGATGGAATAATAGATGGTGAGGAGTACTATGGATGGACAAATTTCAAGGGAGAAAAATACAAAACTAATCCTAAGAAACAAGATACAGATAATGACGGCATATCTGATTTTGATGAAAGATATAATCAAATTTTAGTCCCATTTACGGAGGAGTTTGGAGCCACAGATCCAACAAATAATGACACAGATTCAGATGGTTTACTAGACGGTGAAGAAGTTAATGAATATTTTACAAACCCTCTAACATCAGATACAGATGGTGATACCTTTTACCAAGATCCCTCTTTCGAGCATCAATTAACTGATTATAATGAAATATTTGCCTATGATTTAACTAACGGTACAATTAAGCCCAGTGATCCTACAAGACTAGATGGAGACAATGATACAATGCCAGACTGGTATGAAGTATCTCTCGGTTTTGATCCTATGAAAAAATCGGACGGCGCCCAAGATGCAGATTATGATGGCTTTGATTTAGATTCCAATGGATATGTTTCCGAATCTGAGAGGTTTACTAATGCTATGGAATACCATGCAGGAACAGATCCTAAGAGCCAAGATTCGGATGGCGATGGTTTACCAGATGGGTGGGAGTATTATTGGGGATTAGACCCATTGATTGATGACACGCTTGAAGATTTTGACAATGATACTATAAAAAATATTGATGAATATGATAATAGGCAGATTGAAAGTAAAATATTTTCCTTAAATGAGATTAGTTTAAAGGGATATTGGAAATTCGACGGAACTGACCCAACAAGTGTTTTCAATTTAGTTGATAATAGTCTTAATCAAGTATTAGGTAATTCTGAAAGAGTTTCAGGTAAATTCTTGAACGGAGTAAATTGTGACGGGGTAGATGATTATGTTAGAACAAATTCGCTTGATTCATCTAAATTTAAAGAGTATACAGTTAATAGTTGGGTTAAGATAACTAATTTTAGTGATGATTTTGCAACCGTAGTAGGTACTGTAAACGATGGCCGAACATGGCTAGGAGTTAATAGTGAAGGTTACTTTGAGTTTAAAGTTTATTCAGGAAGTAAATATTATTTTTCACCAATAACAAATAACAGTATTCAGCCAGATTTGGGTGTTTGGTACAATTTAGCCGCAACTTACAGTGAATCAGATAAAAAGCTTAAGTTATATGTTAATGGTACTCTAATTTCTGAAGAAATTATTGACAACCCTTCAATAAAAACTTCAACAAATTATAATTATATGTGTAGAGGTCAAAATGGCGAATATCTTAATGGAACAATAGACCATGTTTCAATTTGGAATCGTGCATTAAGTGATGATGAAATAATGTATGTTTTTAAGAAGCCTAAGGGTTTTGGCAATAGTTACCAATTTTTTAGACCTGATGATGGTTTAAGATATAGTAATCCTAGTTCAACAGATACTGACGGCGATAAATTAAGTGATGGTGAAGAGGCTTATTTTGGTATTGATGGTTTTGTTACAGATATTACAAATCCAGACACGGACTATGATGGGATAAATGATTATGATGAATATTTTGTTTATAAGACATCACCAATTACCAATGACACAGATGGCGATAATTACACCGACAAGTATGTTTTTGAATTTAATTTATTAACTAAACTTAGACTTAATCAGACGGGGGATGCATTTCCTTTAGACTCTTTAGAATGGAATGATACGGATGGAGATGGTATTGGAGATAATTCAGACGCTTATCCTTTGAATTCGAGTGAGCAATACGATACAGATGGCGATTCTTGGGGAGATAATTACGAAATTAGTATTGGCACAGATCCAACAAATAATGACACAGATTCAGACGGTTACAACGATTCAATTGATGTTTTCCCTCTTGACTCTAGCGAATACATTGATACAGATGGAGATGGTATTGGAAACAATACAGATGCCTGTCCTGAGGACAAGAGAGGTTCAGTTGATAGAGATGGTGATAAGGTGTGTGATTCATCAGATCCTTTCCCGGATAATCCTAATGAGTGGAAAGATACAGACAATGATGGATTTGGTGACAATTCAGATGCTTATCCTAATGATCCCACTAAATCTTTAGAGTATGAAGAAATAGAATTTGAGCAGCAAATTGATAGTGGGATTCTAGACTCATCTATGCTGATAATAATTGCTTTTGGTATAGTATATTTTGTTTTTAAGAAGATAACAAAATAATACTTTAAAGACATTTTTCAACATTATTTAATATGTGTTTTAGTTCATTTTTACAATCTTTAAGTAATGTTTCAAGTTTATTTGTTGTTGTTAAAGAAAATTCCTTGTCCTTGATACTTTTCAGGTTTATTCTGACATTATATGCTGCAGAAATTGCACCAGCATTAGCCATTAGAGCTCCTGAGCCAACGTCACTGGACATACTTTCATCCATTATTTCAGAAATCTCTTTGCAAATGTAAAGTGCATCTTTACAATATTCTACAGTTTCTAATGGTACTAAAGTTGCAATTTTATATCCCTTTTGCATTTTTTCATTTCTTAGTATTTTTTCTTCTTCAGTATCTTTTGGCATTCTCATAGCTTTTATGACTTCATCAAAAGCACTAGTGTCATCATCAATGGCTTTCACTAGTTGGTCTTTAGTTTTTTGCCCCTTACTTGAGATATTTGCAAGCTTTTCTTTGTATTTTTCAAATCCTGCTTTACTTGTGCTAAGATTTGCCACCATAGTTCCCAATGCAGCACCAAGTGCTCCAGACAATGCCGCTACAGAGCCTCCTCCTGGAGCCGGAGAATCTCTTGAAACTTCATCAACAAAATCAAAAGTAACTCGATTTGCTAATTCTCCATTTGTTTTTGGCATACCAAGGACCTTGTCATGGGGGTTAAAATCAGCAACGTCCGATAAACCTAAACTTTGAATTGTAACGTTCATTAAATCAGGAACTGGTAATCCAGGTGATTTGTGCATTTTAGAAAGATAATGCTCAGCAGCCCTCTTCATTGCATCGTATGGAATTAAACCTACAATTTCAGAACCTGTAACTCGTATTCCTCTTTTTTCAGCCTCCTTACATGCTGTATCATAAATTTCATGTATTGGCGAAATTTTATAATTTGTCAAATTCATGCTAATTTGAGCTCGATTATATTCAGGAATTATCCATCCCAATCCTTTCACGTGTGTAAATTTCCCATCCTTATAGACTGGCATTCCTTCTAAATTATCCGGATCTAATCCTATACTCTCATATCTTTTTCTCAAATTTTGGCCATATTCTTTTTTGTAATAGGTAGCTAATTCTTCAAAAGTCTTACCTATGAAATCACTATTTCCATCCGGATAATTCCCTTTATCAAAACGAACAACCTCTCCTTTGTAATAAAACGGATCAATATTACCCTCTCTCTTCCACCGGCCTCTTTCTCTTATCTCGTATGCAATTTCATTGGCATACGTTCTGTCATTTGTGTTAAGATTAATATTGTAAGCTATTAAGAATTCTCTAGCACCAACAGCAGTAGCTCCTGATTTAGCATTAAATTTTCTACGGCCGTAATCAGGTTTCCATTCCTTTTCCTTTAATTTATTTTTTAGGCCTTCATATTCTCCAGATCTAACAGTTGCTAAGTTTCGTCTTTCAATATTTGTTGCAGCTTCTTCGTAAAGATAGATGGGAATATCTAACTCTTCGGCAATTCGCTTCCCTGTTTTCTTTGCTATTTCTATACATTTTTCCATGGATACGCTAGAAACAGGAATGAAGGGACAGACATCAGTAGCACCCATTCTTGGATGAGCACCTTGATGTTTACTCATGTCAATTAACTCGGATGCTCTTTTTACGCCTATGAAGGCAGCTTCAGAAACATTCTTTGGGGAACCAATAAATGTGACTACTGTTCTATTAGTATCAGCCCCCATATCAACATCTAATACCTTTATACCCTCAACAGATTCAATACTTTTTTTAATCTTATCAATTATACTTTTATCTCTTCCCTCAGAGAAATTAGGCACACATTCGACTATTTGTTCCACAATTGTTACAAATTAGGTTCTTAATACAGTTTATTCTAGTAAGAACTTAGCCTTTTTATTACAAAATTCTTGTCAATAGTAGCCAAGAAAAATCCTAATCTCGGCCCTCTCTCTTTACCCAGCAGTATAAGATACATAATTCTAAAATATTCTTTTGCAGGAACATTAGTGGATTCCTGTAATTCATAAAAAGAATCATGTATAGATTCAGGATTCCAATCAATTAAAGTCATTTTTTCTTTTAAATTATTAATGTATGTTTTTTCATCAGATTTTAAATTAACATCTGGCGCACTTTCTTGTATTTTAAATTTAACACTTTCAGGTGCATAATTATCGAGCCACCCTTCTATACAGCTTAATCTTGATTTCAGGTTAATAATTTCATCCGAGTCTAATTTTGTAATATCACCGGTTCGAATCAGTGCTTTCTCTATTTCCTTATGATTTTCTTTTGATTGTGTTAATGTTACTAAATGCCTGTAAGGTATTGCCTGTTTTTTACTCTTAGAAATAGTCTTGATTTGGCTTAGTTCTAAAGCCCTTGATGTATTTTCTTCCAACTCTCCAGAGTAGTAAGTTTGTAAATTTCTATCATATCTGTCAACGGAGTTCAATAACCCCAGTCCAGGATCAAAATCTACATGTCTATTTGGTTGAGGCTGCATTATTAGCCACCGTATTACTTCAGGGGGTGCCATTCTAAGCATTTCTTCTGCAGATATTGCAAGACCTGTTGACGAATGCATAGCTCCCTTTCCTTTTAGATTAATCCATTCATAGACAATATGATGAGGCTCATCATAATCTAAAATATTTTTTACAATTCTTTTACCAGTATCAAAGCTTCCACCTTTAGTAGCGTGATCTTTTCCAAATGCTTCAAAAGTAACACCCAATATTTTCCACTTGGATGGCCAATCGAGTCTCCAAGGAAGTTTTCCTTCTCCTTTTTCAATATTATTTTTTACTTCATTTCCTGATTCGTTAACAAAATAAACAAATGGCCACTCATATCTTATAAATTTACCATTGCATAATTTTCCATTAATATCTTTAAATGTCCATGGGAACCAGTGTTTTGGAAGTTGTCTTCCGGATATTTTTTCTAAAATATCTCTTGCTTCCACTCTATTTTCAATTATTTTTTTTGCACATTGATTATATTTTCCATCTTTATAGTATTGATAATTATTTATGACTTTGGGCTTAACTCCCACTTCCTCTAAAGCTTGAAAAAAGGGTTTAAGAAAAAACTGATCATAACTTCCATCTCCTTTTGGAGCCGGAATTTCAGCTAACGGTCTACCAACGTATGATTTGTATTTTTCTTCATCCAAAAAGGGGTAAACTTTTCTCAAAGGATCTGCATTATCTGCAACATAGAGTAATTCAGCTTCACCACCTTTGTCATTTACAGCTCTTACTATAGCATCAGCAGTCAAAATTTCACGCATGCTACCCAGATGTATAGGCCCGGATGGAGTTATGCCGGAAGAAACAACTTGCTTTCTTCCAGATTCTAAAAGTTTTTCTGCGACTACATCAGCCCAGTGCATCAGTTTCTTACCGGTCTTGCCCTAATTAAAGCCCTTAATGGTACACCTTCTAAATCATCTTCAGCCTTTTTATTAATTAAAACTATTACTAAAACCGGATTTCCATTTTGCTTCTTCACAAAATTAATAGCTTCTTTTGTTGTAGTGCCAGTACTTACGACATCATCAATTATTACGATATTTTTACCATCAAGTCCTGCGTAATTTGAAGCATAATTAGTTTCAGTACCGTCTCTACTAGGCCTAATCATACCAAAATCTAATCCTAGTAAATCAGAGATACTTGTAGCTAATGGTATTCCGTTATGTGTTATTCCAGCAATCATGTCTAAATCAAATTCATTTTTCTCTTGTTCCTCTAAAATAACATCAGCCATTATTTCAGCGATAGAGTTTATTCTTGAA